>DDYM01000069.1:10759-24485 GCA_002347985.1 Bacteroidetes bacterium UBA2234
ACATTTTTTGTTGTCAACGAAAATCACAATCTCAGAAACAATTTTCTCCATAAATACACTGTCTCAGGATGTGGAATACTTGCGTTGAACAAATCCTTTCAATGGCCGAAATTGCATCATTATGTCGATGTCGGTAAAAACGATCCAAGAGTATGTTTCCGCCGGTGAAACCCCCGAGATTTTATTTTGGGTGGGTTGCGCAGGGAGTTATGATGAAAGAGCCCAGCGCGTGAGTAGGGCCTTTGCGAACATTTTGACCCAGGCCGGGGTGAAATTTGCCATTTTGGGTGCGGAAGAAGGTTGTACTGGCGATCCGGCAAAGCGAGCGGGCAACGAGTTTTTGTTTCAGATGCAAGCCATGCAGAATATCGAAGTGCTCAATGGATACGGGGTGAAACGCATCGTTACTGCCTGTCCTCATTGCTTCAATACGTTAAAAAATGAATACCCCAATTTGGGCGGGAATTATGAGGTGATACATCACACCCAGCTCATCAATGAATTGTTGAATGAGGGTAGAATCGCCATCGAAGGTGGGGCATATCAAGGTAAGAAAATCACTTATCACGACAGTTGCTATTTGGGTCGGGCCAACGGTATTTACGAAGCGCCGAGAATGGTGATAGAACGACTTGATGTGGATTTGGTAGAGATGAAACGATGCAAAACCAATGGTTTTTGTTGTGGCGCAGGTGGTGCACAGATGTTTAAAGAAGCTGAAAATGGCAATCAAGAGGTGAATGTGAACCGCACAGAAGAAGCGCTGGAAACAGGCGCTGAAATCATCGCTGTGAATTGTCCTTTCTGTAATACGATGATGCGCGATGGAACCAAGCATTTTGAAAAGGAGGATCAAGTTCAAGTCTTGGATATCGCTGAAATCGTAAATGGTTCTCTAAAATCGTAACCTTGAGTTCAGAGCGCAATTCCCTTGAGCAATTAACCGTTCCTGATTCATCTCGGGTTTGGTTGTTTGGCGCGCAGCGTTTACTATCGGACAAAGAGTTTGCCTCCATTCAAAACGAACTTTCTGGGTTTGTTTTTGCTTGGCAAGCCCACGGCAAGAATCTTACGGCTGATTTTTGTGTGCTGAATCGCTGTGTGGTAGTTGTTGCTGTAGATGAGTCGAAGGAAGCACCGAGTGGTTGTAGCATCGACAAAGTATTTCATTTGCTACAATCGCAAAAAGAAAAATATGATTTGGATTTTTTTCAGCGCACCTTGGTTTGGGTATTGAAGGGCAACGATATTTGTATTTTAAATAAGTTGGAAGTTCAGGCGGCCTTGGACAGTGGAGAGATACATAGGGATGCTCCCACAATGAATATGCTTGCACAGAGTTTGGGTGATTTAAAAAAGAAGGGATTAACAATGTCGTTGTCCGATTCTTGGATTGCCCCCAAATTGAAATTTACACATGAAGGATAAAAGAATTTTAACACTGTTTTTAACCATTTTTATTGACCTGTTGGGTTTTGGAGTGGTGATTCCCATTCTGCCCAACTTGGCCAAAAGTTTAGCGGCATCAACTACATTGCCATTTAATCCGGATGTTGCGGTAGGTGTTGTGGTGGGATCTTTTTCGATCATTCAGTTTTTATTTGCACCCATTTTTGGTTCGTTGTCGGATCGTATCGGCCGAAGGCCGATACTTTTGGTGAGTATTTTATTCAATATCGTTGGCTACATTTTGTTTGGGTTGAGTTCCAGTTTTGTTTTCCTACTGTTGGCTAGAATTGTTTCAGGATTTGGAAGTGCAAACATCGCCGCGGCTCAAGCTTACATCGCCGACATTACGCCGCCGCAGGATCGCGCAAAGCGCATGGGGATTATTGGTGCGGCCTTTGGGTTGGGATTTGTATTCGGTCCGCCCATTGGAGGTTGGTTATACCATGCCGGTGGTGAACATGGATTGAGATGGGTAGGTTTTTTTACCGCTGCCCTTTGTGGACTTAACTTTTTGCTTGCATGGTTTATGTTGCCAGAAAGTTTAGAATCTAAATCTGCCCACAAACGCAATGTGTCAGATACTTTCAAAGGACTGGTAACCGTTTGGAGATTGGATGTGATCGGAGAATTGTTCGTCATCAATTTCATTTACATCGCTGCTTTTAGTATGATGTATGGCAGTTCTAGTGTGCTTTGGAAAGAAAAGTACTTGTTGACCCCTGCTGGAATCGGGAATATTTTTGGATTCATAGGGATTTGTGGGGCGATTGTTCAAGGCGGATTAATTGGTGTCTTCACGAAGCGAGTGGGTGTGAGACGGATGTTGCTGTGGGGCTGCCCGGCCATTGCTATGGGACTCATGATAATTCCATTGCCGGAGGCGGGAACAGCGTTTTACGTGGTTCAAGTGATTTCGATAGTGTTGTTGTCTCTTGGTAACGGTTTGATGATGCCGGCAATCAATTCTTTGGTGAGTAGAAATACACCTCCTGAATCTCAGGGCAGAATGTTGGGTTTGTTGCAAAGTACGAGTTCATTGGCACGCGCATTTGGCCCGTTCGTTGCGATGGTGTTATATCATCAGTTTTCAAGTTTGCCCTACCTTGTAGGTGGCGGTTTGATGATTGTTGCTTTCTTTTTGTCACTCATCCTAAGTAAAACACTTCGCGTGAGTGATCCAGATCCCGTTGGCAATCCCAGCAAAGGTTAACCTAACTGTGATTCCTTTGAATTAATCCGCCGAAAGATGAACTCCAAGCCACTGAGAATATTGCATCTGAATGCGTCTTCCTCGGGTGGTGCATTTGTGGCGGCGCAGCGACTTAACGATGCATTGAATGGTCTTGATGGCGTTCACAGCGAGCATTGGGTATTTGATGGAGGAGAAGGTGATTTCCACCTCTGGGCCGATTCTTGGATTAAGAAAAAATGGGCCTTTGGATTGCATGCCTTGGAGAAACTCGATTTCTTGCGATTTGAAGCATCAAAAACAATTCGATTTGCCTTCAGTCATGGCAAAACGGGTGTAAATATTTCCAATTGGCAGGTGGTAAAGGATGCAGATGTTATTCATCTCCATTGGATTAATAAGGGTTTTGTGAGTTTGAATGGACTGGAAAAGTTACTCGGTTTGGGTAAGAAAGTCGTTTGGACATGTCACGATATGTGGCCATTTACCGGAGGGTGCTATCATCCAAGGGGTTGTGAGAATTTCCATCGCAACTGCGGGGATTGTCAATATTTGAAACATTCGAATGCAGATGACCTATCCAGTCAAGTATTTGCAGCCAAAAAGCGGATTTTTTCTGCTTCGGCTCAGCAACTTCAATTTGTAACACCGAGTGTTTGGTTGAAAAATCAAGCGGATCAAAGTGGGGTTGTGTATGATCTGCTGAAAGGTCGATCAAATTCGTCTATTCCTGAAATTCAAGTCATTCCCAATCCCATAGATACAGATTATTTCAAGCCGTTTGAATCCAAGGAAGAAGGACGAGATACAGGCGAAATCAATCCATTTGTTTTGATGTTTGCCGCTGCTAACTTGGGTAATCCAGCGAAAGGTTTTGCGGAATTTAAGATGGTATGCAATGGCTTGGTTGACATCGGTTATAAGAACATCAAAGCGCTGGTGGTTGGTGAAAATCGATTGCCCAACGGTGAATTGGGTTTGAATTGTGCAGTTGAAGAGCTTGGTTTTATTTCAGATGCAAAGCAAATGCGAGAGGCGTATTGGAAGGCGGATGTTTATATAACTACATCGCATGAGGAGAATTTGCCAACAACAATTATGGAGAGTTTGAGTTGTGGGTTGCCTGTGGCGGCGTTTTCCGTGGGAGGGATTCCCGAGATGATTACGTCGAGCGGGGACGGTCAAACAGGCTGGTTGGCTGAGAAACTGCATGTGGAACCACTCATTGAGGGCATCGCATCGTACATTCAGATGGGATCAGACGAAAGAAAGAACTTGAAATTGGCGAGCAGGAAATCGGCTTTAGCTAAATATAGTTCGGTATCTATTGCACAGCATTATTTGGATCTATACCAAGGCGATTCGATACCGCCGAGCCAAGTTTGATAAAACAAAAAAGCCACACCGAATGGCATGGCTCATTTGCTGTTGGATTATTTTGGCTATCAATCCACGTTATCGTGCAAGTGGCGATTGGGTTTTACCGTTAAATCGCGTGCATTCATTGGGTCTTCCTCGCCAATAGTGATTTTACTCACCAGTTGAGATTGGCTGTGAGGGGCGGCTTCAAGATTGATTCCACGGCGCATATACGCGGGAACATCTATGTCGCTGTCGAGTAGTGTTTCTCTGTTGTTCCTTCCATTTTCCAAGTGTGTATCGCGGAAAACTTGTGCCATTGGATCTTCAAATGGATCTTCGGCGGTGAAGGGTTTGGGAGTAACATCGATGGGGTTCATCGGATCTTCATCGCTATCGGAATTTCCAAAACTGCTTGGAACATGATTGACAACGCTTGGATTCTGTGGTATGCTAAAAAGATTGGCTTGATTGTTTCCGGAATTTGCTGATATATTGTTCGATGCAGTGTTGCTCGAAGGAGCTTGGTTCCAGTTGTGATTCAAACCATTGTTTGTTAGTCCGGGGTTCGCTGTGTTGGTGTTTTGGAATCCACCGTTGCTGTAGGCAGGACGGTCGTTCGGATTCAAATTTCCTCCGTTAAATCCATAGGGATTTTGAACCGCGGCGACATTGGGATTCTGCAATACTTGGCTAGGCTCTTGTTGTTGATTGCTGAATAAATCTGCATTCAAGTTTTCTTTTGCCTCAAAACCGGTTGCAATCACAGTGATTGCGATGTCTTCTCCTAGGCCATCGTCTTTGGTGATACCCATTTTTAGGTGGGCCGTATTTCCCGCTTCTTCTTGAAGGTATTTTTTCACTTTGGAAATTTCACTCATCACCGGTTCTTTATGGCCGTAGGTGAAATTGACAAGCAAATGTTGCGCACCGCGAATTCGTGTATTGTCGAGCAGCGGACTGTCCAACGCCATACGTACCGCATTTTCTGCGCGGTTCTCGCCCGTTGCGATACCTGTTCCCATAATGGCTCTACCACTGTCTCTCATGGCGGTTTGTACATCCATGAAGTCTACGTTGATCTGACCGGGTTTGGTAATAATTTCGGCGATTCCACGTGCTGCAGTGCACAGAATGTCATCGGCTTTTGAGAAGGCTTGGGTAATCGTTAAGTCGCCATACATATCTACGATGCGATCATTGCAAATCGTAAGTAATGCATCTACATGCGGACGTAATTTTTCTAATCCTTCACGGGCCTGACCGATACGTTGTGGACCTTCGTCTTCAAAGGGGAGCGTCACAATACCCACGGTAAGGATACTCAACTCTTTGGCGATTTTCGCAATCACCGGCGCAGCACCCGTTCCGGTTCCACCACCCATTCCAGCGGTGATAAAAACCATTTTGGTGTTGTCTTCCATGATTTGGCGAATTTGGGCCATATTTTCCATTGCAGCCTTTTCACCCATGTCCGGCATCGATCCGGCACCCAAACCCTCGGTGAGTTGGGCACCCAATTGCAGGCGATTGGGGATGGGACTGCTATGGAGCGACTGTAAGTCTGTATTGCATATATAAAAATCAACTCCTTCAATTCCATGGCGGAACATGTGGTTAACGGCATTGCTGCCACCACCGCCCACACCAATGACCTTGATGAGGTTGCCTCGTACTTTATTCACTGCGGGTTCAAATCCTGGCATAATCATACTTTTTTACTGTTCCTCTTTTGATTATTCTTGGAAGTCCTCGCCATCTTGCATCCAATTCTTGATGTCTTTGATGATTCCTTTGTTGCTATTGAACCAACCGCCGCCAAAGATGCCAAAGCCGTTTTTGCCTTGTGCTTCTGGGGTATTTCCGAAATCCAATTGACCTGTTTGTGGGATTTCAGCAACAACATCGTCTAAAAATCCATCGTTACTAGAAACAGGTGCTTCTTGCTTTACGATAAACTCGTTGTTCAACTGGATGGCTTCGCTCTTGGCTGCCAATTCAAAACCTTTCAGAACCAATCCAATACTTGTGGCATACATCGGGTTGCGCACCTCGTCGATCATGGCCTTGCCCAAACGATGTCCAGGCGAACCAATATGTACTTCTAAGCCAATGAAATAGTTGAAAAGTTGGGTGATGTCTTTCATCGATGAACCGCCGCCCGTTAGAACGATGCCGCCTGCCAATTTGTGTCGAATTCCAGAGACAACGATCTCAAAATCCACCTTTTGTATAATGTCTTCCACGCGGGCACGAATGACCTGTGAAATGGCATATAATGAAATTTCTTTGGGCGCTCTGCCGGGAAGTCCGGGGACAACAACGACTTCGTTTTTCATGGCTTCGGTTGGGAAGCAACTGCCGTAATTTACTTTTACAAATTCCGCTTGGTCTTTCAGAATGCCGAAAGCTTCCTGCAAATCTTTGGTGATGCGATCGCCACCAATTGGGATGATAGCGGTATGGCGGATTGCTCCATCATCAAAAATACAAATGTCAGTTGTACCACCACCAATGTCAATCAAGGCAACACCGGCTTCCATTTCAGGTTCGCTCAATACAGCGGCTGCGGACGCAACGGGTTCTACGATCAAATCGGCGATTTCAAGACCTGCTCTGCGAACGGCCATGAAGATGGTTTTTGCGGCTGATGTTTCGCCTGTGATGATGTGGTAATTGCATTCAACGCGGACACCAACGCGACCTACGGGGTCTTTAATTCCTTCTTCGCCATCGATGCGATACTCTTGGGGAAGTACGTGTAGGATTTCCAAGCCAGGCGACAATGCCAAGTTCTCCATTTCCACTTCCAATTTGTAGAGTTCATCTTCGGTAATTTCCACGTCCCACTGTTTGCGGCTCAAGGTTCCGCGGTGCTGAAGACTTTTGATGTGGTGACCTGCGATACCTACAAATACGGTTTTCACTTGTACCTGACTTTGTTTGATGGCGTCTTCTACGGCAGATTGAATTGCGGTCACTGCTTTCGCAACGTTGGCAACCATGCCTCGAGATACTCCACCTTGGCTTGGGGCTTTACCCATGCCGAGAATGTTTAGTTTGCCGTTTTCGGCCATTTGACCCACAATTGCGCACACCTTGGTTGTGCCAATGTCGAGTCCTACGATGATATTGTTATTGATAGCCATATGTATTGATTAAGGGTGTTCTATTAATTGGACTTTTTTGGTTCTTTGTGTATGGTTTCTTGGCCGGTGCGCTGACATACCACTTGATTAAGGTTCGAAATGTCCACGGATTTGTACTGATCCCAGCCGGTGCTCTTGAGGCCTTGATCGTAGAAAAGACGGAGGTTTTCGAACTTTTTGGGCAGGTTTGCGCCATTGCCTACAACAATGCTATGTCTTCCTACACGGGGAATCAAAATCACGTCGTTGTAATTATCTACATACAGTTGTTGAAATTGCGCGTTCCACACACTGTCTGCGGCAATAAATTTCGCTACCAGCATCACATTTCGGGTGATTTCTCCGCTTACGATCTTGCCACCTTCCATCACAACAGGGATATTTCCGTTGGCCACTAGCACGTCGCAAAATTTGGTAGAGGGTGTGTTGGGAATTACCACACCGTTGGTGTCGAGGTAAAATTGTTGCCCTTTCAGATTTTGAACAAAAAGCACCGGTGTTCTTTCCTCTACTTTGAGTTTTAACAAACCATCTAAGCCCAAATACACTTCTGCTTTTTTTACAGCGGGGATTTTGTTGAGCTGACCTTCGAGTTTGCGAATATTAACGGCGTTGGCATTTTTGCCGATGGGGTTTCCGATGAATGCTTGAACGGAATCTGCGATGATGGTTTTGTTCAAGAAAATCGCTTTTCCTTCGGGGAGAATTGTGATTTCCATGGATTCAACCAATCGATTTTTGGCAGTATTGGAGATGGACGACCAAAAAATGGCCACTGCAACAAGCAGGACCACAAGAGCGGCAACCATCCATTGACGTTTATTGAGTGCGGACATCTATTTTATGGTATAAATTGGCAATGGGTTGAACAATACGGTCGATATCCCCTGCTCCCAAGATGAGCAAGATTTGCGGTTTTTCCGTTTGGATTTTTTCCAAAACAGTTTGCGGGTCAACCAGCGTTTTTTTGGGGTTGGAAATCATATTTAATAGCCATTCGCTATTAACTCCGGGTATGGGTTTTTCGCGAGCCGGATAAATTTCCATCAGCCATACTTGGTCCAATTGAGATAAACTATCAGCAAATCCTTGCGCGAAATCTTGTGTCCGAGAAAACAAATGCGGTTGGAAAATTCCCGTAATTTGATGGTCTGGATAAAGGGTTCTAACCGATCCAATAATGGCGTTGAGCTCCTCGGGATGATGCGCATAATCATCGATGACTACGTAGTTCTCTGTTTTGTGAACATATTCGAATCTCCGTTTTGCGCCTTTGTAACTGGCGATGCCTTTTTGTAGCGATGCAATATCAAGGCCCAGAAATCCCTGACAGATACCCAGTGCGGCGACAGCGTTTTGTACGTTGTGGTGGCCGGGTAGTCCGCATCGAAACGGAGCAATTTCGGTTTGATTGTGGGTAAGAGTAAAGCAAAAATCTCCTTGGTTGATGTGCACGTCCTTGGCCTGATAATTGGCCGTTTCACTGGTGCCGTAGGTATGAGATTTTATGTTTTTTGCAATTGCGATTTTTAATTTCTCCTGAATCATCAATCCACCATTGGGTTGAATGAGGTGGGTGAAATCAACAAATGCTTGTTCAAAAGCTTCTGGGGTTCCATAAATGTCCAAATGATCCGGGTCGATCGCGGTGATTACAGCCAAATCAGGGTTGAGTCTATGAAAGCTGCGATCAAATTCATCGGCTTCCAAGACAATGATTTCCTTGGCCTCGTTATTCCGATCGGATGGATGAATTGAGTTGTTTTCTTTTTCGTTGTTCCCCTTTGGTTGATAATTTATGCCATCGGTTTTACGGATATAATTGGTATTGTAGTTCGCGCTAATACCACCCAAGAATGCGGTGAAATTGATATTGCACTCATGCAACAAGTGGGCAATAAGCGTGGAAGTTGTTGTTTTTCCATGGGTTCCAGCCACAGCGATGCAATAGCCACCCCTGGCGATCTGACCAAGGACTTCGCTTCGTTTCAAAATTGTTGCTTTCTGTTCGATGAGCCAAAGCCATTGAGCGTGGTCTTTCGGTATGGCAGGCGTGAGGATAATGAGGGTGTTTTCCAAGTCCCGTTGAACCAACATCGGCAATGCATCCAATTGGTCGTTGTAGTTGATTATCGCTCCTTCCTTTTCCAAGGCGGTAGTCAGTGGAGTTGGTGTTTTATCGTACCCCATCACCGGCAATCCGATTTGCAGAAAGTACCTGGCAATGGCGCTCATGCCGATGCCCCCAATTCCTAAGAAATAGGCCTGATTGTATTCGCGTATGAGTTTTGTTGGGTTCATGGATTTGCTTTTTCAATAAAACTCGCGATGCGGTTGGCGATGGTTTCGGTTGCTTGGGGCTTGGCGATTTGCGTCAGTTTTTCTTGCATTTCCGACATTTTTTTCGTATCTTTTATCAGCTCGATGCAAGTGGTTATTAGGGTATGTGGTGCGTCTTTGTCGGTGATTAACATCGCAGCGTTCAGTTGACTTAACACCTGTGCATTTTTGGTTTGGTGATCGTCGGTTACGTTGGGTGATGGCACCAAAATGGATGGCTTTCCTACCACGGTGATTTCGGAAATGCTGATGGCTCCGGCGCGGGAAATAACCAAATCCGCTGCGTGATACGCATCGTCCATATCGTATATGAAAGGGGCATGGAAAATTCTAGGTGCGTTGGGGGCTAGGAACAGGTCGGGGTTGCTTTCAATGATTTGATGAATTTGCTCTCCGTGGGATTTTGCGAAGGGCAGACCCATTTGCCAGATAATCTGAATATTGGCTTCGATTAGTTGAACGAGATTGTTGAATATCGTTTGATTGATGGTCCGCGCACCAAGACTTCCGCCAGTGATAAAAAGTACGGGTAGGTTGGGTTGAAGGCCAAATTTTTGTTTACATGAGACATTTTCGGCATCCAATTCATGCTTAGAATCTACGCCATTCGTGGAATCCAGTTTCTGGACGACGTTGAGTTTCTTGCCAAGTTCGATGATATTCTGTCGTACAGGATTTCCTGTAAACTCCCAGTTGCCAGCGGGGAAGAACTTCTCCATGTTTGGGAACCCGGTGCAAATGAGGGCAGCTTTGTTGGCAACCAACCGATTGGTTAGGCCTGCAAATCCATTTTGTTCTTGTAAGATGGTGGTGTAGCCCAATCTTGAGGCCATGAAGCAAATGGGTAAACTGGCATATCCACCGGTGCCGATTACCGCGGTGGGTTGAAATTCTTTGAGTAGTTTTCGCGCTTTCCAAAAACTTTGAAGCGTTTTAAGTAGTACGATCAAATTCCTGGGTGAGGCAGAGCGTTTGAGTCCTTCGATGGGAAGTCCCACGATTTCGAAGCCTTCTTTTGGCACTTTCTCCATTTCCATTTTGCCAATGGCACCCACAAAGAGAAATTGTGCTTGAGGGAATTTTATTTTCAGCGCATTGGCGATGGCAACCGCGGGAAAAATATGTCCGCCAGTTCCTCCTCCGCTCAAAATAAATTTTGGCGAATTTTGGGTTGGGGTTGTATTTTTTTGGTTGGTGGACATGGCTGCTGAGTTAAGATACGCCTGCGGTAAGGGCTTCTTCTTGTTGTTGTTTTTCTTCTTGCACGTATTTGGAAATTCCGAGGATGATTCCAAAGCCGATGCTATTCATGAATAGGCTGGTTCCTCCCATGCTGACAAGTGGGATGGTGAGTCCGGTAACGGGAAGTAGGCCCACGGCGACGCCCATATTTACGAAGGCTTGAAGGCTCATTGAGAGTCCCAATCCCATGGCCACGAGCGCGCCGAAGGCGCGCGGGCTTTCCACCACAATTTTGAGACATCGGAAAACCAAAATCAAAAAGCAACCCGCAACAATGAATCCGCCCACCAAGCCATATTCTTCAATGATGATGGCAAAAATGAAATCTGAATAGGGGTGTGGAAGGTAGTTTCTTTGCGTGCTATTGCCCGGCCCTTTGCCAAATACGCCACCTGTGGCAACTGCAATTTTCGACTGCAACTGCTGGTAATTGCCAGTGCCATCGTCTTTGCCGGTATAGGTTTCAATCCGTTTTTTCCATGTTGGGATCCGGTTGCTCTCCATTCCCTCTGTATTGATGTTTAATAACACAACTACCAAACATCCAATCGTAACCACCCCGCTAATGAACAATATCATTAGGTACTTGAAGTTCACACGGCCAATAAACATGAGGAGTCCGCAGGTGACAAATACCACCAATGAGGTACTCAAATTCTCAGGGGCAATCAGAATAACGACGGCCAAAATATATCCTAACGTGGTCCAAAAGACCTTTGGCGAATCAATCTCCTCCTGGTTTTTACTTAAATATCTCGATATGTACATAACCAGTGAGAGCTTGGCCAAATCTGATGGCTGAAAAGTGATGCCCAACAGAGGAATAGGGATTACCCTCGTGGCATTGTTGATCTCTGATCCAATAAACAGTGTTAAAAACAATAGCCCGATCGATATGAGCAGCAATATCTGCGATAGTCGCGAATAGTACTGGAAAGGGATGTGATGGGTGAGATATAGCAATGCCAATCCTATCAACAAGAAACCGGTATGGCGTAAGAAGTAGAATTCGGTATTTCCCCCTCTTTTTGAATAGGCGAGGGTTCCTGTAGCGCTGTATACGGCCAAAATGCCCAACAACGATAGGATGATGATGACAAACCAAATCCATCGGTCGCCCTTAAATCGTGAGGTGAAATTTGCCTGCATCTTGCTTCTTTATTTCGGGTTTTTGTTGTTGATGAATCGCCTTTTGGAGGTTTGGAATTATAAGTTTCTCACGGCCTCTTTGAACTGTCTGCCGCGATCCTCGTAACTATCGAACAGGTCAAAACTGGCGCAAGCGGGCGACAATAGAACTACATCTCCACCTTCCGCCATGCGAGAAGCAACGTGAACGGCCTCCTTTGCACTGCTGGTGTTGATGATTAAGTCCACATCGCTTTGAAATGCTTGATGCAACTTGATATTGTCCAAACCCAGGCAAATGATCATCTTAACCTTGCCTTTTACCAATGGCTTCAGATCCGCATAGTTGTTGCCTTTGTCGATGCCGCCTGCAATCCAAATGACCGGACGATCCATACTTTCGAGGGCGTACCAAGCGGAATTGACATTGGTTGCCTTACTGTCGTTGATGTAATCCACACCGCCAACCTTTTGAACAAATTCGAGTCGATGTTCTGCGTTTTGGAAGTTTCCAAAGCTTTCGCGGATGCTGTCCTTGCGAACATCCATTAAACTAGCTGCAATGCTTGCGGCCATGCTGTTGTAGGTGTTGTGTTGCCCACGTAGTGTAAATTCTTGCATATCGAGTGTGTAGTTTTCTTTTGAATGAATATGAATGATGGAACCTTCGGCATACGCGCCTTCGGTAAATTTTTGCGTTAAACTGAATGGAATTGCATGTCCGCCAAATGGATTTCTTGCCATGGCTTCCAAGGTGAGTTCATTGTCGGCGCAGTAGATAAAGTGTTGGTTTGCGTTCTGATTTCGAGTGATGCGCATTTTACTGTCGGCATAGTTTTCCAACCGATAGTCATAGCGATCCAAATGATCGGGTGTGATGTTGCATAAAATGGCAATCTCACAAGTGAATGTGTCCAAGTAGTCGAGTTGAAAACTGCTGATTTCAACCACATAGTAATCGAAGGATTGTTGCGCCACTTGTCTGGCCAAGGATCTACCGATATTTCCCGCCAGGCCCACGTTGAGTCCGGCTTGCTGAAGCAAATGGTAGGTCAAAAGCGTAGTTGTGGTTTTGCCATTGGTTCCAGTGATGCCAATCATTTTGGCCTTGGTATACCGATAGGCCAATTCCAGCTCATCGATCATCTCAATGCCTTTGGCTTTGGCGGCTTGCACGATGGGGGCTTTGTCTGGAATTCCAGGGCTTTTTATGATGCAATCGGCGTTGAGAATTTTCTCCTCTGTGTGTTGTTCTTGTTCCCAAGCGATGTTGTGAAGGTTGAGTTCGTCTTGGTATTTGGGTGCAATTTTGCCTTTGTCGGATACGAAAACATCCCAGTTTTGGGCTGCGCCCAAAACTGCGGCCCCCGTACCGCTTTCGCCAGCTCCCAATATGACCAATCTCTTTCTCAACGCAGTTTTATCAATGCGATCGTTGCCAATACCAGAATGATTGTCACCAACCAAAATCTGATCGTAATCTTGCTCTCAGGAATGTTCTTTTTCTGGAAATGGTGGTGGAGGGGCGACATCAAAAAGATGCGTTTGCCCTCGCCAAAGCGTTTTTTGGTGTATTTGAAATAACCCACTTGCAGAATTACAGAGCCGCTTTCGGCCAAGAAAACTCCGCAAAGAATTGGCAATAGCAATTCCATCTTGATAATTATCGCTACCGCGGCAATCGCGCCACCCAAAGCCATAGAGCCTGTATCGCCCATGAAAACTTGAGCGGGATAGCCGTTGTACCACAAAAAGCCAAGGCAAGCACCAATCACGGCCGACATAAAAATTACAACTTCCCCAGAGTTGGGTACGTAAATGATGTTCAAGTATTCAGCCACCTTAATGTTACCCGAGGCGTACGCCAAAA
>DDYM01000013.1:0-12083 GCA_002347985.1 Bacteroidetes bacterium UBA2234
CCAGTTCCGCCGATCGACCCAAATTTCGTTGAGGGGGATATCAGTGGATTGAAAGTAGGAGACAAAGTCCAGCACCAACGATTTGGATTTGGCCAGGTCATTAGCATCGAAGGCGATGCATCCAATGCAAAAGCCATCGTACAATTTGACCAAATGGGACAAAAAACCCTGGTATTGAAATTTGCCAAAATGCGGATATTGTAATTGATGATGGAATAATATGTACTTCAATGAATCATTAACGTCGAATTAAAAATATTTATATTCCCCAATAGCAAACTATTAGACAATCACCATAAATGACATAACCATGGGACACTTTACTACAAAAACTTCCCTATTAAGAGTATACCATTGCACTTTAGAACGGGCATTTAAAACTCCTATGCTCTGCGATGTTTCAAAAATCCATACGGGCTTTGGCATCATGCCAGCCGTGACTCACACTACAGATGATGAGAATTGGGGCAAAGTTGGATCGACAAAAAAAGTGTACGCAGCCAAATCTTTAACACAACCTGGTGGTTTCGCATCCATAGATTCCGTGTTAGAAAGAAATGAAAATGTTTCATGGAAAATTGAAGTTAGCAATTTTCAAGCTTGGATGTTAAGCTTCACTAAATTCACCGGCGAATGGAACACAAAATCCATCGGAGACAATAAAATCTTGATTACCTATACCTACACAATGCATTCATCCAATGCCTTACTATATCCGTTAAATTGGCTTTTTACTAAGTTGTTTTGGAGAACATACATGAAGCGCGTCCTAAACAATATTGAAATCTTAATTGCCAATCAAGAGCCTTATTTATTTGAATAACAAAAGACTGAGATTTTTAATCGCCGGAATTGAATCACTTGAAGACATAAAAAAATCGAACATACACCAATTACGAACTATAATTAGATGAAAAAAATCCTGTTTTGCCTCATCCTTTTCATTCTCTCCTCCTGTAATCAGAACAAGACCCATCAGGAGAAAATTGCAACGGACTATTTCAATTACGGCGACAGCATTGAATCTGCAGGTGTGCGAATGATTCCCATTTCAACACCAGTGGGTAAATTCAATGTATGGACCAAAAGATTTGGCAATAACAGTAAAATCAAAGTCCTACTTCTGCACGGCGGCCCCGCGATGACCCATGAATACATGGAGTGTTTTGAGACTTTCTTTCAGCGCGAAGGGTTTGAATTTTATGAATATGATCAACTAGGTTCATATTACAGTGACCAACCCAAAGACAGCAGCCTTTGGACCAATGCGCGATTTGTGGAAGAAGTAGAACAAGTTCGAAAGGCGATTGGCGCAGACGCAAGCAACTTCTATATTTTGGGCAATTCTTGGGGCGGTATTTTAGCAATGGAATACGCCTTAAAGTATCAAAAAAATCTCAAAGGACTTCTCGTTTCCAACATGATGGCTAGCGCGCCAGAATATGGAAAATATGCCGATGAGGTACTTTCAAAACAAATGAAACCCGAAGTTCTTGCGGAAATCAAAGCCATAGAATCAAAAAACGACTACAACAATCCGCGTTACATGGAACTTTTGCTCCCCAATTTCTATCACGAACACATCTGTAGACTTAAAAATTGGCCCGACGGAATGAACAGAGCCTTCAAACACGTCAACAGTGAAATTTACACAATGATGCAAGGACCCAGCGAGTTTGGCATCAGCGGTAGATTGGCAAAGTGGGACATAAAAAATCGATTGCATGAAATTGAAGTTCCTACTTTAATGATTGGCGCCAAGTTCGACACGATGGACCCCAAAGCGATGGAAGAACAGAGCAAATTGGTAAAAAACGGCCGCTTCCTCTATTGCCCCAATGGAAGCCATTTGTCGATGTGGGACGATCAAAAAGTATTCATGTCCGGTGTAGTCAAATTCATCCATGATGTGGATGATGGGCAAATGTAAAAATCAAAAATGGGCCGCCAAGTCGTGAACGACTCAAACTATCGCTTCAAATAGATATTGGCCGACACTCTTTCATGAACGCCATCGTGATAATCAAATACGATAAAGTAGACCCCTTCCGGCAGAAGTCCGCCGTTACAACCGTTGGCCTCGCAGCGACCGGTCCATGATTTTGGATTTTTTGCATCCGCAGAGAACACAACCTGTCCCCAACGATTAAATACTGTCCATTCGGCATTAGGAAAGGCCCATAGTCCCATAAAGTCCAATGAATCATTTACCCCATCCCCATTGGGCGAAATACCCTCAGGAATAAAAACATCCTTCATCGGCCTCACCCATAATTCTTTACAAATAGTATCTCGACAACCATAGGCATCTTCTACAACCAAACAAACCTTGTATTTGATACGCTGATATGATTTCACATAGGTATGAACAGGCGAACTCAAATTGGAACGCCAAAGATCCCCAAAATCCCAATCGTGTGATTTGGCACCCGTTGATTTATCCTGGAACTGATATTCAGGAAAATTCGTAGAATCTATATCAAAATCCGCCCTCACCCAATGACCATCAACTTCCAATAAAAATATCGAGTCGCAACCCTGCCAGGTTTGTAGTGAATCTCTCAACTTAAACGGCAGCGCATAGTTTTTACCCCGATAACTCAAGGAATCTACATTACAGAAAACGAGCTGAGTTAAGGTAGTTGCGGGCAAATTGACTGTCAATTGTGTCAAAACCAAGGAATCACAATTTTTACTACTTCGAAGCGTATCTCTGTAAAAACCTGATGTTGAATATGCACGACTTCCCACCCAAATTGTATCGCCCAGACAGATAGAAAGGGCTTGATAGGTACTATCGAATGATACTCTTAATTTCAATGTCGTAATGGAATCGCAACCCAAATAATTGATAAGTGTGTCGCGATAAATTCCACTTGTTCGGAAAGCTCGACCCCACATCACAACACTATCGCCCAAACAAATATTGGCAGACGAATCAACAAAACTGCGGGATAACACCTTTAAGTTATAAGTAACAATTGAATCGCAACCAAAATACGTCTTTAGCGTGTCGATGTATTTCCCAGTTTGGAAAGATCGCTTGCCGTTATGCACCAGGGTATCGCCTTCACAAATGTTTAGACTCATCGCACTATCAAAAGAACTACGCACCTCAAAATTCTTAGTTTTAAATGTCCCGGTACAGAATGGGGACACAAAAATGTAAAGTCGATAATTTGTATTTGTAGTGAGATTACTCAGGGTGTCGCCAAATTTATATTTGCCCGTAACCGACCTTACCAATTCATTTTTCAGGGGTTTTCTCCACTCAAACGTATAGGTTAAAGTGCTATCAGGATTGATAATTTTCGCCCAAAGGGGGTCGCCGCAACTGCGATAACTGCTGGTTTCAAGTCGAATTTTATTCCCACATGGCGTTCCGCAATCCACTGCCGCTGCAAAGCTATCGCCCGACACATAAATCATGTGGGCATCGTAATTGTATACCACATCATAAACCCTGCAATTGCGTGTTGTATCGGCAATTACTTGAATCACCTTCACAGAATTAAACTGTTTTCCATCAAAACGATAGACGTAAACCCTTCCACTATCGGCACCCAGATACAAGTTATTGCATGAGTCTACTGCCATTCCGCTGTTTTGAACTATGGGTAAATGAGCGATTGAATCTACGGCCAAGCGACTTCCATCTTTTTTGTCAAACGCAGCGAAGTGCTTTCCATCAAATACATACACATATTGATCGTACACCGCCAATGCATTAAACCGATTGTGGACATACCACTTACTGTAGGCAGTTTGCTTGACTCGATTAGAAATCACTACACAATTTGAATACTCCCAAAATGAAGTAAAACCCCATTTTTTCTCCCAATGGGTTTTCGTAAAATCCTCATCGATGCGAACGAGCTTATTGGAATAGTTGTAAATGCCATTTTGAGCGTCAATACCCTGGGCGAGAAGAGCAAAACTATTTCCAAAATCATCGATTGCTGAATGCACGTAATCTCTTCCATTTTTTGCGATGGGCGATCCAATACCAACAGTTGAATCTTTTGTAACACACACTTCCCTTGCGATGGGGAATGAATCAACAACGTTATAAACCGCAGTATTCTTCTTGTGTGCTCCGCAATAAAACGCCACACTTTTGAGTTTTGTCACAAAATTGATATCGAAAAATTCTTTACTTGGCTCAGGTTCGATAGGCTTGGACCAGTAGTGGTCATTTTCTCCATCGGTGGAAATTCTCCAATAGGCAGGCGGGCCAGAACCAGCCATGCAGTAAATTTTACCGTTGCAACGATCCACTCGAATTGTTCCGTATGGGCCAGAGTTGAAGCGCATATAGACATTCATCGGTGTGCCTACAACTGTCCACAACAATGTCCCTTCAGGCGTGTATTTGCAAACTTTTTGTCGCCAACCGAGTCCGGCACCATAAAAATACACATTGCCAAATGCATCATAATCGGAATTCACGATATGCTCGTTCACCATCCGAGGAAAATAAAAGGCATTGGCTTGAATGGTCACAAAGGGATCGATTTCAAAACCCTTTTGAATACAATTCAATTTCTCCAACTGCGATATGGAATCATGAAAAGCGAAACTAAAAACATCCCCTTTGATTTGATACTTGGCCCCGAGGATTACAGAGTTTGGGGCAATCAACTGCAATCCGGACTCTTTCAATTGGATGCCATTCGACATCACAATGAATTGATTTTGGGCAGATGCGTCGAATCGAATCGAATCGCCTTTGTATCGCCATTGAATTTGATTGGGGTCCCCTCCCGGATGAACAACAAAACTATATTTCAGGCCCTTGCCTTTTTCCGCCAAAACAAAAACCAAGTCGATGGAGTTGTAGTAATTCTTGAACGTAATCTTTTTATATCCATAGGACCTAAATCGGGGCTCTAAATAGGAGAAATAGTGGCTTGATTTCGACTCCAATAGTACATCAAACTGCTTGTTATGAAATAAGAACTCTTGAAATAGTAGCGCTGTGTCAATTTGAATTTTCGATTCCTCATCCTCTTCAGCATATGATTCGGACCCCTCTTCTTCGTCCGAGTTTTCAAGAATCTGAGGCGTTTGGCTCACGTAGGCAATGCCATCTTTCGTGATTAAATAATCCGCAAGACCTTCTTCCAGGGTAAATTTAACGTCCGGAATCGACTTATACAGTCCATGGATTTGACCCTTGTTTTCAATAAAATAATGCGTTTGAAAGACATCATGCTTTACAAAAGGCACTTGAGAAAACAAACCATGGGTGAATCCCAAAATCACCAAAACCAGAATTCTTGCGAAACCCAATCTGCTCATTTGTTCTTTGGTTTTGGAAAACATAAACTTCAAATATAATAAAGTCCAAGAGCAATTAGACTTGGTAATTATTAACCCATTGGTTATTACGGACCTTTTCACTATATTTGCACCCCCGTTTTGGAGAAACCGGGATTAAAAAAATACACAATAAAGACATGGCAACCAAAATTAGATTGCAAAGACACGGCAGAAAGAAACGAGCTTTCTTTCACATTGTGGTGGCGGATTCACGTGCTCCGAGGGATGGCCGATTTATCGAGAAACTCGGTAGTTACAACCCCATCACCAATCCTGCTACAATTGAACTTAACGTAGACCGCGCGGCCCAATGGCTGTTAGACGGTGCTCAACCAACCGACACTGCTGCAGCGATTTTAAGCTACAAAGGTGCTGCTTACAAGAAGCATTTGCAGGTAGGTGTAAACAAAGGTGCTATCACCCAAGAAGAAGCCGACAAGCGCTTCGCAACTTGGTTGGAAGAAAAAGCTGGACGCATTGAAGCGAAAAAATCAAACTTGTCAAGCGCTGCTCAAAAAGCAAAAGCTGAAGGTTTGGCTGCTGAATCAAAGCGTAGAGCTGCTACTGAAGCGAAATTGGCTGCGAAATTGGCCGAAGCTGAAGCCGCTGCAAATCCAGTTGCTGAAGAAGAAGTTACTACTGAGGAAGCGCCTGCTACCGAAGAGTCTGCTGCTGAAGAAGCTCCTGCTACCGAAGAGGCCGCTACTGAAGAGGCTCCTGCTGCCGACGACGCTCCNNGCTCCTGCTGCTGAATAATTGCAAGCACCATGAATGTATTGCCGCCGCCGCTCACCTTGGTAGGTAAAATACATAGTAAACATGGTTACGATGGAAGATTATCTATCGAATGCTTCGCAACATCAAACAAAATCATATCGAAAGGGAACTACCTATTTGTCGTAATCGACGGAAAAGGGGTTCCCTTTTGCATTACCGATGTAAACAAGACCCAAGAATTAATTAAGCTCAAAGGGATCGACACGGAAGAAAAGGCCAAAGCACTCATTGGCCTGTCGTTTGGCGTACCTGCCAGTAAAAAAATGTCGGTCATCCCTAGCATCAACGGACTCGTAGGTTTCGGAGTAATCGACCAGACTTCGGGATTCCAAGGAACCATCACGCAGGTTGATGAATTGCCACAAGGTCCGATGTTAACGGTTGTAGGACAAGAGTTGCAAATACAGCCAACAGCAGCACAATCCGAAACCGAAGCCCCTGCATCATCAGCGCAAGAGGTGTTAATTCCATTGGTGGAATCGTGGATTACACGCATCAACGATGTTGATTCTTGTATTTACATGGAATTGCCCGACGGCTTGATTCATTTAAACGATTAACTTTCACACTTCTTCATCGCCCAACAAATCGGGTCGCAACCGCATCGTTCTCTCCAACGCTTGCTCATGTTTCCATTGAGCGATTTTGGGATGATTTCCGGTGGTCAGGACTTCCGGTACGCGAACCCCTTGAAACACTTCAGGCCTTGTATACAGTGGCGGTGCGAGTAGATCGTCTTGAAACGAATCGCTCAAAGCACTTTCTTCATCGCCCAAAACTCCGGGAAGCAGACGAACAACGGAATCTACGACAGCGGCGGCGGCAATTTCACCACCACTCAGAACGAAATCGCCTAGGGAAATTTCCATGGTGACATACAAATCGCGAACTCTATGATCTATGCCTTTGTAGTGGCCACAGATAAGCATAATATTTTCGCCGAGACTCAGTTGGTTCGACAATCCCTGTTTGAGTGGCATGCCATCGGGTGTCATATAGATCACCTGGTCGTATTCTCGTTCCGATTTCAACTTTTCAATCACAGCGCTCAAGGGTTCCGGCATCAACACCATCCCTGCCCCACCACCGAAAGGTGTATCATCGATTTGTTTGTATTTCCCCAAACCATAATCGTGCAAATTATGAATATGTATCTCCGCCAAACCTTTGTCGCACGCCCGTTTGGGAATGCTATAACCCAACAATCCACCCAACAAATCTGGCACCGCTGAAATGATATCAAACCGCATTGTACAAAGATACCCGATGTTGATATTTAAACGTGTATTTCCCAAGGCAAATTTGGAAAGCCACCGCGTGGCACCGAATTTTGAAAGATATGTTAACCCTACGCAGACCCTTGGTAATTTTTGACTTGGAAACCACCGGTGTAAATGTCACCCACGACCGCATCGTTGAAATTTGCCTACTCAAAGTTTATCCTGATTTTAGAGAGGAGCTGCGCACCTACAGAATCAATCCAGGAATGCCAATCCCGGCCGGGGCAACAGCGGTTCACGGAATCACAAATGAAGACGTGGCCGACAAGCCAAGTTTTAAAGATTTATCCGCTGAAATCAGTCAATTTATCCGCGATTGTGACTTTGGTGGGTTTAACTCCAACAAATTTGATTTTCCGATGCTGGTGGAAGAGTTTTTCCGGGCCCATATTGAAATAGATGTACAACAATGCAAATTCGTGGATGCCCAAAGAATTTATCACATGAAAGAGCCGCGGACATTAAGCGCTGCCTATAAATTCTATTGTGAACGGACCCTCGAAAACGCTCATAGCGCTGAGGCGGATACCATCGCAACGTGGCAGATTATCAAAGCCCAAATGGAAAAATACACAGACCTACCAGAAGATATAGAAGCCCTGCACAACCTCACAGGACAGGATCTACTGGCCGATTTGGCAGGTCGTTTGGTTTACAATGAGAAAAAGGAAATCGTTTTCAATTTTGGTAAACACCGTGGAAAAACCGTGAGAGAAATCTTAATGAACGAGCCCGGTTATTATAATTGGATGATGGATGGCGATTTTCCGCAGCAAACCAAAAATGTACTTTCCAAAATTCGTCAGAGTCTGAAAAACGGATAATCGACCCATGATCAATCTAGACGACATTGAAATCATCGACGAATTCGAGGACGATGAACCCGCGGTTGACCCCAGGAAACGGGGACCTCAGATTGGGAAAATACAAATCGTTGACCAAGCAGAGGATTGGGTTGCCATCAACAAACCCGCCTTCGTGCCTTCCTTACCGGAACGCGGAAAATACACTGCGCAATCGGTTCAAGAATGGGCTAAAAACCAATGGCCCGATGCCATTCTTTGCCATCGGATAGACAGGGAAACTTCAGGGCTACTGCTGATTGCGAAAAACCCCGAAGCCTATCGACATTTCTCTATGCAATTCGAACATCGAAAAGTCCATAAGATCTATCACGCCATTGTCAATGGCCAATTGCATTTCAACGACCTATGGATTGACTTGCCCATCATTGCAGAGCAGCTCGGAAAGATTCGAATCGACAGAAAAAACGGCAAGCCCGCACAAACAAGATTCAAATCGCTACAGGTGTTCAAACACTTTACCCTTATGGAATGCGAGCCAAAAACAGGCCGATTGCACCAAATCCGAGTCCATCTTCAAAGTCAAAATGCTTGCATCGCCGCTGATACTTTATACGGGAGCGACATACCAATGCTTTCTTGGGTAAAGAGAAAATTGCACGGAACCGACACCCCGTTGATTCAGCGTTTTGCTTTACATGCCAAGCAAATGAGAATCCAAGCCCCGGACGGAACAGATCTGGTACTTGAAGCGCCATATCCCAAGGACATGGAAGTAATGCTCAAACACTTGAACAAATACAATCAATAAGTCATGAGCAACCCTTTGAAGCACGTCAAACCTGTAGTTCCGCCGATGAAAGTGCCGGAACCCATCGCCCTAAGAAAACTTGTTTTTCAACATGGCAAGGTGATGCGGGCTACATTGAAGCGCCTAAAACAGCGTCCGCCCCGTGATTTGGATGAGCAATTTGAAAAATTACACGAGAAAGCCTTCAAAAAAATTGATTGCCTGGATTGCGGAAATTGTTGCAAAACAACGGCACCCATGCTCTTTGAAAAAGACATCGAACGATTGTCGTCTCGATTGAAACTGAAGCCGGGCGATTTTGTTACCCAATATTTAGAAATTGACACAGATGGGCTGTATGCGATGAGATCTACTCCCTGCCCCTTCCTCTCGGATGACAATTCTTGCTCCGTTTATGAAGATCGACCAAAAGCTTGTCGAGAATTCCCGCATACCAATCATCGTAAAATGCACACCCATTTGGCATTGGCACACCATAACATTGAAATTTGTCCCGCAGTTTTTGCCATCGTTGAACAACTCAACGCAATCTGAGGTTCTGCTAAAATTCCCCGCAGCAAACATCCCAACCAAGGGATTCTAGGGTTATATTTGCGATTCTTTTAATCGCTTCATGCAAAACATTCGTAATTTCTGTATCATCGCCCACATCGACCATGGCAAAAGCACACTTGCCGATCGACTGTTAGAGTATACCAATACCGTGAGTAAGCGCGACTTACAAGCCCAAGTATTGGACGATATGGATATCGAACGCGAACGCGGTATCACAATCAAAAGCCACGCAATCCAAATGAATTATGAACTGGATGGCGAAAAGTATATTTTGAATTTGATCGATACCCCCGGCCACGTTGATTTTAGCTATGAAGTGAGTAGAAGTATCGCCGCTTGTGAAGGAGCGTTACTCATTGTAGACGCATCTCAAGGAATTGAAGCACAAACAATTAGCAACTTGTTCATGGCATTGGAACACGATCTTGAAATCATACCAGTTTTGAACAAAATCGACCTTCCTGGAGCAATGCCAGAGGAAGTCAAAGATGAAATTGTGGATTTGATTGGTTGCGATCGCGACAGTATCCTTGTGGCCAGCGGCAAAACAGGCCAAGGCGTGCACGACATTTTGAGAGCCATTGTAGCGAGGGTTCCAGCACCCAAGGGCGATATCACTGCGCCATTAAAAGCGTTGATATTTGATTCCGTATTTAACTCTTTCCGTGGAATTATCGCTTATTTCAGGGTGATCGATGGCAAGTTAAAAAAAGGCCAGCACGTTCGCTTCATGAACGGAGGGAGCGAATATTTTGCGGATGAAGTGGGGATATTAAAAATGGATTTATCACCTCGCGCAGAAGTTTGTGCTGGGGATGTGGGATATATTATTTCTGGGATCAAAGATGCCAAAGAAGTAAAAGTGGGCGATACGTTAACGGACAAATTGCATCCGGCTGCGGTTGCGATCGATGGGTTTGAGGATGTAAAGCCTATGGTTTTTGCAGGGATTTACCCCGTGGATACCGAAGATTTTGAAGAGCTCCGCGAGGCCATGGGCAAGCTACAACTGAACGATGCGAGTATAGTGTTTGAACCAGAAAGTTCGGCTGCATTGGGATTTGGTTTTCGCTGTGGATTCTTGGGCATGCTTCACTTGGAAATTATCCAAGAGCGCCTAGAGCGAGAATTCAACATGACCGTTATCACAACCGTTCCCAACGTAAGTTATGTTGCTTACACAACCAAAGGGGAAGAAGTTTTAGTAAATAACCCAACAGATCTGCCACCACCTGAAAAAATTGATTACGTTGAAGAGCCATACATCCGGGCAAGTGTAATTACAAAGTCTGAATTTGTTGGTCCAATCATGACATTGTGTTTGGACAAAAGGGGTATGCTTACAAATCAGATCTACCTAACTAGTGATCGCGTAGAAATGAATTTTGAAATGCCATTGGCTGAAATCGTTTTTGATTTTTACGATCGATTGAAGTCGATTTCAAAAGGATACGCCAGTTTCGACTACTCCCCCTTGGGTTACAAGGAGAGCAAGTTGGTAAAGATGGATATCATGCTGAATGGCAAAGGGGTTGATGCATTAAGTGCAATCATTCACCGCGACAATGCGCAGGATTTGGGAAGGAAAATTTGCAAAAAACTGAGAGATTTGATTCCGCGTCAGCAGTTTGAAATCGCAATACAAGCGGCCGTTGGAGCAAAAATCATTTCCCGCGAAACTTTGTCGGCCATGCGAAAAGATGTTACAGCCAAATGTTATGGTGGAGACATTTCTCGTAAGCGAAAACTTCTAGAAAAACAAAAAGCTGGTAAAAAACGCATGAAGTCGGTGGGCAATGTCGATATTCCCCAAAGTGCCTTCATGGCTGTATTGAAATTGAACGAGTGATTTAACTTTGGGGAAGAATGGATTCCCTGGGGTATAATGAAGAGACCATCGCGGCGATGGAGTTGGGTTTGTGTGGAGGCATAGGACCCGTTTTAGGCAGAGTTTTAATAGAGCATTTCGGCAGTGCCGTTGGGGTATTTGGAGCAGCGCCTGCGGCGCTGCTCCAAATACCCGGAATTTCAAAAAAGGCACATTACAATATCATTCACAGTGCCAAATCCAATTTAGACGAGGCCAGAGAATTGGCTAAGTTGCACATGTCGTTGGGAATTTGTGCTCTGAGTATTTCAGACAACCGTTACCCTTATCGACTCAGAGAATTGGCTGATGCGCCTTTGTGTTTGTATTATAAAGGGGAAATTGAGTGGGATGCGCCCAGAATTTTGGGTGTAATAGGCACCCGAAAGCCTACGCCCCACGGCTGTGAGGAAGCCAAGAAATTGGTGGGTGAAATGAAACCTTTTGATGCAGTTATTGTCAGTGGGATGGCTTATGGCGTAGATGCCATAGCACACAAACGGGCATTGGAAACGGGGCAAATCACATGGGCGGTGCTTGCACACGGCCTTGAAAAAATATACCCCGCGGCCCACCATGCATTTGCTGCGCAAATGCTGGCCGGCCGCGGGGGCCTAATTTCCGAATTCCCAGCAGGGACAAAAATGCACCCCGATTACTTCCCAAAA
>DDYM01000013.1:12113-23605 GCA_002347985.1 Bacteroidetes bacterium UBA2234
GGTTCCATGATCACCGCAAGAATTGCTCATGGCTATAACCGAGATGTATTTGCCATTCCCGGTCGTCCTTCAGACTTGGCATCTATCGGATGTAATTTCCTGATTCAAAAAAATATGGCGCAGTTGATCCAAAGCGCAAACGACATCGGCGAGGCTATGAATTGGGAAAACAAAAATGGCACATCAAACGGTCAAAATAACCCGCAATTGCACTTATTCGAACAACTCAACCCTATCGAAAAACAAGTAATGCAATGGCTCATGGAGGGAATCACTCACCCCAATACAATGCTTCAACAACAACAATGGAATGCCAGCAAAATATCCATGGCCCTGCTGGACTTAGAATTGAAAGGACTCATTTCTACCAGCGGAGGCAATCAATACAGAACTACAACTTAACGCTTCTTCCCTTTTGTATTGGTATTTGCACGTTGCTGACTCGCCTTCATCGCCTCTTCCATCCGCTGCTGAAACTTAGATTTCGTTACAGGCTTCTTACGATTCTCGGCAATTTGCGCATGAAGTTTGGTATCGTCAACAGTTCTGCGAATTACCCACTGCTGTCCAAAGGTAATCATGTTGCTCACGAAGTAATACCATGTCAAACCCGCCGCATAATCGTTCAAAACACCCAAGAAAATCACAGGCATGAAATATCCAATGTACTTCATCTGACCTGTAACCCCAGAAAGCTGATTGTTAAAATGCGTGTAAATCAAGGTAGAAACAGTCATCAACAAAGTAAAGAAACTCACGTGATCACCATAAAAAGGAATGGTAAAGCCCAAATTGGGTCCATCATATTGACTCAAATCAGCGGCCCACATGAAGGCTTTCTGTCTTAATTCGAATGCATTTGGAAAAAACTGGAACATCGCAAACAGTATAGGCATTTGCAATAAAACTGGCACACATCCACTCAACGGACTCACGCCCGCTTTGCGGTACAAAGCCATATTCTCCTGCTGCATTTTCTGCATATCGCTGCCATGTTTCTCCTTGATTGCATCAATTTCAGGCTTCAAAATTCTCATTTTCGCCGTGCTGATGTAAGACTTATAAACCAAGGGCAACAAGGCCGTTTTAATAATAATCGTAAGCAATAAAATAATGATACCCATACTGCCAATCACACCATCTAATGCGTGAAACACAGGAATTACCACATATCTATTCACCCATCCAAAAATACCCCATCCCAATGGAATGATTCGCTCTAAACCCGCGTTGGGCATTCCCACTTGGGCTTCTTTCATTGTATAAAACTGGTTGGGACCGAAATAATAGCTAAACCCGTATTCCTTGAGGGGCTGACGTTCAAAGTCGACGTATACTTCCGCATTCAAATCCTTGATTCTGTTTGCATCTTTGGTTTCTTTCCAAGCGATTTTCGCATCGCTAGAAAATCCAGAATCGGCAATCATCATCACAGAAAAATACTGTTGCTTAAAACCAAACCAGTCCAAATTGTTTTTCAACTCCTCGCTGGCGGGGCTTGCCAAATCCAATTTGTCCGCGTCTTCACCATGCAAACGATAAACCACCGTGGTATTCTGCTTCTCCCATTTCATGTTCTTCTCTTGCTTTTGAAGCTGAGCTCTCCATGTAATTTTGATGCCCGAATTGCGTGTTTTTACAATTTCATCGATTCCTTTCAGTTTCAAATCATGATTCACCGTAAAACCATCCGCAGACAAAGAATAAACTTGATCGATGTATCGAGATGAATCACCCAAACGCAAGGTTACCTGATTTTCAGATTGAGAAACAACATTCCAATAAAAATCGGCACTATTCAAAGGACCATTGGCAGTGTAAATCTCAAAAGCCCATTGGTTGTCGTTCACTTGGTTTGTCAACAATTCTAGCGCACTCGAATCGGAACGACGGTGATTATTGAGTACAACCCGACCAATATTTCCACCTTTGGTGCGAATATCAATGCTCAATTCTTTGCTTTTCAATTGAACCAACCCAGGATTGCCTTGCAATTGCGATGCAAATCCTCCGATTGTATTCAACAAAGCAGAATCTTTCAAGGGTGTAGCAGATTCAGAAATTGCGGCGTTGGCGGACTGTGTTGGCTTGGATGAAGTCACCTTCGCGGCCTCAACCTTGGCAATACTATCGCGCTGACGCTGAAAAATTGCTTGCTGTTCTGCCGTTGGAGCAGTGTACCAATAGTATCCTATTAATATTAGGAAAATGAGTGAAAAACCGGTGATTGTATTGCGATCCATGGATAAAGGATGCGAAGTTACAAAAAAAGTAGGCGGCCAATCTATGAAAAAATTGAAGAACTGATAAATAATGATGAATTCCCCTTGGTATAGGGATTTTGAATTACTATCTTTGCGCACCGAATATTCACGATGGCCAACGTAGGAAAAATCTCACAAATTATTGGTCCAGTGGTCGATGTTAGTTTCAACGAACCCGGATCTACGCTCCCTAAAATTTACAACTCATTAACCGTTACCAAAGACAACGGTCAATCCCTAGTGCTCGAAGTACAGCAGCACTTAGGCGAAAACATGGTACGTACCATTGCGATGGACGGTACTGATGGACTTCGCAGAGGAATTGACGCGATTGACACTGGCGATGCGATTCGCATGCCCGTGGGCGAAGCCATTCGTGGCCGTTTGCTCAACGTGGTAGGTGATGCAATCGACGGGATGACGCCTCTATCAACTGAAAATGGTAGAGCCATTCACCAACCTGCTCCAACGTTTGATAACTTGAGTACCAGTGCAGAACCTCTGTATACAGGTATCAAAGTAATCGATTTGCTTGAGCCTTATGCAAAAGGAGGTAAAATCGGATTGTTCGGTGGTGCCGGTGTAGGTAAAACAGTATTAATCATGGAATTGATCAACAACATCGCAAAAGCATACTCAGGTATGTCGGTTTTTGCCGGTGTTGGTGAAAGAACCCGTGAAGGAAACGATCTATTGCGCGAGATGATTGAATCTGGCGTTATTAAATATGGTGAAGCTTTCAAACACAGCATGGAAAGCGGTGGATGGGATCTCGACACCGTTGATATGGAAGATTTGAAAAATAGCCAAGCAACTTTGGTTTTTGGTCAGATGAATGAGCCTCCAGGAGCCCGTGCAAGGGTTGCATTGAGTGGTTTGTCTGTTGCTGAATACTTCCGTGATGGCGATGGCACCGGTGCTGGAAAAGACATTCTTTTCTTTATCGATAACATCTTCCGTTTCACTCAGGCCGGTTCAGAGGTATCTGCATTGTTAGGTCGTATGCCTAGCGCCGTGGGTTACCAACCTACCCTAGCTACAGAAATGGGTGCGATGCAAGAGCGCATCACTTCAACTACCCGTGGTTCTATCACTTCAGTACAGGCAGTTTATGTACCTGCGGATGACTTAACAGATCCAGCGCCAGCAACAACATTTGCTCACTTGGATGCAACCACAGTATTGTCTCGTAAAATTGCGGAATTGGGTATTTACCCTGCAGTAGATCCCTTGGATTCTACAAGCCGTATCTTGAGCGAAGAAGTTTTAGGCAAGGAACATTACAGCTGTGCGCAGCGTGTAAAAGAATTGCTTCAACGTTATAAGGAATTGCAAGACATCATTGCCATCTTGGGTATGGATGAATTGAGTGAAGACGACAAATTGGTGGTACACCGTGCACGTCGTGTTCAACGTTTCTTATCACAACCGTTCCACGTTGCAGAACAGTTCACTGGTATTCCAGGAGTATTGGTCGACATCAAAGAAACCATCAAGTCATTTAACATGATCATGAATGGTGAAGTTGACGAATATCCAGAAGCAGCCTTTAACTTGGTGGGTACTATCGAAGATGCCATCGAAAAAGGTAAAAAATTACTTGAAGAAGCTAACGCATAACAATATATATGTTTGTAGAAGTATTAACACCAGACAAAACCCTATTTAGCGGAGACGCTGAAGTGATTACTTTGCCTGGCGTAAACGGAAGCTTTCAGATCCTCGATAACCACGCACCCATGATTGCCAATTTGAAATCAGGAAGCGTGGAAATCAAAAGTAGCACCCAGACCGAAACGTACGAAGTAAAAAGCGGATTGGTTGAAGTGCTCAAAAACAAAGTCGTTGTATTGGTTTAATAACAACCAAAAGCCTCAAACGATCTGCGAGGTTAATAAATCACAACCAGTATTTAGTTAAACAAGAAAGGGCTNNAGCCCTTTCTTGTTTAACTAAAATCACCCAAAATTCACCTTTTCTACAATGCAATAACCCTTTTGTTGAATAGACAAAAACTAGAATTTGTTCAACTTATCAACAACAACCATATACAAAACAGCCGTAAATATTGTGTAAATCACTTATAATCAATACGTTAATAGAAATCCACATAAAATTGCTGATTTTTTGTTTAACTTATTACTATCCAAAGTTGTACAAGATAATTTGATATAACTTAAACAAAAACGCATATTTGTATAAGATATCATTATGAGAATTATACAAAACGACTTCGACAAGAAAATAGCAGGGGAACTTTTACCATTAAGGAATTATGCATTGTCGCTCACGCACGACATGGATGATACCAAGGATTTGGTACAAGACACCATCTTGAAAGCCTATCGCTATCAAGACAAATTCCAAGAAGGAACAAACTTGAGAGGTTGGTTGTATACCATCTTAAAAAATAGCTTCATTAACAACTATCGCAGAGATATGAAGCGAAATACATTTTTGGACAGCACAGACAACTCCTATTTCATCGACTTGCCATCGCACAAGATCGACAATGATGCGGAGACCAAGTTTATCCGTAAAGACCTTGAGGCTGCAATTGAAGATTTGTCGTTCGATTTACGCGTAACTTTCAAACTCAATACTGAAGGATACAAATACCATGAAATTGCAGAAGAAATGCAAATTCCAATTGGCACTGTAAAAACCCGCATATTTGTCGCCCGCAGAATTTTGCGTGAGCGTTTAAAAGAATATGCTGAGGTATACGGATTACAAATGGCGTAAATTTGAGGAATTCCTCATGATATCTGATCAATACACTTATTTATTCCTCAACACAATTACCATTCTAGGCCCTTTGGCTTTGTCGTTCGACAAAAAAGTAGCCTTTTATAAAAGCTGGAAAAACTTTGGGATATCCATGATTGTCACCAGTACAATCTACATCCTGTGGGATATTTGGTTTACCAAAATCAATGTCTGGGCTTTCAATCCCAAATACGTCATCGGAAGTTGGATTGCATCACTACCCCTCGAAGAGTATTTATTCTTTATTATCATCCCCTATGCGTGTTTATTTATCTATGCTTGTCTGAAAGCCTACTTACCCAATTTCTCTTTTAAGAAATCAATGAAACCAGCAATGGCTATTCTATTGGCATGTAGCCTTTGGGCCATCGTATTGAATCCAACACATCTATACACAACCGTTACCTTCGGCTTCTTATTTATCACGTTGGCTGTATTGTGGGCCACAGGAAACACCCAGAATTTATCTCACATATTCCTAGCATGGATTATTGCGCTGATACCAATGGCCTATGTAAATGGCGTACTCACCGGCAAACCCGTTTTAATTTACAATAACGCACAGAATCTAGGCATTCGAATAGGAACAATCCCAATGGAAGACTTTTTCTATAACATGGTATACATGCTTTGGATGATATTGATTTACGAGTTTCTCAACAAGAAAATATCAAAAAACACATCTAACAACATTTAGGAATTCAACAACTCACATTGTTTGAATACCTTTCAAATCAACAACGGTCTCAGAGAAGATACTAAAACTAAAAATCTGTCAGCATTGAATCAATTAATGCCAAACAGCCGTATCGGACAAACTCTTTTTCTTGGCTTTCTTACGTTGACTCTTGGTACCAGGAATGGGTATATACTTCTCCGGATATTTCTTCAAATCCAACATAATCCTTTGCAATTCAGCATTGCTATTGCGAATGTCAGAGTAAAGCGCTTCATCCTTCAATAACTTGCCCATACTTCCCTTCCCTTGGTTCAAATCATTTAACAAGAGAGCCAGCTTTTCACTGCTAGCAGATAAGTTATTCAACAACTCAGTAATTTGAACAGAATCAATTTGTCTGCCCGCCTTATTGAAATGTTCCAATCCTTCTCTCAATTGCCTATCATATTCCGGCAAATTACCTGCGAAAGTATTTAAACTACCCGATGTTTGCTTAAGGGCGGGTTCCATGGCGGCAATCGTTTTACGAATTTCAATAATGGTTGAGGTTAACTCATGCAAAACCACAGGCACACTATTCACAGCTTCATGCAATTCTTGCTTATGAAGAAATGCATTTAATGTTCCAAACAATGAATCAGCGCTATTCGTAACATTCATCACTTTTGAATTGATCATACCAAAAACATCCTTAGAATATTCCGGTGAAAGCACATCTCCATCTTCAGCAAATTCTTTGGATGTGCCTTTTAACAATTTCAATGTAACACCACCCAACAATTGCGCTTCGATTTTAATTTTCGAGTCTTCCGGAATGTCCATGTCTGAACTCACTTCTACAATGGCAACAATCTTTTGATGTTCGTCCATCTTAAGACTTCTAACCATGCCAATCTTAAAGCCGTTGTACATCAACTTGGTACCAACAGACAAACCCTGGGTATTATCGTAATACACCTTAAAATTTCTACCACGATCAAACAGGTTATCTCTGCCCATCATGAAATTGTAACCTAACAAGAGAATGCAGATCGACACAATGGCGAGCACCCCAACTTTGAATTCGTTTGATAGTCCTTTAAACACAGTAGAATCGTTATTCAAAAATAAGTAAAAAATACAATGCTTATAAAAAAAGAAAGGCCCCCGTCTCAGACGGGGGCCTTTCACTATGAAATCTTAATGATTAGTGTTTAACTACAACACGCTTCGTAACAGTTTCACCGTTGTTGGTCAAGTTCACGAAGTAGATACCTTCGCTCACATTGCTCAAGTCGATTTGAGTGTTACCAAATCCACCTTGCAAGTTATCCAACTTAGATACAACTGCACCGAATGCATTTGTTACTACTACATTCAAAGGTTGGTTGTTGGTCAAGTTATAACCTACAGTCAACAATCCAGTAGTTGGGTTAGGATGAACAGAAACTGCATCTTGCAACTTCACGTTCTCAGTTCCCATGTAAGTGTTGAAGCAATTTGGTGGGTAAGAAACGTATACTGGACGAGAAACCGCAGTTGCTTCGTTTCCACTAGGATCAACCAAAGAGTAGTTGATATAGTAAACACCAGCTTCCATCACGTTCACGTTATGTCCCAATACTTTCACCAATGGCATCAAGTCACCAGAAGAATAGTAGTTATCACGTACGATCAAACCAGACATTGCCCAGAAAGGAGTAGCAATACAAACAGAGATCGCAGGTGCAGTGATTGTTGGAGCAATTCTATCAACAACCTTGATGAAACGCTGCTTAGTTGTAACGTTACCGCTACCATCTGTACAAGTGAAGGTTTCAACGTAAGTACCCAAAGTATAAGCATCAACTTTACCAGTCTTAGTCAAAGAAAGCTGAGACTTAGCGTAGTAGTTATCAGATACAGTTACTGAACGTGAATAGTAAGCGTTGTTTACGTCATGCAATACAGTGTCGCTAGTATTCAACTCAATTTCAGGAGCGATATAATCGTCAACACGGTAGTTCAATACATAACCATCTTCAGTTGCTTTGTTTCCAGATGGATCCGCAGCTTTGTAAGTTACAGGGTATGTAGCACGGATGTTAGTATTTACTGGACCGTTGAAACCAGGGTTCTTAGATACGAAGATAGAACCGTTGCAAGGATCGATTGCGTATACATCATCAACGAACACACCACCAATTTGAACATTGATAGTAGTACCGTCTACGATAGCTTTACCCAATTTCAAGATGCTAGGAACTTTAGTATCTTTTACGATTACAGTACGCTTGATAGAGATCGCATTTTTCTGTGCATCAGATACAGAGTATACCAAAGTGTAAACACCTACTACACCTGCATCAACTTTACCAGCAATTTTAATAGCAGAAGTCAAGTTACCGTCGTTAGCATCGATCGCTACAGCACCTGGCTCAGTGTAGGTATCACACTGCTCCAACACCATAGTGTCTTTACCATTCAAAGTCAACTTCGGAGCAGTTTTGTCCAAAGCAACAATTACAGTACGGAACTTAGTTACAGCATTGTTTCCAGATGCATCACGCAAATCGAAACGGAAGGTATAGATACCAGGAGCAGAACAATCCAAGTCAGTAGTTACAACAACCTTAGAAGTCATATCACCTTCAGTTGCATCACTACCTTTAAATGTAGTACCAGCCACTTCAGAGTAACAAGCAGTCTTAGAAGCTGTTTTCTCAACACGTACAGTGTCGCCACCAACCAAAGTGATCACAGGAGCCTGACCATCGTTAGCCAATGTCAATACGTAATCTTCGAATTCACCTACAGTGTTGATTCCACAATAAGAGTTAGAGAATGCACCGTAAGAAACACCTACACGCATACGAGTATTTCCTTCGAATGAATTTGAAATATCAGGAACAGTGAATTTACCAGATGCAGAAGCACCAGAAATTGTACCGCTGCTGTATACTTCTTCACCAGCATCAGCGAAGTCACCATCGATATTCCAATCAACCCAAGCTTTGTAGTTTACTGAGTTAGAAATCGTGTTACGTCCGATAGACAAGTCATAAGTACCACCGAATGTCAATTTAGCAGCAGGAACTTTGTCAGCGAAATTGGTGTAGTAATCAATACCTGAAGTAGAAGTGTTGTTGATCAATTCAGTGCTACCAGATTTAACAGTAACGTTATTGATTCCTACGTCAGCAGACATCAAATCAACCAAAGGCACACAGTAGTCCAAACAAACAACATATTTGTTCTTGATCAATTTCTTTTCAGTAGCAGTTTTACCACCTACAGAATTGTAAGCACTCAAAGTGAATGTGTAAGCACCACCCTTTTGGAATTTCAACTGAGGGTTTTGGCTATTTTTAGTTGTACCGTTTTCGAAAGTGAATGTAGTTGGGAAAATGCTCCACTCGAAAGTATTTGCATAATCAGTCTTTGTAGTTACTGTAACAACATCACCAATGTTTGGACGAACGTTGCTTGCAGTGTAATCCAAGTAGCCAGGAGTAGTTGGAGTATTGATTGTGATTGATTTGCAGAATGTATCAACACCTGTACAAGTCAATGCAACCAAACAAACTTTGTAGCTACCATCTGTGTAAAATGCACGAGTGTAATCAGTAGCGCTAGACTCAGGATTACCATCAATATCCCATTCGTAAGTAGGAAGACCTTTTACATTGGTAGAAGCATTGATAAAGTTTACATTCACACCGTTTGCAGCTGGATTGTAATCAGTAGTCCATTTTGCAGAAGGCTTAACCGCTGGAGCCAATACTGAAGTCCAGTTGATGATGAAACCGTTGGCAGTACCAGAAGCATTTGATTCAAAAGTGATGTAAACCGCACCACTCGTAGTAACGATTTTCGCGGTATCCCATTTAGAAACGTTTGTTCCGTCAATTGTAGCAATCAATTTGCTAGGTGTAGCTTCTTTTGCATCATAAATACGCAAGATATCACCATTGTCAGCCAATTTCAATTCTGTGAACGACAAAGTAATTTTGGTCGCACCACAAGGAATGATTTTGAAATAGTCAATTGAAGTCTTACGACCATTGCCATAAGGAGCAGTTGGTCCACCGTTATCATACAAACGACCGGTCTTAGATTGAGCCTCTTTTGAAGGACCCATATAGTATTCAGTAGGAGCAATACACTCTACATAACGGTCTTTACAAAGTTTCTTAGAAGGCCCGATATCATTAGAAGATGTCAAACACACTTTGTACCATCCCAATTCACTCAAGGTAAACTTTGGATTCTGAACTGAAGAAGTTTGGTTGTCAACTCCTGTTGGAGAAGTCAATTCCCAAGACCAACTATATGCACCATTGTTACTCAAATCATACATGGTAACATCATAATAGATTTCAGATTGGTTTGTTGAAGCAACAAAATCTGCTGTTGGAACGGCAGTAGGAGCAACTATCGTTACGGATTTAGAGGCAGAATCTGCCAATCCACAATAGTTCACTACCATCTTCACATCATATGTACCTGCAGATGCCCATTTGGCAGCACCTTTATCAGTTGTATTGCTGTATCCAGTGTATGGAGGAGCAACCGCCTTGTCAAATGTCCACTTATATGCATAACCACTACTTGGGTTAATCGCACTAAACTTCACATTGGTTTTTACATAGTTAGTACCTGTTGGAACAATAAAGTTTGCAGTTGGAGTAGCTCCTAACTTCAAATTCAATTCCAAGTCAATTACGTTTCCGTAAGTCTGTGCTTGACCGCAACCATTCGATGCTGACATCGTGTATACCTGAGCACCACCACGAATACGCATGTAGCTCAAGCCAGTTGAAGTCCAACAAGGCATTTTCAAGTTGAAACTTGTAACACCTGAAGCGATGCTGGAACTAGGATCTACCAAACACTCAGAAGTAGCGAAACTACCGTCACGGTTTGCATCAATCCAGATTCCAATACGAGATCCCCATCCCTGAGAAGCCCAAGTACCGCCTGTTACAGTTACTGTGATTGTTTCACTCGCTGTCACATCAAATCCTTTACCAGAGTTCAAGATACCCTTGTAAGAACTTGCAGAAGCAGAAGACGTACATCCAAGACCCGTGTAAGACGCCAAAGTTGTACCTTTTGCGTTTTTCACAGCGACGTCAATGATGTCACCAGGTGATTCAGTCGGGTTACCCGAACCAAGAATGCACCCACCACATCCCCAGGAAGTTGTTCCCGAGCATGGCGTTTGCGCTTTCAAAGAACTCGAAGTGAATAATCCACCCACGAGAACCCCTAAAAACGCAAGCTTTTTGAGTTGTGTAATTGTTGATTTCATAGTTTTTGTTTAAAGATATTTTCACAAATGACGCGAAAAAGTCATTTGGTTGCAAGAAAATTCACAAAAAATTTGATTTTTTTTCGAATCCCAAAGGACTCTCTCAATAAAATTATTTTCCGTTGACAGAATTCACCGCTTCCAGAGAGTTTTTATAGTCCCTCACAGCCCTAAAAATACCCAAGGCTATCTTTTGCTGCCCTTCATTCGATTTCAAACTCACTCTATCAACTGAATTTGTTAGAAAACCCGTCTCAACCAACACACTTGGCATCGAAGTTTGCCACAAAACCAAGAAACCCGCCTGCTTTACCCCCCTTGTTTTGATTGGACTCAACTTACTCGTATGACTTTCAATGCCCGTAGCCAATTTCAAACTCTGCTTCATAAAAGCATTTTGGACCAAACTAAATATAATATGTCCTTCCGGAGAGTCAGGATCAAAACCGCCATATCTCGAATTCTCCTTATAGTCGGATTCATAAGTAATCACCGAATTCTCACGTTT
>DDYM01000013.1:23654-28049 GCA_002347985.1 Bacteroidetes bacterium UBA2234
GAAATGAATAAATCCGCTTGTCTATCGTTTGCCAAATTCGGACGCTCCCACAATTTCAAAGATTTATCCGTAGTCCGGGTATACAAAACCTTCAATGAAGGCATACTGTCTTTCAACAATTTGCCAAGTTTCAAGGCCACACCCAAAGTCACATCTTTTTCAAAAACCTCATTGTTTCCATTACACCCCGGATCCAATCCCCCATGCCCTGCGTCAATTACCAATGTATTCACTGCATTACTCACTCTCACTTTCTTAGCAGCTGGCAAACAAACCAAAAGGCCTATCGCTAAACACAATGGCAGTGCTGTATTTACACTTTTTCGCAAGAATTTTGATATTTGTTTCATTCTTTCCCGTTGCATAACGCAATCATGGCAAACTTTTTGCCGAAATTCGCTGAAAATTGTCAAACTCGAAACTTTCATACCAACATAGATGCCTACAGCAATTGTTAACAGTTGTTATCGTTGCGTGTCTAGGTCAGCTAAACCCATTGGTAGGTCAAGGAATGGCAACATCGTCTATTAATAAAGACAGTGTCGATAGACAGTCTGCTCCCAAAAAGAACATTACCAATCCAATTCATTACGAAGCGAGCGATTCTATCATCCTACGATTAGATAATGGGAAAGCCAAGTTATTTAATAAAGCAAAAGTCGACATGGATCAAACGGCCCTCAACGCCTATTATATAGAGGTCGCTTTTTCCAATAAAGTTCTTTTCGCCAAGGGCAACTTAGATTCCAGCGGCAAATACATCAACCAACCCGTCTTTAAAGATGGCAACGATGCCTATACATCCGATAGCCTCCGATACAATAACGAACTAAAAAAAGGACTGGTTTACGGACTATCCCTTACCCAAGACGAGGCACACGTACAACTGAAACAAGTGATGAAGCAACCAGATGGCAGCCTTATGGGCAACTCGGGAAAAATTAGCACTTGCTCCGACCCCCACCCCCATTTTTACCTGAACGCTTCCAAAATCAAAGTCATCCCCAACAACAAAGTCCTATTTGGCGCCGCCAATTTGGTTTTGGGAGATATCCCTACCCCGCTGGCTTTGCCTTTTGGTATTGCGCCGATGAAAAAAGGGCAAAGAAATGGGTTAATTATGCCCAATCCAGGATTCAACAACAGCAACAACAGTTTTTTTCTATCCAATCTTGGCTATTACCATGGACTTGGAAAATTTGCCGATGCTCAGTTAAACTCCGACCTATACTTTAACGGCGATTTTCGACTGGGCGTAACTACCAATATTATTAAACGATACAAATACAGCGGTGCTCTCGCGGTGAATATGAGTCGCTTTGGCAATGGAACCGATCGGGCCAGCCCCTTTTTCTCAAAGTCAAATGATTTTTCCATCAATTCGAGATTCGGGATCGACAGAAAATTGCTCCCCGGTGTCACCTTGAACGGAAATATCAATATCGTTACCGGCAATTACAACAAGAGAAACTCAAAAGACATTCAAACATTGTCAAAAAACGAATTTGTATCCAGTGTGAACTATGGACAGAGTTTCTTGAAAAACAAGGTCAACCTTTCGGCTTCGGCTAGACATACTCAAAACGTCCAAACCCATGATTTCCGATTGGAATTGCCGAATGTAAACGTTGGTATATCGAGCTTAACGCCTTTCGCAAAAAAGAATGGATCAAATACGAAATGGTTTGAACAAATTCGACTTTCATACAACATGAATTTCACCAATTCCCTTAACACAAAAGATACTTTAATATTTAGTGATAAATACAAAGACGTTTTGGGAACAATTCAATCGGCAGTTAAACATTCAATTCCCCTCAGTACAAATATAAAATTATTCAAAGGTGTGTTGAATATCACCCCGTCTTTCAACTATCAAGAAAAATGGCTTTTTAAAGGAAATATAAAATCCATTGACCCATCAACAAAAAATGTAATTTTAAAGGATACTAGCGGATTTTTCAGATTAAATAATTACAACTTTTCAACGGGATTTAGCACCAATATTTATGGCACGTTTACAAATTTGAATTGGGGCAAAATCAGATCCATCAGGCATACAATCACGCCCAACGTTAACTTCAACTACAGACCCGAAATTGACGGATATAAAAAAGGATGGAATCGGACTTACATAGACAATTCCGGCAATCCGGTTGGATATAGCTTATTCGAGAAATTTGGCGGATCAGATTACGCCCAACGCAAAGGAGGGGCCGTTGGTTTTTCGCTCAGCAACAACCTTCAAGCAAAAAAAGTGGTTGGGAAAGACACTTCAGGAAAAGAGAAACTCGAGAAGAGAAACCTGATTGACCAATTGGTTTTGAGCGGGAATTACGACTTAGCGGCCGACAGTTTAAATTGGAGCGACATCAACATCGGTTTTAACACAGTAATCGCAAAACAGATTCGCATTGGAGTAAACTCGGGATTCAGCCCATACGCTTATGCCAACGGACACAAAATCAATACTTTTTCATCTGCCGCCGGTGGTCCGCTAATGCGATATCGTGGAGTGGATCTGAGTATCAACTCACGCATCACCCCTGAGTTATTTGGTGGCAAAAAATCAACCGAAAATGTTTCGTCAAAATTGACAAATCCATTAAAAACAGATGAAGCAGAAATGAAAATGGTTCAATCACAGCCCTGGAATTATTATGATTTTAGCATCCCTTGGTCGATGAACCTAACATACAACGTTGGCTATAACAATGAAATTGCGCTGGCTAGTTCTCGTCTCACAAACCATCGTGTTTCGATCAACGGCGACATAAGCATTACACAGGAGTGGAAAATCACCTACGGGACGGGTTACGATCTAAAACGAAACATGATGGCGGGTAGCGAATTCTCGGTGGTACGAAACCTTCATTGTTGGCAATTGGAATTCAAATGGATTCCTAGTGGCTACGCCAAAATGTGGTTGTTTACGTTACGACCTAAAAGCCCGCTTTTACAAGATTTGAAATTGAACAAAAAAGTCTTCAGCAATCCAGTTTTGTTTCAGTAAATCTATTTTACCGTTTGATTGTTAACTTTGCACATCATGAGCATTCAAATAGGATCAATCGCCCCAGATTTCACTTTGTTCAACAGTGAAAAAGAAGAAGTAAAATTGTCTCAGTATTTGGGAAAATCTGTCGTTCTATTGTTCTATCCCCAAGCATTTACAGGGGTTTGCACGACTGAACTTTGCGGAATTCGCGACAACCTCAACGTATACAACTCATTGAATGCCGAAGTGCTTGCAATTTCCGTTGACTCTGTTTTCACCTTAGAGAATTGGAAACAACAACAAGGCTTCAACTTTCAGTTGCTTAGCGATTTCAACAAGGACGTAAGCATCGCTTATGAAACCATCTACGAAACGTTTGCTTTTGGCATGAAAGGCGTATCAAAAAGATCGGCATTTGTGGTTGACCCAAAAGGGGTTTTGCAATATGTTGAGATTTTGGACAATGCCGGAGAAATTCCAAACCTTGATAAAATCAAAGAGGTTTTAGCCACTTTGTAGTTTTAAGTTTAAATTTGACGAATGCGATATCGCATTCTATTTCTCATTTTGGTTTTTTTGTGGGGCGGCGAAATTCGTGCGCAGAGAACAGCACATCCTGAATTTTTACTCAAATACTACTTCACTGCGAACGAGCCAATCAAACAAAGTGTGGTCCCCCCGTCATCAATTGCAAATCACATTGCGATGCGATCCTTTGGTTATCATTGCTTTCCAAGCGAACGCATTGCGATCGAGATCACCAAATATGTAGGACCCTATTTGGAATTCCCAACGATTGCTCAGTTGGGATTCGACACTATTTTACCCATCGAAGAGAGAATTGCTTGTGGACCTTTTATGTCGTCCAGCACCGAAATCACCAATCAGCAGTACAAAGAATTCCTCGCCGATATCCAATGGTTGAAAGTTTCAGGGTATACGCTTAACCAATTGTACCCAGATACATCCGTATGGCAAGACATCGCGGCAACCGCGGAAAGGAGTAGCGTCAAAAACCCATTCAAAAGTTATTATTTCCAGTCCGATCATTACCAAAATTATCCAGTGGTAGGCATCAGTCAACTACAAGCCAAGGCCTACTGCTCATGGCTAAAATACAAAATCGAAAACAATACCTCCAAACCCAATCAACAATGGATTGCATCGATGAAAAAGGACAGCTTGGACTTTGAGATCGACTTGCCTACGGTTGCAGAGTGGGAGTATTTGTATATGAGATCCATTGAAATCCCTTTTCAAGAGAGAACAAACATCAAATCGAAACGAAACGAAATGGAGAAATCAAGAAAGATGTCGGGCATCTTGTTTTCAAAATCCAATGTAGGAAACGCACTTCTTGATTACGTTTTCAACCGTCAAGCCAACGCAGAACCCCT
>DDYM01000013.1:28079-34166 GCA_002347985.1 Bacteroidetes bacterium UBA2234
CCCGTCCCCGTTACCACTTTCGATTCGAAAAATTCAGTAAAAATATCGCACCTCCTGGGAAACGTTGCGGAATGGACCTCTACTTCTGCCTATGGTCACTTATACAACAGCAATACAACCATTTTAAATACTACCGGGAACCTTATTCCCAACCCGCATCAACAAGTGAATGTTTTTGATTTAACCGGCTATCTTGTGGACGAAGTTGCTTTGCAATCGCACTATGTAATCAAAGGTGGATCTTGGGCACAAGAGTTTCATTATTTAGACCCATCAGCGGTTCAATTGATGCAATCCAATCATTCCACAAACTATGTTGGATTTCGGCCGGTGATACGATTCTACAAAAAATAATATACAAATCGTCAATTTGACACTTTTCCGTAATTGTATAATTGACACTTCTTGATTTTTTATTTATATTGCCGACATATTTATTTGGCCTATGTATTCTATTATACAAAAACAAAAAAAGCCTGCGCTAATATTGACTTCCTTATGGGTTTCGATATCCGCGTTTGCTCAAACAGGCACTGCGCCTAAAGTTACCGCAGAAGACACGAGTATCTCCAGTGTTGGAGACGTGGTAATTGTGGGTTACGGAAGACAGAGTCGTAGAAATTTGGTTGGATCCATCTCCACCGTGAGTGGCAAGGACATCACCGACATGCCCGCACCTTCTTTTGAGGCAGCGTTACAAGGAAAAGCCGCCGGGGTACAGGTAATTGTGGGTAGTGGTATGGCAGGTTCTGCATCGCTTATCCGTATTCGTGGAGCATCCTCTATTTCCGCTGCGGGGGATCCTTTGTATGTGGTAGATGGAATTCCGATTTCTCAAGATTATTTCATGAATCGTTCCAATGGATCTAATTGGGGCGGAGGTTTCAATAACAACCCCTTGGCAAGCATCAACCCAGATGATATCGAAAACATCGAAATCCTTAAAGATGCGGCAGCTACCAGTATTTATGGTTCTCGCGGAGCAAACGGGGTAATATTAATCACCACCAAACGGGCGAAGAAAAAGGGGTTAAAGTTCGATGTGAGCGCTCGTTGGGGAAGTTCAAGTCCAACAAAAAAACCGGATTTCGTCAATGCAGACCAATGGCTTCAATTGTACCAAGAAGCATGGCAAAACGACGGTAGAACGGGAACGCCTGATTTGAGTGTCAATGGCATTCGAATGACATGGGCCCAAGCCAACGACCCGAAAAATCACACCAATTGGATCGACCAAGTGATTGGAACTGGTTTTAAGCAGAATTATAATTTATCGGCCAATTATATGGGTAAGAATTTTGCGCTGAAAGGCATTCTATCCATGGACGACAATGGAAGTTTCATCATTGGAAACAAATACAATAGGGTTTCAGAACGCGTGAACATGGATTTCAAACCGATGAAAGGGTTGAATATTCAAGTTTCGCAGTCTTTAAGTCGTGGTACAAACACGCGTGTTGATGCCTCTTGGGCTGGCGGATTGGGAAGTGCAATGAGCACAATGCTACCCATCTATCCTTTGGAACAGCTTTACGACAGTGCTTCAAAATCCTATATCACCCCTGTGGGTCTTCAAACGATTAGAGACTTAAAAAATTGGAGAACGATCGAATTGAGATCGATTAATAACGCAAGCATCAGCTATGAAGTAAACAAAAACATCCATTTAAACTACAGTACAAGTGTGGATTACATGGATTACAACGAATACCTTTATGAGCCCGCTGCGTTGATTAAACTTTACAATAGCAATTACAAGCAAAATGGCGATGCAAAGTGGTTCCCAAGTTGGACGATGAACAGAAACCAGTTCTTTACCGCCCAATACGAAAAGGAACTTTCTAGAAATCACAACATCAGCTTCATGGGTGGTACAGAGTCACAGCATAGCATTACGCACAGTAAATACGTTGAAAATTTCGACGCTACAGGCCCAATTGACCGTGTTGCCATTCCTGACACCGCCAAAATATCATACAGTAAAACTCCCTATGAATGGGCATTCATCAGTTATTTTGGTCGTTTTAACTACAGCTTCAAAAACAAGTTAAATTTCCAGCTCACAAGTCGTTGGGACGGTAGTTCTCGTTTCGGAAAAAACAATCGTTACGGATTTTTCCCAGCTGCCGCTGTGGGTTATATCCTATCTGAAGAAAGATTCATGAAAAAATACAAATGGATCAATTTCATGAAACTCCGTGCCGGTATGGGTAAGAGTGGAAATGCCAACTTCGACAACTACGCACGTTGGGGTACGATCACACCATCGGGAAACCTTCCAACCTACAATGGTCAACCTCAGTTAGCCCCTGCCAGATTGGAAAATCCAAATTTGCGCTGGGAAAGCACTGTCAACTTTGATGCGGGGTTGGAAATGACCGTTCTCAAAGGTCGCATCAGCACCGAATTGACATATTACAGCAAAGTGACTAGCGATGTAATTATGAATGTCTCGATTCCGGTTTCTACGGGATTTGGAAGTTTCTATGATAACGTAGGTGGCATCACCAACAAAGGTTTAGAATTCTCAATTAAGACAGTCAATATTCGTCAGAAGAACTTCAATTGGACTACCAACTTCAGCGTAGCGAAGAACGTAAACAAGATCACAAGTATCGGCGTATACTCTCCCGACGCTATCAGCGGTGGCACAAACGACACCCGTGTTGTATTAAACCAACCTGTAGGTACGAACTTCTTGGTGAGATTTTCACATGTTGACAAAGCAACGGGCGCCCCAGTATACTTGGACATCAACGGCAAAGAAACATACAAGTGGGATCCTGCAAACCGAGTGGCGGTTGGTAATGTATTGCCAAAAGCATTTGGAAACTTAGCCAACACAATTTCTTATAAAAATTGGGAAGTTAATGCCAACATTTATTTCAACTACGGCGGAAGTATTTTTGAAAGTTCCGTAAAGCGTCAGTTGAGCTTGATGACCGATTGGAATATGGACACACGTGTTATGGATCGTTGGCAGAACCCTGGCGACGATGCGTTGTACCCAAAAATGACCCTGAGCACATTCAATCATGGATCTACTACCCCATGGATCAATACAGATTTGTGGTTGCAAGACGGAAGTTATGTGCGTTTGAGAAGTTTGAACATCAGCTACAAGTTACCAAAAGCTTGGTTGCAGAAGTCGAAGTTTGACGCAGCCAAGGTAATGTTGGTAGGTACGAACCTATTAACTTGGACTCGCTACACAGGTATCGACCCTGAAATTGCACGCGATTTTGAAAACGCTACTGACCGAAACATGAGCGGTAGCATTACCTATTTAACAACGCCCCAAGAAAAGAGCGTGAGCTTGGCATTTAATTTTAGTTTTTAATCATGAAAAAGACATTCACACAAACCTTAGCCATCGCAGTAGCTTTATTTACAGCGGTTAGCACATTTACGGGTTGTCAAAGCATAGAAACTCCCCCACCGAATGAATTATTGGTGGACGATGCAATCAAAACCACAGACGACCTTCAGCGTTTGCTTAATGCGAGTTATAACGAGGTTGCCAACACCTTTGGTGGTTTTGCTCCCATGATGAGTGAAATGCAGTCCGATAACCTCAGCATGCCCAACAACAATGATTTGAAGGAATTGTACAGTCATAACGTTTTATTTTTCAATACAACCAGTGGCAGTTTCTATTCTATTTTGTATCGGGCAATTTTCCGTGCCAATTTCGTTCAAGACAACATGGACAAGGTGGCGGATTTATCAGCAGCTGATAAAAATCGGATGCTAGGCGAAATCAAATTCATCCGTGCACTGTGTCATTTCACTGCCGTGAGAATGTATGCAAAACCTTATGGTTTCAGTGCAAAAAACGAGCACCCTGGAATCGCTATCGTATTAAAATCGTCAACCAAACCCAATCCAAGATTGTCTGTGGGTGAGGCGTACGATGCGATTTTGAGCGACTTAAAAGATGCTGAGACCTTATTGCCGGCAGAGAACGGGAATTACGCAGACAAAATGAGCGCCACCGCTTTGCTAGCCCATGTTTATTTCCAAATGGGAAAATACACAGACGCGGCGTCTTATGCATCTACCGTAATTGATTCTAAGAAATATACATTGAGTGATACCGTGAATTTATTCACTCCCGCTGCAAGTAGCGAACACATCTTCAAAATTGTAAGTACCGGTGTAAATGATAAGCGCAGTGGTGGATATTCAGACAACTATGCACCTGGCAATCCCACCTGTCAATTGTCAAAAGCACTATGGGAATCCATGAAAGTGGACCTTGCCATTGACAAGCGTTTAAAATTGTTGACTGTGGTCAATGCAGGTGCTCAAAATGAGTTTATCAAAAGCGAAATGTTCAACGCCCCATATTTCAATGTTCCCGTTTTGCATTTAACACAGATGCATTTAATCAGAGCAGAGGCATTGGCAAAATCAGGTGGCGATTTAACCGTTGCAACTTCTGATATCAACGCCATTATCAAAAGGGCTTACACCGACAATAGCAAAGCCGTTGCTACTGGATCAACAGCACAACAGATTATTGATGCAACACGCAGCCAGCGTAGAATCGAATTGCTATTTCAAGGTGATCGCACCAACGAAATCAAGAGATTGGGCGCTATTGAAAGTCAGAACTTATACGTTCGCGGTCACCGATGGGATTGCGATGGATTTGTATTGCAATTCCCAATAACAGAAAAGACAAGTATTTTTGAAATTAACCCAACAGGAGGTTGTAACTAATGAAAAAGACAATTCAAATTGCGGCATTATCTATCCTGCTTTGTGGCGCGATGATAGGCTGTAGACCAGAAAAAAGAACTTTGGGACCTAAACCAAGTCAAACCGAAGGCATTTCAAATACCGGCTGGATTCTTTCACGCGTAGATGAAATCGATGTAAACGTTCAATTGGCGTTTGTTGAAAGCGACACCCTAATGAATGTCACCGAAACCTATATCGATGGCACGCCAATGGAAATCTCTTTCACAAAAGATGGTTCCTACTCTATTACCAGTGGCGCAGGAAGTCAACTCTTCAAAATCAACGCAGGTTCTTGGAAATTCGACAATGCAGATTACCCCAGTAAGATAGTTTTTGACGATGGAACCGCGGGAGTTAATACATTGAAAATGATGAGACCTGTGCGTCCCCAAGACAACTATTTGGTTTTAAAATACAATAAAATTTGCGGAGGAAAACGTACCGTGAGTTATCATTTAACCTTTAGCAGAAAATAATTGGCCATGAAAAAGTTATTAATATTCAGTTTGATCTTCCTCATTGGTTTGTCAAAACTACAGGCACAAAAAGCATGGGCCACTCCAGATCCAATCAACCCCAACGATTCTATTACAATTTGGGTAGATATTAAAAAATGTGATCGTCAACAATTGGCAGGTACTACCGACCCATTGTACATGTGGACTTGGTCGCCCAAGGAGCATCCGAAAGGACACCCACTCAACAACGGAACATGGCTAGCAAGCAACGATGCCCTACAGATGCGTTCTGCGGGAAATGACCTCTACTTCTACCGAATGATTCCTACCGCGTTTTACGAAGTAACAGCGGCTGAATTGTACAACAACGACATTAGCTTGTTGCTAAAGAAGAAAGACGGTACAGGCACAGCTGCAGGTGAAGACAAAACAGAAGACTTAAAAATCGATCTCGCACCGCCAGTAACCGGTCCTCAAAAAGTATCGCCTTTTCCACGCTTGGCGAAGAAGGACACTTTGAGTATTGGCGCTTCTGATGTGTTAACGATTATCTACGACAGAAATTTGGAGACCAAAGACACACTGAAAGACAAAGAAGATTTCTATCTGTATGCAAAGGCAAGAACCGGTCCTGGATTAACCGATTTTATTCAATTTGTATCAATTACCAAAGTAGCGACAGAACCAAAACTTGCGATGAAAAATCTGGGTGGAGGGAAGTTCGCATTGAGCATGATTCCCAATAAGTTCTTTGCGTCGGTAAACCCTACAAACCAGAAGATTCTATCGGTACAATTTCAAATTGTAAGGGGTAAAATCCGAAACTCTAACGACACTGTAGACGGCACTTACGAGTACTTCTTGAATCAAAATTGCGAGTAAC
>DDYM01000066.1:0-9286 GCA_002347985.1 Bacteroidetes bacterium UBA2234
CTACGTTAGGGAACAATTTGCGTTCAATGAAATATGGATCAGTCAATGCTGCTTCTTCCAATTGTTTTGCGATTTCCAATACTGGGTCGTTTACACCCAATTTCTCCAATACATCGTCACATGCCTTTTTGATGATTTTTGCGCGAGGATCAAAGTTCTTATAAACGCGGTGACCAAAGCCCATCAAGCGGAAAGAATCATTTTTGTCTTTCGCTTTGTTGATCCACTTTTGAACATCACCCCCATCGTTTTGAATTTGCTCTAGCATTTCCAAAACTTCTTGGTTGGCGCCGCCATGTAATGGACCCCATAGGGCAGAGATACCGGCAGAAATACTGCTGTAAAGATTTGATTGAGAACTTCCCACAACGCGAACCGTACTTGCACTGCAATTTTGCTCATGGTCTGCGTGGAGAATCAATAATTTGTTCATCGCACTTACCAATACTGGATCTGGCTCATACTCAGGCATAGTAACCTGTCCAAAAGTCATATTCAAATAGTTGGCCACATAATCCAAACTGTTTTTTGGATATACGGTTGGATGACCGTTGCGTTTTTTATAAATCATCGCACAGATGGTAGGCATCTTGGCCATCAAACGAATGATGGTTCTGTTGATCGCTTCCTCTGGACGATGGGGATTCAAAGCTTTTGGATAATATAGGCCAAGGGCGGCAACCATGCTTGATAACTGACCCATTGGGTGAGATCCTGTGGGGAATGCTTTAAACATCGCCTCTAGTCCCTCGTTGGCCAAGGTGTGCTCACTGATTGCACTTTCAAATTCTGCGTATTCTGTGGCATTGGGTAATTTTCCATAAAGCAACAAGTACGATACTTCTAGGAATGATGCATGTTCAGCCAAATCTTCAATGGAATATCCGCGGTGGTGCAGAATGCCCAATTCGCCATCCAAAAATGTAATTGCACTTTTTGTAGAACCCGTATTTTTAAAACCGATGTCTAATGTGATGTGACCCGTTAAATCGCGCAACTTGCTGATATCGATGGCTTTTTCGCCTTCGGTTCCTACGATTACTGGGAATTCATACTCTTTTCCTTCTACGATGATTTTTGCTATTTCAGACATGGGTAAATATTAAACGGATTATGGCTTCTGCGAATATAGTTTATCGGCGGAAAATCCCCAAGTAGCGTGGACAACTCCTACCGAATATGATAAACATTTAACATTGAAATTGGTTCATCCGCTGATCTCGTTGAAACCCTTGGCGGTTAACTGAAATCGTGTTTTGCGAATTTTGTCGACATCAAACGATCCCAGCACCTTATCGTCCTTGCCAATGGCTTTGATATATCGGTAATGATGCAACTGACGGATAATATCGATGGTCACATTTATGGTGAGACCCGTATCTTCCATCACGGTAATTGGCGTCTCCGCGTGAATTAAGCAGAGAAGTACTTTTCGTTCATCGTCACCGATTTCAAACATCAGTCGAACTTTTCTGGTCGCATCTGCGGGAAGAACAATACCTCTTGAATGCTTTGCTGGTTGGTAAGCATCATCGTAAGGCGGTCAATTCCCACACCCAATCCACTGCTAGGAGGCATCGCATATTCCAATGCACGCACAAAATCATGGTCGTAAGCCATTGCTTCTTCATCGCCTCGGGCTGCCAATTTTAATTGGTCTTCGAATCTCTCACGTTGGTCGATTGGATCATTGAGCTCCGTATATGCATTGGCGATTTCCTTTCCATTCACGAAAAGTTCAAATCTCTCCACCAAGCCGGGTTTTGAGCGGTGCTTTTTGGTGAGTGGACTCATTTCGATGGGATAATCGGTAATGAAAGTGGGTTGAATCAGGTGTTTTTCTGCGCAGGCGCCAAAGATTTCATCGATCAATTTGGCCACACCCATTTGTGCGGTGACTTCGCAGCCCAATTTTTTGGCTTCGGCACCAAGTTCTGCCTCTGATTTCCCTTCGATATCGATATTGCCATATTTTTTGATGGCTTCTGCCATCGTAAGACGGGCATAGGGCTTGGCGAAAGAGATTTCATTTTCTCCCACCATGACGGTTGTAGAACCGGCTACGTCGTTTGCGCAGGTTTCGAGCATTTCCTCTACAAATTCCATCATCCAATAATAGTCTTTGTAGGCAACATAGATCTCGAGTCCAGTAAATTCAGGGTTGTGCGTACGATCGATGCCTTCGTTGCGGAAGTTTTTTGCAAACTCATATACACCATCAAATCCCCCAACGATTAAACGCTTTAGGAACAATTCGTTGGCAATTCGCAGATACAAAGGGATATCTAACGCGTTGTGGTGGGTCATAAATGGCCTCGCTGCTGCACCACCGTGAACCGTTTGAAGGATCGGTGTTTCAACTTCCAAATACCCTTTGCTGTTAAAGGTATTTCTGAGACTTTGAATCACTTTGGTTCGTTTGATAAAGGTTTCTTTGAACTGAGGGTTGACCACCAAGTCCACGTAACGCATTCTGTATCTGGATTCGGGATCGGTAAACGCATCAAATACATTTCCTTCGGCATCTTGCTTGGGGAGAGGCAATGGATTGAGGCATTTTGAAAGCAACATCAATTCGGTAACGTGAACGGAAAGTTCACCAGTTTGAGTGGTGAAAACATGACCTTTTACGCCAATGATATCGCCAATATCGAGCAATTTTTTGAAGACGGTATTGTAAAGATCTTTGTTTTCGTCCGGACAGATTTCATCGCGGTTTACATAAATCTGAATTCTGCCACTGGAATCTTGTAAATCTGCAAAGGCAGCTTTTCCCATGATACGACGTGTCATTAGGCGGCCGGCCAAAACCACTTCTTTCCACTTTTGATCCTCCTCACTGTTGGCGTATTCGGAACGAATATCGGAGGCCAAGCAATTCACTGGGTACAGTGCTGCAGGGTAGGGATCGATGCCGAGGGCTCTCAATTGCTCGAGAGATTGACGGCGAAGTAGTTGTTGTTCGTTAAGGGTAGGTTCCATGCGATTTGGCTTGCAAAATTAGCCAAAATTCGCGATATTATTGGGGAGAATCGTTGGTTGATTCTTGGGCAGGGTTGTTGTTCTTTTCCTCTGCTGCTGGTGTATCTATGATTTCAACTTTTTTACTACCAAATGCCATCTCGAGAGAGTCTTTGGAGAAAAATGAATTCTGTCCTGCTATCATCACGGCAACGCCAATGGTTATGCAGGCATCGGCGAAATTCCAGATGGGAGAGAAGAAAACAAAGAACTGACCGCCCCAAATTGGCAACCATTCAGGCAGATGTCCTTCCCACAGTGGAGCGTAGAACATGTCCACTACTTGACCTTCAAACCAACTGCCGATATACTGGTTTTCGGCGGCATAAATGACTCCGTAGAAAACAGAATCGATGATGTTACCCAGTGCGCCGGCAAGAACCAAAGACAAGGAAATGAGGAGTCCCCAATGGGCGTTGTTTTTGATGCTTTTGACTAAGTACCAAAACCCAACTACAGAAACGATAATTCGGAAAAGGGTTAGAATCAATTTGCCCACTTTGCCACCTCCGAAGAGCTTCATGCCATAGGCCATACCATCGTTTTCGATGAAGTAAATTTTGAACCAATCGCCAAAAATGGGTAAAATTTCACCCAACATAAAGTGGGATTTGACGTAAATTTTAATGCACTGATCGATGCTTAAAAGCAGCAATATCAATGCTATCGGAATGGTAAATTTCCGAGTTTTCAACGGGGATAAAACTGAGTTCGACAAGGGATATTATCTCTTCAATTTGGCCTCGATGGTCTGAGTTGTATGGGGTACGGCGCGCAATCTTTCTTTGGGAATCAATTTTCCTGAAGTTTTGCAAATGCCGTAGGTTTTGTTTTCGATGCGAACCAAAGCAGCTTCCAAATTTTTGATGAACTTCAATTGATGCGCAGCCAATTGGTTGAGATTTTCTTTCTCAAAGGTATCGGCGCCATCGTCTAAAGTAAGGTAATTGTTGTTGGTACCATCGCCACCGCTTTCGCTACCATCTTTTAGGTTGGTTTGGATCGTTTTGAACTCATCCTTAGCGATTTCCATTTTTTTCAAGATGATTTCCTTGAACTCTTGAAGTTCCTCATCGTTGTACCTGGTCTTTTCTTTTTCCATAACTAAACTTTCATTAAGGTGATATGAACGGGGTAATCGTACACATCAAGTATGTGTTCGCTATCTTCTTCTGTTTCTTGAATCGATAGGGCCAATACTTCGCCACAAATATAAGTGTTAAAATGCTTTACACTTTCTACCAATGCATTATCGGCTTTGTATTTAACATGAATTTTATCTGTAACATCAAGTCCGATGTCTTTTCTCAAATTCTGAATGCGGTTCACAAATTCTCTAGCCATCCCTTCCAAATGCAGACTTTCAGTAATTGTGATGTCCAATGCCACTGTAGTGCCATTTTCCGAAGCCACCAACCATCCGGGCATGTCTTGGGTCACGATTTCAACGTCCTCCATTTGCAATTCTGTGGGGTTTCCGTTCAAATTCACAACGATGTGTTTTTCGTTTTCCATCTCGCGGATCTGTTCTTGTGAGAAACCCTGAACGATGGCCGCCATCGCCTTCATTTCGCCACCCAATTTTTTGCCGAGGGTTTTGAAATTTGGTTTGATGCTTTTCACCAAGCTGGGGTGATTGGCTGATACGTATTCGATTTCCTTCACATTCACTTCAGAGCAAATGAGTTCTGCCATGTGTTGAACTGCCTCTTTCACCTCCAATTTATCTGCGGGGAAAAGGATTTTTTGTAAGGGCTGTCTAACCTTGATTTTTTCTTTTTTCCGTAAACTCAACACCAAACTACATACTTGTTGCGCCAGTGCCATGGAAGTTTCCAATTTGGGATTGATTGCGGCGACATCAGTTTTTGGCCATTCGGTTAAGTGGACACTCGCTGCTGTTTCATTTCTATTGATGCGGGTCACGTTCAACGAACGATACAGCCAGTCGCTAAAGAACGGAGCGATTGGGGCCGTGAGTTGTGTCACCGTGTTCAAACACATGTACAAAGTCTCATACGCAGCTTTTTTATCGTCGTTTAACTCGCCTTTCCAGAATCTTCTGCGCGACAATCGAACGTACCAATTGGAGAGTTGCTCACCTACGAAGTCTTCAATGGCCCTTCCTGCGCGGGTAGGGTCGTAATCGTTGAATGCGGCTTCAACTTCTTGAATCAAGGAATTGAGTTTGCTTAAAATCCAACGGTCCATCTCGCTAAAATGGGCACTATCCACGGGCGAATTAGGATTGAATTCGTATTGGTCGATGTTGGCGTAAATGGCAAAAAAGCTATAGGTATTGTACAGTGTACCCAAGAACTTTCTCTGCGATTCTACCACGCCGTCCATATCAAACTTCAAGTTGTCCCAGGGTTGGGCGTTGGTCACCATATACCATCTCACGGCATCGGCGCCATATTTGGCTACGGTTTCAAATGGGTCGATGGCATTGCCGAGGCGTTTGCTCATTTTATTGCCATTTTTGTCCAGCACCAGTCCGTTGGCGATTACGTTTTTGAAGGCAACTTCATCGAACAGTAAGGTACCGAGGGCATGCAGGGTAAAGAACCAACCGCGGGTTTGATCCACTCCTTCTGCGATGAAATCGGCGGGAAAATTTTGCTTGAAAACGTCTTGATTTTCGAAAGGATAATGCCATTGGGCGTAAGGCATAGCGCCGCTATCAAACCAAACATCGATAAGATCGAGTTCGCGAGTCATTGCCTTGCCAGAAGCACTTACCAGGGTAATGCGATCCACGTAGGGGCGGTGCAAATCTTGGGTTAAGTCTTCTGCAGATTGCTGTAAACCAAGAACTTGGTTTGCTTTTTCAATTTCTTTATTGAGTTCATCTATGCTACCGATGCATATTTCTTCGGTGCCGTCTTCTGTGCGCCAGATGGGCAGTGGAGTTCCCCAAAAGCGAGAACGGGAAAGATTCCAATCCACAAGATTTTCCAGCCAATTGCCAAATCTGCCTTCGCCGGTGGAAGCGGGTTTCCAGTTGATGGTTTTATTAAGTTCTACCAGTCGATCTTTTACCGCGGTAGTGCGAACAAACCAACTTTCCAATGGGTAATAGAGGATGGGTTTGTCGGTTCGCCAGCAGTGCGGGTAGGTATGCTCGTATTTTTCAACCTTAAAGGCTTTGTTTTCTTGTTTGAGTTTGATGGCGATGCGTTCATCTACGCCAAGGTATTTGTCGCGCCCCTGCTTTTGTGCTTCTTCTGCTTTTTCCTCATCGGTGAGGTAGGCTTCTTTGACGTATTCGCCGGCAAAGTCGGTTACACTTTCAAGAAATTTCCCTTTTTTATCTACCAGTGTTAGGGCGCCGATGCCGTTTTCTCGGGCTGTTTTGAAATCGTCTGCGCCGAAGCTCGGAGCGATGTGGACGATACCGGTACCATCTTCTGTGGAAACGAAATCGCCGATAACTACGCGGAAGGCATCGCCTTCTTCGGGTTGGGCATAGGGGAGGAGTTGGTGGTATCGGGTACCGGCCAATTCACTGCCTTTTTTGGTGTTGAGTTTTCTCCAGGGGAGGACTTTCTGCTGCGGGGTATAGTCGTCCAGGGGGGCTTCAGCGCCTTCGGCGCTGAAGAACTTTCCAACCAGGGCCGACGCTAGCGTGACCTTGATTTTAATTCCCGTGTAAGGATTGAAAGTCTCTATTTGGTCGTAATCAATGTCTTTCCCCACCGCCAAAGCCGTATTGCTGGGCAATGTCCACGGTGTAGTTGTCCAAGCAAGAAAATACTCATTCTCTGTCCCTTGCACCTGAAACTGCGCCACAATGGTGGTGTCTTTGACGTTCTGGTAGGTGCCCGGCTGATTCAATTCATGGCTGGAAAGTCCAGTCCCGGCAGCCGGCGAAAACGGTTGAATCGTATAGCCTTTGTATAAATAGCCTTTTTGGTAAAGCTGCTTTAACAGATGCCATAAACTCTCAATGTAGTTATTTTCATAGGTTACATACGGATGATCTAAATCTACCCAATAGCCAATTTGTCGGGTCAAATCATCCCAACGATCCTTGAACATCAATACATCGGCACGACATTCTTTGTTGTAATCTTCCATCGAAATTTTGGTTCCGATGTCTTCTTTTTTGATGCCCAAACGTTTCTCAACTTGCAATTCGATGGGCAAACCATGGGTATCCCAACCGCCTTTTCGAGCAACTTGAAATCCTTGTTGGGTTTTGAATCTACAGAATATATCCTTGATGGCGCGGGCCATGACGTGGTGAATACCAGGCATGCCGTTGGCACTTGGAGGGCCCTCAAAGAAGGTGAAACTGGGCGCACCCTCGCGTTGGTCAACACTTTGCTGAAACACAGATTCTTGCTCCCAAAAGGCAAGTATTTCCGCTTCGATTTGCGGCCAATTCAATTGTTTGAGTGTAGGATACATTCGTTTTTGTACTGAAAAAGTACAAATTTACTGAATTCCTAGGGAAACAGAGATGTGATAATCTATAGCTCTCTAAAGACCTAGTTAGTTTAGTCGGTAATTACGATTGTTTCGGTGATTTTGGGATGGTATTCTTTTTCTGACAAATAAATTGATCGTTGGATGGTATCTGTTTTCCCTTGTTTGTCGGTGATGTAGTAGGTGTTGTAGTAAGACGCCCTTTGATAAGCATGAATATTATCTATCCCCAGAGTGATCTTTTCTCCTGCTGCCAGCTTGTATTGATAAGTAAAACTTATCAAGCCCCCATAATATCTTTCAAAATATCTTTTTATAAAAATGGAATCGGATTTATGATTCACGATGACATTGGATATTGAAATCATCTTGACGGGTTGGGTAATATCTGGTTCGCAAGAAGAAAAAAGAAAGGTGATTATTGCAACGATTGTGCATCGTGTGATGGCGTTTTTCATGGTTTTAAATTTTTATTCTTAGAGATAAACCGAGTGAATAAAGTTGATTTATGGATTTTGCGGTGACCCTGTCTAAGGTTATCACTTCGCGTTTATAGACAACTGCGGAGGGTGAAACGTGTTCAGTAGAAAGGATGGCCTCTGTTTTATAGAAGTCGCTGTAGCTGGGAATTCGAGTGTAGCTGAAAGAGGCTGTGATCTCCAGATTTTTTTTGATAGGATAAATGAACTGTATATGTGCGTTGATCGGCATAAAAGCGTAGCTGTAATTCGGAATAAATGTGTAGGCTTCCTCGAGTAAAGTATCCTTTCCCAGACGTTTATTTTTATAGGTATTAAAACTATCGGTATAGTTGTTTTCATGGTTGCGTTTTGTTATTCCCCAACCCAGTCCCCCTCCGATGTTCAGTACACCCTTTTTGATTGGAATGAGGTATCCGATTTCATTGAGTAAGAAATTACTTGAAAAATTTGAGTCTAATTTGGAATGATAACTATACCCCCACTGATAGTGTGAGTTCGGTTGAATAAGTATGCTTGCTTTGTACCATGCACCAGGGGGAATTTTATTGGGTAGATAAACTCGCGATGGTTGGGATACGAGTAATATTTGTGACTCTAGCATTTTTCGAGACGACTCATGGCTTAATCCATAGCTACTTCCTATCGAAAAAATATATTGCCATTTCTTTTTGTAATTCTGCGTTAAATAGGGCGTTGGATTGGGATTTATGGGTATTGGAACGTCGAGCAATTGTGATTGATTTGAAGAGTCAACTGTTTTGACATCAGAAACATTGGATAATTTGAACGATTGGGGTACAATATAACGTCNNAAGATGTTGTAGATAACCGTGAGTGCATCAATTAAATTATCTCGATACTGTGATTTTAAAACAAAAAAATTCAGTGTCGGAGTAACTGTTGTACTTATTAGTAGAGGATATGCTGCGAGTCTGACCTGAGGAATGGCAACATTTCTGAATTGACCTTTCGAATCTTTGATTTGAAGGATGAGGATATCGCCTTTTAACTTTTTATATGTAAGTTGGAACTGGGTGTCATTTTCTAAGTTTTCTAATGTCACCGTTCTTTCAATTCGTTTTTTCGGTTTGTTGTCGTGAATAATCATTTCCGTATTCGATAATTCATGCGCTACTTCCTTGGAAATGATAATTCTGGTTTTGCTAGATCGATAGGCTGAATTGCAACCGCAAAGGAAGACGCCAAAAACGGCGATGAAGAGATAAAAAATGCGATGCATGTTTGGTAAAATTAAAGAAAAGGGGAATGTAAAAAATTAAAATGCGAATAAGATGGCTGAAAATTTGACATTTTGGTACTGAAAAAGTAGAGATTTACTGAATTTCTAGGGA
>DDYM01000066.1:9352-29332 GCA_002347985.1 Bacteroidetes bacterium UBA2234
GTCCAACTTGCCTTTTGAATCGATGACTTCGAAATAGTAATTCAAGGTGGTAGATGTCCAGTTGTTGGAATTCGCCGTAGGTAGAGATTTCTGAAATTTGAAAGATTTATTTTCAGCAGAAGCGAGAGAATAGCTGTAGGTAGTGGTGTCAACACCCGTTGAGGTATTTCCCGATTGTAAACGCACAATCATTGTTTTTACATGGATCGAATCGGCTTTGTTATTTTGTATTGTTTGCGATATCTCTTGAATCACTGTCCTAGGGACAAAGGGTTCGCATGAAGCAAAAAACATTGTTGCTGTGATTGCGTAAATAGTGAACAGGATTTTTAGGGTTTTCATGAGGTTTAGAACTTTACTCTAACGGATAAGCCAAGGTTGTAAATTTCGTTTAAGGTTTTGATTGTAATTTGCTGTTGCGATAATTCGTCTCTATTATAACTCGTTATGGTGGGAGTGATTTTTTGTGTGGTGAGCAAAGTTTCTGTTTTTATGAAATCGGAATAAATAGGAATCCTTGAATAGCTTGCAGAGGCTGTGATTTCGATGTTTTTTTTGATGGGATAAATATACTGAAAGTGAACATTAACGGGTAGAAACGTATGTTTCTCATTGGGAATAAACTGATAATCTTCTAGTAGCAAACGACCGCTGCCAACGGGTTTGTTTTGATAGGTGGTGAAACTATCTGTATAGTTGTTTCCGTGAATATGTGTTGTCATTCCCCAACCAAGGCCACCGCCGATTTCAAAATGGCACTTATGGAAGGGAATGAGCACTCCAATTTCATTGAGCAGGTAATTGCACGACAAATTTGGGTCTGCTTTGGTGTGGTAACTGTATCCCCATTGGTATTTTGCACTGGGTTGAATGAGAATGCCAAAGGAAGTCCATAACCCATTGGCCAAATTATTTGGAAGGGGTACTCGGGATGTTTGATTACCAATGAACTTTGATAAAATTGCTTGATTCAACCCATAGCCGCTATTCACAGTAAAAATGAATTGGTATTTTTTCTTATAATCTGCGGTTAAAAAAGGTGTTGGATTTTGATTTATAGGTAAGGGTATATCGAGCAGTTGCGTTGGAACATCTTCTTTTTTTAGCAATGCGGAGTTGGCCGAATCTAGGGTTACCACTTCGGATAATTTCGTAATGGAAAACGATCTTGGAACAGTATATCGTGCATGTTTTTTTGTGAGCATGATCGTTGATCCTATAAAAGCGTCAAAGTTGGTGGCTAAGGATTGATAGAATAATACAATCAGAACATTACGTGGGTAATTTTTCTTCGACGACAATAAAAAATAGGCAATGGATGGGGAAGTTGTGGTGCTAATTAATAATGGGTAGGCTGTTAATTTAACTTGAGGAATGGCAACATTTCTCAAGTATTTCAAGGAATCTTTGATTTGCAGAATTACTATTTCCCCTTTTAGTCTTGTGTAGGTTAACTGCGGCTGAAGTGAATCGTTTTCAAGATATTCTATTTGAACAGGTCTTTCAATTTGTTTTTTTTCGCTGTTATTATGGATGACCATTTCCGTATTAGCCAAGTATTTTGCTACTTCGTTGGAAATTCTGATTTGTGTTTTTCTGGGTCGAAAAGCCGAATTACAACCGCAGAAGTGCATTGCAAAAATCACGATAGCAAACATTAAAATACGGTTCATGAAGGGTAAAAATAAAAAGGGAATACTTGTAAATAAAATATTTTGTTTGAAAAAGGGAGTTAATCAACCGCAATGAATCTTTAAATTTCTGTGAAAAGTTCGCTTTAGGAATAAAAAGGAGGGGGCGGCCAATGGCCGCCCCCTCCTTTTTATATTGAAGTTGAATCCCTACAAGTCTAGAAATTCATTCAAGTGTAGATGTTTGTTTTTGGTGAATTAATCAACCATCAATTTGCTGCTTCCAACACCGTCGTTGAACTGCATTCTTACGATGTACATTCCTGCTGGAACATTCAATTCGTATACGTTGTGGTTGCCGTTAACAGCAAACTCGCGAACTACTTTGCCATTGATGTCTACCAAGCTAGCACCCATCAATACACGGTTGTCCCAGTTGTTGTGGATGATCAATTGGTTTTTCGCTGGGTTAGGAGCCAAAGTAACGTTGGTTCCCAAGTTGGTGTTTTCTACACCCACAGTAGCTACAAGACCCAAAGAAACTGCAATACGAGGAGCCATGTAACCCATTACAGAATCAACATATTTCATCGCTTTGCCTTTGCTCTGCATAGGGTTAGACGCTTTGATACCCGCCAAAATTACAGAAGGGCTGTATGGAGGACTTGGCAACATCTTGATTTTAGCTGTATCGTACCATTCGTATGGTCCAGAAGCGTTTGCAAGACCTGCAATTGGATATAATCCGTCAACACCTTTGTTCAAAATGTTTGCTGCGCGGGTGTAATCGTCCATTACTTTTCCTTTGTAAGGAGCGGTATTTCCCAAACGCTGACAACGCGACATAGCATCGAAACCACCACTTACTTCAACAACTTGCAAAGTAGTACCAGGTACGTTTACCATTCCTGTTGTGTAAGGGGCAAAAGGATCCATGATAGAATGACTCCAAATCATTGGAATTTCACCTTTTTCCATCCAAGCAGAATCACCAATCGCACCACCTACGGCAAATGCCAAACGAGCGTTTGATGTATAACCTACGTGGTTTGATTTACAGAACATACCCATGGCTGGATTGTCTACACCAACACCTGTGCGGTCACCCCACATGGTATCGTTTACCATCACTTTGCCAGTGCTAGCATCACGGAATTTGGTGCTTTTGATTTCACTCTGACGGTCGATAGAAGCATAAGCACTGGTGATGTATCCACCTGTACCGTTTCCACCTACCGCAATTTTTGTAGTGTCGATGTTGTAAGGGTTTCCGCCTTCTTTCACGCTCTTTTTCATGAAACGAACGCAAGTAGCCAAATCCTGAACTCCTTTGTAAGCCGCGTTGATGATACCTTGCTTACGCAAATCAACTGTAGCTGCTGAAGGGTTCCAACCCATACGATAAGTCATTGAAGCAACAACGTAACCACGCTGAGCCAACGACATACAGAAAGCCACAGTTGCACTGTCGTCTTTGTAACCCACTGGGCTGTTGTTTGAATAACGTGGCAAGAAAGAACCGGTGTGAGTGAAAATAATCAACGGACGGTTGCTTGCGCCATCTTGTGGCTCGTAGATGTCTGCTGTCATAGCAACAAATCCATAACCTGGAGCCATTGCTACTTTGCTAGCCAAAGTTGGAGTTCCTGTAAGTACGGTGTAGTTGTCACCGTAAGTAACGTTTTTTGTAACCTTGATCTTGTCGGCAGTCAATACTTGATCCACATATTTAATTTGGGAAAAAGCGCTTGAGGCCAACACAACTGACAAGGTAGCGAGTAATGTTTTTTTCATATTTATTGTTTTGGTTTTTACAAACTTAGTGAATTGAATGAATCTTACAATATCTATTGGATAAACAAATTTATAAGTCAAAGTAAACCGAGAAATAGGCCATTCTACCAATTCTTGGGCCGCCATACACTTGCATCACCATGTTGTTCGTGATATTGCTAGCACCCATTTTAATCATCGCTTTGAACTTTGGAATTGTTTTCGAAAGCATCGCATCGAGCAGCCAATAGGTTGGGACATTGCCGGTAAACTGTGGGCTGCCTTCGTATTTGAACCCTTGAATCCATTTGTAATTGAGGCTAAATCCAAGGTCTTTCATTTTCAATTTCTTAATTGCAATACTCTGACCGCTTAAGCTCAGATTGAATTTATTTTTGGGTGTATTAAAAGCAGGGATAATGGGGTCTAAATTATCCGTTTTATTCAACTGATTGAATGAATAATTGATTCCAGCGGTGTAATTTTTTGCAAAGAAATAGTTGGTTCCGATGCTTACACCCGTTGTAGTTACAGTGGTCTCCGCATTGGTAGCAATTCGATATACTTGGCCGCCACTGATATAGTTTATCGAATAGTCGATGGTAGGATCAAAGCCAATTTTATATCCGATAAAGTCCTGATAGTAGCTGAAATAGGCACTTGCATCGATATTCAATTTATTTGATAACAAGAAGGATTTATAACCCACTTCAATACTCTTTACTTTTTCGGGACGAACGGGGTCTACATGGAACCATTGTAGTTTGCCCAGCTGTGTTGTGAGCCCGCTGAGCGCATCGTACAAGGAAGGAATGGTCACCAAACTATCGTATCCTTTGATATTTCCCAAGAGAATGGCACGACCCACATTGTAGTACAGGTATTGATCCGCCAAGGTTGGGTTTCTAACTCCCGCCGATAAGCTTACACGGTAATAAGTGATTTTGTCTGGTGTATAAACCATCGATGCCGCCGGTGAGAAAATGAAGGGGAAGTTCTGATTTTTGTCAACCCGCGCCGTTGCATTGATTTTGAGTTTATTGTTTTTTGATCGTTGTTCGATGCCTGCATACACGCCAAATTCGTGGTTTTTGATTTTGCGGTTGTTGGTATCTGAGAAAATCGTACCCATGGAATTGGGTCGATACAGTCTGCCTGAAAATCCAGATGTGAGCGAAAGTCTATCTTTTAACTTGAAACGGTGTTCACCTTGAACATGGTAGAGTGCGCTTTTATCATAGAACCCACTGCCACCTTGACCAAAACTTCTAAGAGTCGTAATAGCGTTCTTTAAACTGTCGAATCTCTCTGTTCCTGGGGCAAATCGTTGATAGGTATTGGGTTGAACAGAATGTGGCAATCCCTGCCAGTCATTTTTTCTGTCGGCCAGATTCGCACATTGCTCATGCCAAACGAACAGAGAATCTTGATTTTGCGCCATTAAAGCATCCAACTCCTTGAACCAATTTGGGTTGCTAAACCAGTCTCCTGTGGGATAGCCTGGCAAATTTTTCATTTTGGGAACGAAGCGTTTTTTCCATAGGGCATAGTAGTCGCCACCCCATAGATCGTCTTGTTTTGCAGCTTTTTGCATCAACAATGCGGTGAAAACAGCATCATAAGTTTTTCCTGCGTCTTCATTGGTTGAGTAAACACGCAAAAACCCATTTTTATCTTTGTATTCCAGACGATTTTGAAGGAATTTGATATCTCTCAGACTGTATCGATTGTCGCCTTGGTAAACCGTTGTTCCCATTCCATAGTTCATTTGGTATTCGAACTGACGGGCTCCGTCGGGCTTGGGACGATAGGCGGTCATAAAGGATGTTTTGAAATTGTAGGTATTGTAATCTACGATGTCTTTTTCTTCATAGCCCTGACGGTTGAATCGCATCAAACCGGGGTAGTCGAATTTTTGTGATTTTGCGGTGGCATCATTTTCACCTGGGCGCAGAACTTCGTCGCCATATCGATTCACGGCGTCGTACCCCCCGGGGTTGAGAATATTATTGACACTATCCATAGGTCCGCCTGATTTTACGGCTTCCATGTTATCGGCCACCCAATCATAAGCTTTCATATAGAACAGATTGGCTTTCATGGCCCAATGTTCTTGTCCTGGCTTGCCTCCAAAGGCTTTTGCGTAGCGGATGGCAGTCTCTGTGAGACCTCGTTCTGCCACTTTTTGTTTTACCTGCAGACCTTGGTATTTGAATGGGTCTTTGGTGGTCATTGAGATCACACCGTTGAATGCTCCGGGACCATAGTAAGCGCTTGATGCACCCACCACAATTTCTTGGTTGATGACATCGAGTTCACTGGCACCGAGGAAATTGCCGAGGGAGAAGTTTAGGCCGGGAGATTGGTTGTCTACCCCATCAATCACTTGCAGTGTTCTCACGGGACTTGTGCTGTTGAATCCGCGGGTATTTACAATTCGGAAACCCAAGCTGGCACTGGTTACATCCACTCCTTTGAGGTGTCCGAGGGCTTCGTAAAAATCTGAGGCGGGGGTTTCACGTATGCTTTGAGCTCCCATGCTTTCTACGGTGAGGGGCGACTCTTTAAGCTTTTCTTTAAGACGGTTTTGTTTGATGACAACCTCCCCAATGCGATCTACTTTTTTGGGTGAAAGTGTATCTTGATTTGCTGACTGTGCTTGCGTGTTGATGATAAAAAATAAGCCAAAAATACACAGGAGTAATGGTTGTTTCATGGGCAATAAAATGGGTTTAATCGTTGCAATATAGCAAACAATTGCAAAAACGATGGAACTTATGGTTTCCAAATGAAAATCCTGCGATGAATTTTCCGTAAACTTGCACCAACATTATGGTAGGTAAGGAAACATTGCTAAAGGCTTGGGATTTGATTTGTACTGCCCGTGCCATGGCAAGCATTTATGAGGAAAATCGACCGATTGCGAAGTATGTTCACAGCACTTCAAAGGGCCATGAGGCGATTCAAATAGCAACCGCATTTCACCTCAAGAATATCGATTATGCGTATCCTTACTATCGGGATGAATCTATGTTGTTGGCAGCGGGGATGCAGCCCTATGAGTTGATGTTGCAGCTGTTGGCCAAATGGGATGATCCATTCAGCGGTGGAAGGACATATTATTCTCATCCTTCGTTGAATCGTCCGGAAATGGTAAAAATGCCTCACCAAAGTTCAGCAACGGGGATGCAAACAATTCCGGCAACAGGTGCGGCTCACGGAATAAAATATCTCGAAAGTCAGGGTTTGATTACCAGTGCCGAAAAACCCATCGTACTTTGTTCTTTGGGCGATGGCTCGGTTACAGAAGGCGAAGTGGCTGAAGCATTTCAAATGGCTGTTTTGCATAAATTGCCCATTTTATATCTGATTCAGGACAACGATTGGGGTATTTCTGCCAGTGGCGATGAAATGCGTGCGATGGATGCGTTTGACTATGCGTTGGGCTTCAAAGGAATGCGTCGTTTGCGAATCAATGGAAGCGACTTTGTTCAGTGTTACGACGAGATGGAAAAGGCCATCGAATTTGTGAGAAATGAGCGTGCGCCGATGTTGGTGCATGTGAAAGTGCCTCTGCTTGGGCATCATACCAGTGGCGTGAGAAGTGAGTGGTACAGGGATGATCTGGAAAGCCATTTGCGTTTGGATCCTTTGCCAAGGATGAAGGATTTATTGCTCACTTTGGGCGAATCTGAGGAGAGCTTAGAATCCATCCGATTGAAAGCCGAGCAAGTGGTTTTCAATGATTTTGAAAAAGCAAAGGCAGCGGAAGACCCCAAGCCAGAAACTTTGATGGATCATATTTTGGCGCCAACAGAAGTGCTTGAGGAGACAGGCGAAAGATCTCCAGAAGGCGCTGAAGTGGTGATGATGGTGGATGCGGCATTGCATGCGGTGGATGAGATTTTGAAAAAGCACCCGGAGGCATTGTTATACGGACAGGATGTAGGGCATCGACTGGGTGGAGTATTCAGGGAAGCGGCGACATTGGCCGATAAATACGGTAAGAACAGGGTATTTAATACGCCCATTCAAGAGGCTTATATTGTTGGAAGTACGGCTGGTATGAGTGCCGTAGGTGCTAAACCCATTGTTGAGATTCAATTTGCTGATTATATCTGGCCAGGTGTAAACCAATTGGTTACAGAATTAAGCAAGAGTACCTATTTGAGCATGGGTAAATTTGCCGTTGCCAGTGTGATCCGTGTTCCCACGGGCGCTTACGGAGGCGGTGGACCCTATCACAGTGGTACAGTTGAAAGCTCTTTGTTGCCCATCAAGGGAATCAAAATTGCTTATCCAAGCAACGCGGCGGATATGAAAGGTTTGATGAAATCGGCTTATTACGATCCCAATCCAGTGGTGATGTTTGAGCACAAAGGTTTGTATTGGAGTAAGGTTCCGGGTACAGATGCCGCCAAAACGGTAGAACCCGATGAGGATTATTTGGTTCCTTTTGGTAAAGCTCGAGTAGCCTTGGAGTCAAGTGATCAGGCGGTAGATAGAGGCGAATCTGTGGGTGTAGTTACTTACGGTATGGGTGTTTATTGGGCGATGAATGCCGCAAAAAATCTTCCCGGACAGGTGGAAGTTTTGGATTTGCGGACTTTGGCTCCATACGACGAAGAAGCTATCGTATCGTTAACAAAAAAGCACGGTAAGTTATTGGTTTTAACTGAAGAAACGCTTCGAAATAGCTTTGCCGAAGCCTTGGCAGGTAGGATTTCCCAACAGTGTTTTCAATTTTTGGACGCCCCAATTAGAACTTTGGGTAGTTTAGACGTTCCCGCAGTTCCTTTGAATGCGAGTATGGAGGCGGTGATGTTGCCCAATGCCGACAAAGTGGAAGCGATGTTGCGAGAAATGCTGGCGGATTAAGCCAAGACCTCGATTTTGTATTTTTTCTGATTGAAATTGATTACGTCGCCTTCGGCATGTCCTTTCAAGGCAACAGCAAGGGGGGATTGGGCTGAAATGATATGAATGGGTTGACCTTGATAGTTCAAACTTCCGAGTGCCGCTCCGATGTAAATCATCATTTTGGTGGTTCCCATAGAAACCTGCAACAAACTTCCTTCACTGGCTGTGATCGATTTTGCATCGTTGAGAATGAGGAGAGTTGCCTTTGTAGTATGAACACCCGAAATTTGGGTTTTGAGTCGTTCAATTTCTCTTTGAAACTGCGTTCTTGAAGTCTCGTATTTGTCGCCCGCGGAACTTTTTGTTTCCTCAAACATCCCTTTTTGAAGTTCTTGGATGCTGCCTTCGTATTCAGCAATCATTGCATCAACATGTTGGATGCAAAAGTTTCGTATATCGGATTTGTTTGGAAGCGTCATTTGGGCGGCAATATTAATTTAACATAAATCAATATCAATTGTTTTGTACTGAATAAACCTATGTAAATTTGTGGAAGCATGTCAAATTCTCAGGAAAACAACCCAAAAGGACAAGAATTTTCGTTAAACACGATCGAAGAAGCCATCGCAGAAATCAAGGCGGGTAAGGTAGTGATTGTGGTTGACGATGAAAATCGGGAGAATGAGGGGGATTTTCTCACGGCCGCTCGCAACATGACACCCGAGTTGGTGAATTTTATGGCCACCAAAGGTCGTGGATTGATTTGTGTGCCTTTGCTTGAGGAAAGATGTCAGGCCTTGGGCATCGAAATGATGGTGAACAACAACACTGCCACCCATGAAACGGCATTTACTGTTTCGGTGGATTTGTTGGGTCAGGGATGTACAACGGGTATCAGTGCATCCGATCGATCTAAGACAATTAAGGCGTTGATCGACCCAAATACGAAAGTGGAAGATTTGGGCAAGCCCGGACATATTTTCCCATTGGTAGCGAAGAGTGGCGGGGTTTTGCGCAGGGCGGGGCATACCGAAGCAGCGGTGGATTTGGCGGTGATGTCGGGTTTTGAACCGGTGGGTTGCATCGTAGAAATATTAAAAGAAGATGGCGAAATGGCGCGGCTTCCAGATTTGGTTGAGATTGCGAAAGAGTTGGATTTGAAGATCATTTCGATTGAGGATTTGATTGCCTATCGATTGAAACACGAATCGCTGATTCAGAGAGAGATTTCGGTGCAGATGCCAACCAAATGGGGCGATTTTGATTTGATTGCTTTCCGCCAGAAGGATACAGGACAGGAGCATTTGGCATTGGTGAAGGGGAGTTGGACTTTGGAGGATGAAGTGCTTTGCAGGGTGCATTCGAGTTGCTTAACAGGCGATATTTTTGGCAGTTGCAGATGTGATTGTGGTGAGCAGTTGCAGAAGGCGATGGAGCTCATCGAAAAGGAAGGCAGAGGTGTGATTATTTATATGAATCAGGAGGGACGAGGCATTGGGTTATTGAATAAGTTGAGGGCTTATAAGTTGCAGGAACAGGGTTTGGATACGGTGGAAGCGAATTTGCAATTGGGCTTTAATATGGATGAAAGGGATTACGGTGTGGGTGCTCAAATTATCCGCGATTTGGGAATTAAAAAGATGCGTTTGATCAGTAACAATCCGAAGAAGCGGACAGGTTTGGTGGGTTACGGATTGGAGATTGTGGAGAATGTGCCTTTGCAGATTGAATCGAATCCCCACAACGCCAAGTATTTGGCTACCAAGAAATTGAAAATGGGTCATACGCTGTAAAATTGTGCCAATCGCAATTTGGGTATAGCTTTAATCAGATGAATAAAAACGAGATGACAAACACCAAATACATAGAAGTAGATCCGGCGAACACGCCATTGCCGCAGTTGCATCAGTTTTTACTAGGCAGTGTTAGTCCACGCCCGATTTGTTTTGCGAGTACTATTGATTTGGAGGGCCGACCCAATTTGGCGCCATTTAGTTTTTTTAATGTGGTGAGTGCGAATCCACCGGTAATCGTTTTTTCACCCAATAATAGCGGTCGTGACGGAACCCCCAAACAAACATTTTTGAATGCGAAAGCGGTTCCAGAAGTGGTTGTGAACGTGGTGAGCTATGCAATGGTGGAGCAGATGAATGTTGCTGCGGCACCTTGGGAACATGGCGTGAGTGAGTTTGAAAAGGCGGGTTTTACACCTGTTGCATCGGATTTGGTGAAGCCGTTTAGGGTTGCTGAATCACCCGTGCAGATTGAATGCAAGGTGATTGATATTAAGGAGTTTGGCGACGGTGGAGGATCAGGGAAATTGATCATGGCGCAGGTAATGAAGATGCACGTGAAGGAGGAAGTTTTGGGTGCAGATGGAAAAATCGACCCATTTAAGATGAATTTGGTGGGCAGAATGGGTGGTTCGTGGTATTGTTTGCCCGGCCCCGACAGTATGTTTCAGTTGGCACAGCCGACGCAAAATACCTATGGTTACGATCGCTTGCCGGCACATGTTAAGATGAGTAAGGTGTTGTTAGCCAATCATTTGGGTCAATTGGCTGGCATCGTAGGCGAACCCACGCCAGAGGAACTTACCGAAGCAATCAAATGGTTGCATAAAAATGTTGATAATACATTGGATTTCAGTGATTTGCATTCAAAAGAAATCGGAGCTTTGGAACTGATGAACCAAGGACTGGTTAGAGAGGCGGCTGCCTTGTTGATGCTGTAAGCGAATTTCGCTAGGTTTTGGCGTTTTAATCCATCGAAATTAAGCAAGTAGTCTTTTTACGGCTTCGCTGATGAGTTTACCATCGGCAACACCACCCATAGCTTTCATGGCGGCTGGCATTACTTTGCCTAGGTCTTTCATGCCTGCGGCACCGGTTTCGGCGATGATGGCTTTCACTTGCGCTTCGATTTCTTCGGCGCTCATTTGGGCGGGGAGGAAACTCTCAACCACAGCCAATTCGGAACGCTCAATTTCGGCTAGGTCTTCACGACCTTGTTGCACGTAAATATCAAGGCTGTCTTTGCGTTGTTTGGCCATTTTTTGAAGGGCTTTGATGCACATATCGTCGGTGACTTCACTCACACCCTCGGCGGTTTTTAACAGCAAAAAAGCACTTTTGATGCCCCTTAAAGCGCGCAAACGATCTTGGTCTTTTGCCTTCATGGCAGTCATGATTCCGGCATTTACTTGTTCTATCAAAGACATAGCACAAAGATAGTTAACTTTGCAGTGATTTTATGAGTACCGATAGACCTGTTCGCGTTCGTTTTGCCCCTAGTCCTACTGGCCCTCTCCATATTGGTGGGGTGCGTACGGCATTGTACAATTATTTGTTGGCCCGCAAGCATGGCGGAACCATGATTCTTCGCATCGAAGATACAGACCAAAATCGTTTTGTGCCTGGAGCGGAGCAATATATCATGGAGAGCTTAAAGTGGGTGGGCATTGAAATTGATGAGGGCATTGAGCAGGGCGGACCGCATGCACCTTACCGTCAGAGCGAGCGCAAGCCGATGTATGCGCAGTATGCATACGATATGATTGAGAAGGGGTATGCTTACTATGCGTTTGATACCGAAGAGGATATCGAACAGATGCGTAAGCGTTTGGAAGCCAGTAAGATGCAACCGGCCTATGATTCAGTGAGTAGAATGAGCATGAAAAACTCTCTCACTTTGCCAGCGGATGAGGTGAAAATGCGTTTGGAGCGCGGTGACAACTATGTGATTCGCATCAAATTGCCTCGAAAAGAAGAGGTGAGATTTCATGATGTAATTCGCGGTTGGGTGGTTGTAAATACGTCCACCATGGATGATAAAGTTTTGTTGAAAGGCGATGGCATGCCTACCTATCATTTGGCCAATGTGGTGGATGATTATTTGATGGGCATCAGCCATGTAATTCGCGGGGAAGAGTGGTTGCCGAGTGCACCTTTACATGTGATGTTATATCGTTATTTGGGTTGGGAAGAGGTGATGCCGGAATTTGCGCATTTGCCGCTGTTACTGAAGCCCGAAGGCAACGGAAAACTGAGCAAGCGCGATGGAGATCGTTTGGGATTCCCAGTGTTCCCAATGCAATGGACGGATCCGAAAACGAATGAGGTGAGCAGCGGTTACAAAGAAAGTGGATACTATCCTGAGGCGGTGACAAATATGCTCGCTCTATTGGGATGGCATCCAAGTGGAAACCAAGAGTTGTTCTCGATGGACGAGCTGATTTCGGAATTCAGTTTGGAGCGTGTAAGCAAGAGTGGGGCGAAGTTCGACTTACAGAAAGCACTCTGGTTTAATCAGCAATATTTGCAAAGAAAACCCCTAAACGAGCAATACGAGCTGTTGAAGCCCATGTTGGAAGAAAGGGGCTACGATGCATGTCAAGAATATGTAGAACAAGTCATCGTTTTGATGCGTGAAAAGGTTCAATTTGCCAAGGACGTGGTTTCTGAAGGATATTATTTCTTTGAAGCACCCAAGGAATACGACGCAGAAGTGGTTCGCAAGAAGTGGAAGGCAGAAACGAACGGACATATTTTGGGTCTAGCTCAGGCGTTTGAGGGGTTGGCGGTGGATGCCAATGCGGAGGCTTATGAGAATGCGTTCAAAACCTATTGTGAAGTTGCTGGCATAAAAACCGGTGAAGTTTTACAACCCCTTCGAGTGGCGGTAAGTGGCGCGCCGATGGGACCTCCAATTTGGGATATGATTGCTTTGATCGGTAGGGATTTTGTGTTGCCTCGCTTGCGCGAAGCCGCCGCGAAGATTCAGCCGGTGGTCGCTTAATTTATTGTTTATTATCCCTATTTTCGCCTTTTAATCAAACTGTAACTAAAAAGTCTATTCGATAATGAACTCTTTTGCTCGTTTAAATCGCATCATGGGTTGGGTGATGTTTGCCATCGCTCTAGCCGTGTACACCCTCACCTTGGAACAAAGTGTGAGTCTTTGGGATTGTGGTGAATTCGCCAGTGCCGCTTACCGTTTGCAAGTTGTGCACCCGCCAGGGGCACCTTTGTTTTTGATGGTGGGTAGGTTGTTCTCCTTGATGGCTTCATCGCCCGAAATGGTAGGCTTTTGGATCAACATGTTGAGCGCCGCAGCCAGTGCAGGTTGTGTGATGTTTACGTTTTGGATTACGACCTATTTCGCTGAGAGAATGGTTGATGATGATAACAAAAGTAAATTGTTGTTGGTGTTGGGGGCAGGAACTGTGGCCGCATTGACAAATACATTTATCGATAGTTTTTGGTTCAGCGCCGTTGAATCTGAGGTTTACGCCATGAGTTCTTTCTTTACCGCTTTGACCTTCTGGGCAGTTTTGCGTTGGTGGAAAGAGGCGGACAATGCCGGTGCAGATCGTTGGATGGTGTTTATCGCCTTCATGATTGGTTTGGCTTTGGGAACACACATGTTGAACTTGTTGGTGATTCCAACCGTTTGTTTGGCCTATTATTTCCGCAAATTCCCTGTTACCCGCAATGGAATCATCCTTGCTTTGGGTGCTTCAGGATTGGCTTTGGGTTTTGTAATGAAGATCGTTTACCCAGGTATTCCTTGGTTGTTGGCTACGATGGATCGCATTTTTGTGAATGATTTTGGTCAGTCCTTCTATTCAGGTTCTGTTGCTGCCGTTGCATTGATTTTGGCTTTGTCGGCCTATTTGATGCACTACACCTACAAAACCGGTCGTCGCAACTGGAACGTCATTGTAATGGCTGCATTCTTTGTGGTGTTTGGATATTCTTCATACGCAATGGTTATCGTTCGTTCAATGGCAAATCCCGCGATCGACATGAACAATCCGGAGGATCCATATAAGTTCTACGGTTACATCACACGTGAGCAATATGGCGATCGTCCTTTGGTATATGGTCCTTACTTCAATGCCCCTGAGAGCGGATACAAAACCCTTGGGAAACGTCGTTTCAAAGGCAAAGACAAATACGAAGAGGGCGGAGATAACTTCGATTATACTTATCCAGAGGAGTACATGACGATTTTCCCTCGTATGGGTAAGAGCAACAAACCCAATGACGCACGTGGATTCAGAGATTACGGAGGAATGACCGACGTTCAGAATCGCATCGATGAGTTAGAAGGCATGTCGCAACAGCGCGCTTTAACGGCAGAAGAGTCAGACGAGTTGCAGTATTTAAAAATTGAGAAGCCGAGCTTTGGCAACAACTTGAAATATTTCTTCAGTTACCAGTTGAGATACATGTATCTGCGTTATTTCATGTGGAATTTCGTAGGTCGTTTCAACGATCAGCAGGCGGTGATGGGCAATACCCGATTTGATGGTAACTGGTATAGTGGAATTCCTTTGGTTGACAATTTTGTGGTGGGTCCGAAGACAGGAATGCCGGATTATTATGTGAATCAAAAAGGCAAAAACGCGTACTTCTTCTTGCCATTGTTGCTGGGAATATTGGGCTTATTAACCCATTTGAAAAAGCGCAAATACGATTTTTGGTTGGTGATGACATTGTTCTTGTTTACGGGTGTATTGATCAACGTTTACATGAATCAACCGCCATATGAGCCCCGGGAAAGGGATTATGCATTGGTTGGATCGTTTCAAACTTTCTGTATTTGGGTAGGTTTGGGTGTTTTGGCTTTGGCCGAGATGATTCGCAAATATTTGGGAAGCAAGAGTGCTTTGGCTGCGACTGCTGCATCGATTTTGTTGGTGCCAGTAAATATGGGATATCAGAACTGGGATGATCACGATCGCAGTGGCAGAAGAATCGGTATCGACATGGCCAAGAACTTCTTGGAGCAACTTGAGCCCAATGCCGTGTTATTCTGTAATGGTGACAATGATACATATCCTTTGTGGTATGCTCAAAACGTGGAAGGTATTCGTACAGACGTAAGAATTATCAACCAGAGTTTGTTGCCTACGGACTGGTACAGCAGCGTGTTGTTGGATAAGGTTTATGATTCTGAGCCTTTGCCATTGACACTTACAAAAGAAGATTTACAGACAGGTAGTTTTGAGGGCGGAATTGAAATTCAAGATATCGAAGGAAAGTCTTCTTTGTTGGATTTTGTTTTGAAGCAGGTGAAGGACGAGAATAAAAAAGGCGTTGAAAGAAATTATTTCAAGTCTAAGTCGATTTGGTTCCCGGTGGACCGTAAATCGGTGATTGCTTCGGGTTTTGTTCCTGCGAAGGATACAGCGGAGGTTGTGGATCGCATCGAAATCACTTTGGGTGGTAGTTACATTTCTAAAGGCGATTTGTTGGTGTTGGATTTGATCAATCAGAATGCGAAAACAGGTTGGAAGCGTCCGATTTATTTCACCAGCGTGAGTGGATACGATTTTTACGATTTGAACAACTATTTGCAGTTGGAAGGTTTGGTTTACAAGTTTGTGCCAATCAAAGGTGGTGCAAGTTCACGTCAGCCATTGCGCGTGGCGGACTATAAGTTGTACAGCAATTTGGTGAAGAAATATAAGTACTATGGCATGAAGGAGAAGAAGAATTTCTACTTGGATGACAAAGCTGCTTATGTACCTGGTGATATGCAACAGATGTCGATGTTGCTTGCCCGCACTTACCTGAGTAAAATCAAAACGTATGAGCAATACAAGACTCAGATTGAGAAGGTAGGAATTGCTGCGGCACCAACGCCAGCGGGTTTCCGTTCTGTTGAAGAGTACATGCAACGCGAGGGAGATTCATTGAATGTTTATCGTGAGCGTGCCATTGAGGTATTGAAGCATTGTTTGACAGAGATTCCGGAGACGGTTATGCCAATGAGAAAAGAGTACAAGGCGGATTATGGCATTACATTATTGGAATTGGGAGATTTTGAAACTGCGAAAAAGGTATTGGATATGGCAATTAAGGATTGCTTCCAGTACGGAACTTATTTTGCGAAGTGGGAGGATGAAATGTTTGGTGCGAGAGAGGTTCAAATGAGTCGTGATTTGATCAAGAATATTGTTGGTGAGTGCGAGCGTTTGGGCAAGAAAGATTGGGCTGAGGCCTACAAGAAGCAGACGGAATCGGTGGGGGTAAGTTATGAGAGTACGGACCGTGCTTCGGGCATGTAATTAGAAAAAAATGGGTCCCGCCGCAGGCGGGACCTTTGCTTTTATGGAATTTAGAAAAAAAGAAAAAGACGCATTTGTGTATGGGATTCATCCCGTATTGGAGGCGTTGCAATCGGGTAGAACGGTTGATAAAGTTTGGCTGCAAGAAGGTGTTTTGCAAGGTCAATTGAAGGACTTATTGCCAATTTTTCGCTCCAAGAATATCATTTGGAAGCAAGTGCCATTGGCCAAATTGAATACCCTGGTAAAAGGCAATCACCAAGGGGTGGTTATTTCGGTGAGTGCTGTTGATTTTGCGGATCTTGATACAGTGGTAGCGGGGGCATTTGAAGCGGGTGAAGATCCATTTATCTTGATCTTGGATGGTGTAACTGATGTGAGGAATTTTGGTGCCATCGCCAGAACTGCTGCTTGTGCTGGTGCACACGGAATATTGGTGCCTGAGAAAGGTTCCGCACCGTTGAGCGCCGATGCAGTGAGGACTTCTGCGGGTGCATTGATGAAGATTCCTGTTTGTAGAACTCAATCGCTCTATGGAAGTATCAAAATGCTAAAAAACAGCGGGGTAAAAATTGTGGGTGCAACAGAAAAAACGTCTGAAGCGTTGTTTGATGCCGACTTAACCGGTCCAATTGCCATCGTGATGGGAGATGAAGAAACGGGATTGAGCATTGATACTTGGAAGCTCTGTGATGCACATGTGAAAATACCACTTTCTGCCAAAGGCGTAGGTTCATTGAACGTATCTGTGGCTGCCGGAGTAATCACTTACGAAGTCGTTCGTCAGCGCGCCAAATAATTGATTGTCAGGAAATAAATTCTACTAATTTTGCCGGAGTTATGCGTAGCATAAAAATGGTTGACCTCCAAGCGCAGTATGCCCGTTTATCGTCTGAAATTGATCAGGCCATGAAAGAGGTACTATTGCAAGGAGATTTCATTCAGGGGTCGGCCGTAAAACAATTGGAATCTGCGCTTTCGGAGCGATACCAAGTAAAACATGTAATTTCTTGTGCCAATGGGACCGATGCCTTGCAATTGGCATTTATGGCTTTGGATTTACCCAAGGGTTCGGAAATAATCACCCCAGCATTTTCATATGCTGCATTGGCGGAAGTACTTTTATTGCTGGAGTTAAAACCCGTGTTTGTAGAGGTAGACCCTTCCACTTTTTTACTCGATGTTTCTCTGGTTGAAGCGTTGATTACTGAAAACACAAGGGCGATTGCCCCAGTTCATTTATATGGACAGATGGTTTCTATGGAACCACTATTGGCCTTGGCAAAGAAGCACAATTTGTTCGTTGTTGAAGACGCCGCGCAGGCAATTGGTTCACAATATTGTACTCCGGGGGAACATGGATTTGCCGGGACGATGGGACATATAGGCACCACTTCTTTCTTTCCGAGCAAGAATTTGGGTTGCTTTGGCGATGGTGGTGCAATTTTCACAAATGATGATGATTTAGCTCAGCGATTGCGTAGCATGGCAAATCACGGACAGACTGTTAAGTACCAACACGATGTTCTCGGTTTGAATTCTCGATTAGATACCTTGCAGGCTGCGATACTCATGGCAAAATTGCCGCATTTGCATGATTTTGAAAAATCTAGGAGAGCCGTTGCTGCACGATACGATGAAGCGTTGTCTGCTTTGGATGGGTTGAAAATTCCAGACAGAACGGTAGACAGTTCTCATGTTTTTCATCAATACACGATTACATGTGAAACGGCTGCGATGCGAAATGCGTTGAAGAAGTATCTTGCTGAGCACGAAATACCCTCCATGATTTATTATCCGAGGCCTTTATATTTGCAGACGGCCTATCAACAGGTTGTTAATCTCCCCATTTCAGAAGACCTTTGCAACCGTGTTCTCAGTTTGCCCATTTGTCCAGAATTGGACCCTGAGCAACAAGATTACATCATACATAATATACAAAATTTTATCCAAAAATCCCAATAAATCGAATGAAAGTAGCAGTAGTAGGAACCGGTTATGTAGGTTTGGTGAGCGGAACTTGTTTCGCGGAAACCGGCAACGACGTGATTTGTGTTGACATTGATCAGCGCAAAGTTGACATGTTAAGCGGTGGTCAAATCACCATTTTCGAGCCAGGACTAGAAATTCTGTTTAAGCGTAATTTGAAGGAAGGTCGTTTGAGTTTTACAAACAGCTTGGAAGACGCCATCAAGGATGCGCAGGTGATCTTTTTGGCATTGCCAACCCCTCCCGGAGAAGGTGGTGCTGCGGATTTGAAATATGTTTTGGGCGTGGCTGATCATCTGGGTAAGATCATGACCGATTACAAAGTCATTGTAGACAAGAGCACAGTGCCGGTGGGTACTGCTGATAAGGTGGAGGCAGCCATTCGTGCCAACTATAGCGGTGAATTTGATGTAGTAAGCAATCCTGAGTTTTTGCGTGAAGGTGTTGCCGTGGATGATTTCATGAAGCCTGATCGCGTGGTGATTGGTGCCAAGAATCAACGGGCTTTTGATGTAATGGACGAATTGTATGCTCCTTATGTCCGTCAGGGCAACCCAGTGATGCACATGGATACGCGCAGTGCGGAGTTAACCAAATATGCGGCCAACAGTTTCTTGGCAACCAAGATTTCATTCATGAACGAAATTGCGCGTTTGTGTGAGTTGTTGGGTGCGGATGTTGACATGGTGCGCAAGGGTGTAGGCAGCGACGATCGTATCGGAAAGCGCTTTTTGTTCCCTGGCATTGGATATGGTGGAAGTTGTTTCCCCAAGGATGTGCAAGCATTGGTGCACAGTGCTGCAGAAGTGAATTACGATTTCAAAATTTTGAAGGCGGTTGAGGAAGTGAATTACGATCAGAAAAAGGCTTTGTTGCCAAAGATCGATGCGCATTACGGCGATATCAAAGGCAAAACCGTGGCAATGTGGGGATTGGCTTTTAAGCCGAATACCGATGACATCCGTGAGGCTCCAGCGTTGGAAATGATTGATGCATTGTTGCAAAGAGGTGCAAAGGTTCAATGTTACGATCCAGAGGCGATGCCAAATGTGCAGCGTATTTTGGGTGATAGCGTGGTTTTCTCTGAGAAAATGTATTCCGCTTTGGAGGGTGCAGATTTCTTAGTGATCGCTACTGAATGGCCTGAGTTTAGAACTCCAGATTTTGCCAAGTTAGACAGTTTATTGGCTGAAAAAGTGATCTTCGATGGTCGCAATGTTTTCGAAATGGAAACCATGCGCAAACATGGTTATACATATTATAGTATCGGTCGTAAAGACATCAAATGAAAAGAGAACGAGTTTTAATAACAGGCGCCGCCGGCTTTTTAGGAAGTCATTTGTGTGAGCGATTCATAAAGGAAGGTTACCATGTGATTGGGATGGACAATCTCATTACGGGCGACTTGAGAAACATCGAACATTTGTTTCCTTTGGAGCAATTTGAGTTTCACAACCACGACGTGAGCAAGTTTGTGCATGTAGCGGGAGACTTGAAATACATCCTCCATTTTGCTTCACCCGCATCGCCTATTGATTATTTGAAAATACCCATCCAAACATTAAAAGTTGGTTCGTTGGGAACCCATAATTTGTTGGGTCTTGCGATGGCAAAGAAGGCTAGGATTTTGGTTGCGAGTACTTCAGAAGT
>DDYM01000066.1:29443-29582 GCA_002347985.1 Bacteroidetes bacterium UBA2234
ACGTTTCACGGATTAGAGACTCGCATCGTACGCATTTTCAATACTTATGGACCAAGAATGCGTCTAAACGACGGTCGCGTATTGCCTGCATTTATGGGACAAGCCCTTCGTGGTGAAGACCTAACAGTTTTTGGCGATG
>DDYM01000061.1:0-26043 GCA_002347985.1 Bacteroidetes bacterium UBA2234
AAGATCCATAGATGCTATGCTCTTCGGCCACGTACATGAGTTGGCTGGTTGTATTGGTGTATTTAACGTAACGACACATTTCGTTTCCTTGTGCATCACGAAGATAGTAATAAGTGGAGATGACAGCGCCACTGCCTTTTAGCGTTACTTTCTTCCACAGGCGGTTTCCGGAGGCTAGCTCATTCTACTTAAAATGTCAAAGGCCACCCGTTGGGTGGCCTTTGACGTTATTTCAAACCGACGCTAGGAGAGTGCCTCCCAACATCAATCAATGTTATTTAATGTTTGTCCTTGCAGCAAGCCTTCTTTTCAGGGGCTTCAACTTTCTTGTTCTTGCAGCAGGCATCGCCCTTGCTACAAGTTTTGTCGTTGTCTTCCTTGCAAACAGGCTCGTTAGAGCAACCTTCGTGTCCTTTGCCAATGAACTTGCCATCCGCATCGTACATGCCCATACAAGCTGCCTTCTCGGTAGAATCGCAACCCATAGAATCGCACATCGCAGCACACTGTTCTTTGGTCATGGTAGCACATTTGCTCATATCGCATTTGCCCATCATTTCCTTTTCGCAATGTTGCATTTCAACACAAGCAGCGCCTTGACCGTGGTTAGGACGTTCGCCGAAAGTTTTACCTGCAATGAAAGGAGCGATAACCAATGAAACGATCGACATCAACTTGATCAAGATGTTCATAGATGGACCAGAAGTGTCTTTGAAAGGATCACCCACTGTATCACCTGTTACAGATGCTTTATGTGGCTCAGATTTCTTGTAGAACATCTCGCCGTTGATCATTACACCTTTTTCGAAAGACTTCTTGGCATTGTCCCATGCACCACCAGCATTTGATTGGAAGATACCCATCAATACACCAGAAACCGTTACACCGGCCAACATACCGCCCAATACTTCAGGACCGAACAAGAAACCAACGATTACTGGAGAAACCAATGCAATCGCACCAGGAGCCAACATCTCACGGATAGAGGCCTTGGTAGAAATTGCTACGCACTTCTCGTATTCAGGTTGTGCTTTGTATTCCATGATACCTGGAATTTCGCGGAACTGTCTGCGAACTTCGTTTACCATGTCCATCGCAGCTCTTCCCACGGCAGCAATGGCCAAAGAAGAGAAGATGAATGGAATCATACCACCCACAAACAAACCAGCCAATACTGGCGCTTTATAAATATCAATCGCAGTGATACCAGAGATACCCACGAATGCAGCAAACAAAGCCAAAGAAGTCAAGGCAGCAGAAGCAATCGCAAAACCTTTACCTGTAGCCGCAGTGGTGTTACCAACCGCATCCAAATTGTCTGTACGTCCGCGAACTTCTTCGGGCAACTGACTCATTTCAGCGATACCACCGGCGTTGTCGGCAATCGGACCGAAAGCGTCAATGGCCAACTGCATTGCAGTCGTTGCCATCATACCCGCCGCAGCGATAGATACACCATACAAACCAGCGAAATAGTAAGAACCCATGATACCACCTGCCAAAACCAAAATAGGCAATACGGTAGATTCCATACCCACACTCAAACCACCAATGATGTTGGTAGCGTGGCCAGTGCCTGATTGACGGATGATCGACATTACAGGACGTTTGCCCATGGCGGTATAGTATTCAGTGATGATACTCATCAAAGTACCCACAGCCAAACCAACGAGGATGGCAGCAAAAACACCATCACGGGTGAAGTCTTCACCGCGAACGGCATCAAACCAAGACATTTTTTCTGGCAACAAGTTTTGTACTACAAAATATGAAGCGATACCAGTTAAGGCGATAGAAGACCAGTTACCCAAGTTCAACGCTTTCTGCACGCTATCGGTTTCGTTTTTCACTTTTACGAACCAAGTTCCAACGATAGAGAAAATCAATCCCAAACCAGCGATTACCATTGGCAATAGGATGGGAGACAAACCATTGTAGTTGTCTTGTGCATTGATTTCTTGACCCAATACCATAGTAGCCAAGATGGTCGCCACATAAGAACCGAACAAATCGGCACCCATACCGGCAACGTCACCCACGTTATCACCTACGTTATCGGCGATGGTAGCAGGGTTACGAACATCATCTTCGGGAATACCGGCTTCAACTTTTCCTACCAAGTCAGCCCCAACGTCGGCCGCTTTTGTATAAATACCGCCGCCCACACGAGCAAACAAAGCGATACTTTCAGCTCCCAATGAGAAACCAGCCAATACTTCGATGGCAGTCTTCATCTCGTCGCTGTTTACCGAAGTAACATGGAACATCTGCAAGAACACGATGAACAATGATCCCAAACCGATCACTGCCAAACCTGCAACGCCCAATCCCATAACAGTACCACCGTTGAAAGATACTTTCAATGCTTTTGACAAACTGGTACGAGCTGCTTGGGTGGTACGAACGTTGGCTTTGGTAGCGATGTTCATACCGATATAACCGGCCAAGGCCGACAATACAGCACCGATTACAAAGGAGATAGCAATTACCCAGCTAGAGTGAATTGGATGCTCTTCACTGCCTTTGAAAGTACCTGACCATGCCAACAAAATGCCAGCAATTACAACGAAGTAACTTAGAACTTTCCATTCGGCTTTCAAGAATGCCATTGCGCCTTTGGCAATGTAGCCTGCCAATCGCTGCATGTTCTCATCGCCCGCATCTTGCTTGCTAACCCATGCACTTTTGATGGCCATCACGATCAGACCAACAACGCCCAACAAAGGGACTAGGTAAAGAATACTATTTGTCATGTTATTTTGTATGTATTAATAGTTTGAACCGCGAAAATAGGCAATAAATCATTTAATAACCAATTGTGCTTGGTGTTGACAATGAATTAATTGGTGGACAACAGAAAATTAATTGTGTGTCAAATTCACCTTTTCGGTAAAAAATTTATCGCCCTGATTCACTTGAATCAACAACAATTGGTCGGATAGATCGGCTACATTAACGTGAATTTCACCCGATTCAGAGGTTGATCCGCTCACGCTTTTCAATACTTGTCCTGAAATATTCACAATGCGTAAATCACAACGGTTTGATCCTTTTAAACCCGAAATTACAATTTCTCCATGGGTTGGATTTGGGTAGGCAAGGATGGTAGTTTGATTGATGGAATTCACATCGGTTGTGATGGTCTGACCTACAACGCCCATACTTAGATTGCGGTAACTGCCTGCACCGGTTGTTTCCCAGCGGAAAGCTCGAACTGCATACGTGTATTTGCCTTGGTTGTTGCCCAAGGGTGTTGATTTGCAATAGTCAAAATAAAATGTATCCGTTGTGGTATTGGCTGAAGATGGACAATAAGAGCTAATTTCTCTCCATTCTTGCTTTGACTCATCGATGCGATACACAGCATATCCGTCAACCTTTTCTTTCGACGCATTCCATTTGAGCAATGTAGTTCCTTGATTTTCTGCGATGGACAAATTGCTGGGCGGAGCCACTTGTAACATGGTAAGCGTGGGGTCGCCCATTAAAGCGATGAAAACGCCATTCCAGGCGCCGTTAAAATTCCCATTGAAATAATCATTGGCGTTGTTCTGCGTGATTTTAGCACCATAACCTATGTTTACGCCCATTGCCATGTGATGCAAATACCATTTGGGAATACCTCCCCAGCAGCAGGCCAAAGAACCCGATGCCAACGATGCACGCAACAAATTGTTCTTGCTATCCCAGTCGCCAAAAAAGCTACCCGCCATCATGGTGAAAGCATTGTTGAATTTTCCTTTGTTCGCCACAAAATCGGAGGTAGTTCCAATGCCATTACAACTGTTGTAACTGCCTGCGCCACATCCATAACTCCACAAATAAGAACCCGCATTTTGCTCTGTGAAATAATCCACCGCATCAGAAAAACTATCCAAGCCAACAAAACAAGGAATGTTTTGATATCCGGTGGAAGCCAGATTGAGACCCGTGAAGTTATTGTCGATTAGACCGCGGCGTCGGAACGACAAATTTCCCATTCTAAAATTGTGAACCCGATTGAGGTATTCTTTCACCAATAGTGTGTCGTTTTTGGAAAATTGATCCATTCCAAACATATCGATGCGTCCAACTTCTAATTCAACGGGATTGTCTACGGTAGACTGGTCAAATTTGCCATCGTTTGGAATGTTGTAATTCCTGGGATCACCTGCGGTTGTGCAATTTACAGTTTGATCGCTCCAAAAACCTTCCAATTCGCCATAATACAAATCGGCAGGCCAAGCACCGGTGTGGTTTCCCGAGCCTTCCACGTGACCATCTGGCGGCGGACGATCGCCGTTGCTAGAGAAATAGCCAGAATAGGGAACAGGGACGTGACCCACAATATAAATGGCTTTTGGGCGAATGACTGCTTTGTCCACAAAGGCCTTGATTTTCGTTTTTACTGCTTCGGCTTTTTCTTTTCGTCCAGCAAAAATGATGGTTGGAAAATAGCCTGATGAATATAAATCGGTGTAAAGCGTATTGATTTCCTTGGAAAGCGCCTTCAAATACGAACTATCTATTAAAAGTATGATTCCCCCTTTGTCCGCTTTGGGGATGAATTTATTTCCAGCGTATATGTATCCAAATGCTTCGGTAGTTGTCCCATTGACTTTGGTTACCAAATATTCTCTGTCGGTTCCGGCAGTTGCCGTGGCATCGGTCCAAGTATTGACAGTACCGGCGAGAGTGGCATCAACGGCCGACCAAACATTGTTGTTGTGGACGAAGTTTCGGTGATACACTTTAAAGTTACCGGCATAGGTTTCTTTGGGCCATTTCAGGGTGATTGTACCGTCGGAATTTGCAATGGCAGAGAGCTGAACGACTTGGGTTTTTGCTACTTGAGCGGATGCAATGCTGGGGAATGAAAACAATGCAAATATCAAAAAGAGAAGGGTAGTAGTGTGCTTCATCAATTTCAAATATAGGAATTGACAATCAAATCGTTGCTTAATTGTGGATTCTGTGTGTATGAACATCAACGAAATCACTTATTTTCGCATCCAAAATCGCAATGAAGCATTTAAGGTTATTATCGTTATTCGTTTTAGGACTTATGTCGGTCCAATCGTTCGCTCAAGGTTCAAAGCCCAAAAAGCCCGCTGCCAATGAGCAGAAAGAAATTTCACCCGCAGTTCAGATCTATTTTGAAACCAATAAGTCGGTAATCAAGCCTGCTGAAATTGCAAAGTTGAAGCGCTTGCTCGATACGTTAGACACAAAAGATGAGTTCCGTTTGATTTTGACCGGTCATACCGATTCTACAGGAAATGACGAATTGAATTTGAAGTTGTCTCAAGCCCGCGTGGATGGGGTGTATCAATATTTGGTTGATAACGACATTGAAGGCGACTGGATGATGCGTCAGTATTTTGGTCGTGCTAAGCCCCGTGAAAAAGAAGAAACTTCTGAAGAGAAGAAGGCCAAAAACAGAAGGGTTGAAATTACCATTTTGGAGAAGCCAAAACCCATAGAGAAGCCAAAACCAAAACCGGTTTATAAAGATACTTGTACCCGTGATACCACTGTGTATATCAGCGGATTGGGTGTGACAATGAAGGCTTGTGACCTTGCTAAGTTGTGTCCGAGAGGAACATCGAACTGTATTAAAATTAAGAAGATGACGTCCATCGAGGAGTTGATTGGCAGCGGGATTCCTTTGAACACTGCCAAAGGCGAGGGTTTGAATTGGGGCGGTGCTTATGAAATTCGCATGCCTGGTGATTCTTGCGCAACTGTTCCTGTTACGATGACTGTATCATTGGATGCGGCTGTATATAAGAAGGCCAAATTGCAAGTGTATACTAGAGATGGTGAAACCGGTGTGAAACCAGACAAAACCAAGAAATTGGGTGTAGCAAAAGGCAAAGAGCAGAACAAATATTCATTCCCTCTTTCATGCAATGGTTCTTATTTTATTTGTGGAGGTGTGGGCAAGTCGAAAACTGCAATCATTCAAGACAAAACGGGCAGAGCTGATGAGATGTATGTGATTTCTCAAAGTACCATGGCAATCATTCCTTGCAAAAAAATCGGCAAAGGCAAATGGGAAGTATCGTACAGTAAAATCGAAGATCCAACATTAACAATTAAATTGTCTGATGGCGAAACTGTAGTTTCCGACATCAATATGAACAGTGTTCGTAAAATGAAAAAGCCAGGTATTCTTCGCAAGAAATACAAGGTTAAAATGAAACACCTCAACAGCGCTAGTTAATTCCTATGCAGCAACTTACCAATCGTTCACGGGCGGTCATGGATAAAAAAATGACCTTTTCTGAGAGGATTTATTTACCTGCTATTTTGGGCGGTATGTGGATCACTCTCAAGCACTTCTTTCGCAAACCGGCCACGTCTCAGTATCCTGAGCAGGTTCGCTCTCGTTCCGAGGTTTACCGAGGTCAGCACGTGTTAAAGCGCGATGAGCAAGGCAAAGAACGTTGTACCGCTTGTGGTTTATGTGCTGTTGCCTGTCCTGCCGAAGCCATCACCATGGTAGCGGCGGAAAGAGAAAAGGGTGAAGAGCATCTGTATCGTGAAGAAAAGTATGCAGCAACCTATGAAATCAATATGTTGCGTTGTATTTTCTGCGGATTGTGCGAAGAAGCATGTCCCAAACAAGCAATTTTCCTAACAGATCGTATTGTAGATGCAGAATTTGGAAGGGAAGATTTTATTTATGGCAAAGACAAGTTGGTTGAACCTGTGGATGCTCGCATTGATATCACCAAACGCCAAGTCTGGTCTTAATTTTAAAACTATGTTTCAGAACTTACCAATTCCTTTTTTGATATTGTCGTTCCTAACGATTTTATCAGCATTATATGTGGTGACAAGTAAAAATCCAGTACACAGTGTATTGGCATTGATTTTTACATTTTTTACAATTTCAGCGCATTATGTATTGTTAAACGCACAGTTTTTGGCTGTTGTGAATTTGATTGTATACGCTGGAGCCATCATGGTACTTTTCTTATTCGTTTTGATGCTATTAAATTTGAGCAAAGAGACGGAGCCTGTGAAGTCGAATTGGTGGGGTATTGCCGCAGCCATCTCAGCGGGTTCGTTGCTGTTGATCATAACGGCCGCATTCCAAGTAACGGGCGAGGCGGTTGCAAAAAATCCAGTGGAAGGCATTGGATTGGTAAAAGCCCTGGGCAAGGTTTTGTTTACACGTTTTGTAGTGCCATTCGAATTGACAGGCATTTTGTTTTTGGCGGCCATGGTGGGAGCGGTGCTTTTGGGCAAGCGCGAAAAGAACAATGCCGTTTTATTACCTAAAGAAGAAGGAGGCAATTCATGAGTTTGTTGAGTATATTTAATCAGGTTGAAATCAGCCACTACATCTACCTAAGCACCGTTTTGTTTAGCATCGGTTTGTTTGGGGTGTTGTTTCGCAGAAATGCGATCATTTTGTTGATGTGTATCGAGTTGATGCTGAATGCGGTGAACTTGTTGTTTACTGCGTTTTCAACCTATATGGGTGATGCGGACGGACAGATTTTCGTGTTTTTTATTATGGTTGTAGCGGCAGCGGAAGCAGCGGTAGGCTTGGCCATTTTGGTTTTGGTGTATCGAAATACGCGCAAAACAGATGTGAGTTTCTTGGACCAATTAAAAGGATAGAGGTATGTTGACATTAATGATATTTTTACCACTGATTGGTTTCTTGATCAATGGTTTGGTGGGTAGATTCTTGCCAAAAAATGTTTCAGGTTGGTTGGGAACCGCAGCCGTTTTGGGTTCTTTTGTTTTGGCTGTGATGAATTTCAATTTGTTGACCGCCGAAGCCGGACAGTTGCAAAGCATTCACCAGAAATTATTTACCTTTCTTCACGTGGGAAGTCTACATGTTGATTTCTCTTTTCAATTTGATCGCTTGTCGGCTGTAATGACGTTAATCATTACAGGAATTGGAACTTTGATTCACATGTATTCCATCGCATATATGCATGAAGATGAGGGATTGTATAAGTTCTTTGCGTATTTGAATTTGTTCATATTCAATATGTTGGTGCTGGTTTTGGGCTCTAACTATTTGATGTTGTTCTTCGGTTGGGAAGGTGTTGGATTGTGCTCTTATTTGCTCATTGGATTCTGGTATAAGAATGTCGACTTTGGCAAAGCAGCACGAAAAGCTTTCGTTATGAACCGTATCGGGGATTTGGGTCTATTGTTGGGCTTGTTCTTGATTTATAGCACCTATCATTCCTTTGAATATCAAGATGTATTTAGACTGGTACTTGCTGGAGGCGATCAATCGAGTCAAGTAAATACCGCCATTGCCTTGTTATTGTTTATTGGTGCGATGGGTAAGAGTGCACAGATTCCATTGTATACTTGGTTGCCAGATGCGATGGCTGGTCCTACGCCTGTGTCTGCTCTCATTCACGCGGCAACCATGGTAACCGCAGGTATTTATTTGGTGATTCGTTCCGAAGCCATTTACGCGCTCAGTCCTTTTGCTCGCGAAATTGTGATGTGGATCGGTCTTGCAACTTCTATTATGGCTGCGTTAATCGGTTTGAAACAGAACGATATCAAAAAAGTCTTGGCCTACAGTACTGTAAGTCAGTTGGGTTTGATGTTTATCGCTTTGGGATGTGGCGCATACACTGCTGCCTTGTTTCATGTAATAACCCACGCCTTCTTCAAAGCTTTGCTTTTCTTGGGTTCTGGTAGTGTAATTCATGGAATGCATCACGAACAAGACATCCGTCAAATGGGTGGATTGCGCAAAAAAATGCCAATTACTTATCTCACCTTCTTGATCGGTACTTTGGCAATTACAGGATTCCCATTCTTGTCTGGCTTCTTCTCCAAAGATGAAATATTAATGTCGGCCTTCGCTCACAACCAACTCGTTTTTGGTTTGGCTCTGACAAGTGCTGCAATTACCGGTTTTTATATGTTCAGAATGTTCTTTGTGACATTCCACGGAACGTATAGAAATCATCATCATCCTTTTGAAAAGGTTCACGAAAGTCCATTGCTTATGACCTTACCCTTGCTTGTATTGGCAGTTTTGTCTGTGATCGGTGGAGCTGTGAATTTGCCTCATTACTTGGGCGAAGGGATTTCAGGTGGATTGCATCATCTTTTAAGCTTTGATGGGGGCGGTCAGTTTTCTCCTATTCTGATCTATCCTGAACATGCCTTAGAGTTGTCGCATAGCGCTGAAATCGCTCTGCTATCAATGGCCATCGGTGTTTTTGTGATTGCTTTCTTGTACACCCGCAACAAATATGTTGTGAAAGGTTCAGTGCCTGAAGCGGATGCAGATCAGCAAGGTATGGGCAAGGTATTGGCACACAAGTTTTACGTTGACGAAGCCTATGATGTTGCTTTTGTTGCACCCTTGGAATCTTCATCAGATGCGATTACTGAATACGTGGACGAAAAGACATTGAAGGCCGCGGTGGATGGAGTAGGGACAGGCGGGTTTGGCTTGAGTAAATTGCTTTCGAAGATTCAGAATGGAAACATCGAATATTATTTGTTGTATATGGTAATTGGAATTTCTTTATTGTTGGCCTTTAATCTGTTTTAATCATGGAAATTATACTTATACCGATCATCGCGGCCTTGGTTACTGCAGGACTTGGAAAGCGAAGCAATGTTTGGATTTCCACTTTGCTATCATTGATTCCACTCGCGATTTTATACACTTATTTCACTCGTTTTGGCGTTGACAATGGCTGGAAGTCGATTTTCGATTTGCCATGGATTTCCGATAACATTCGTTTTACTTTAGGGTTTGACGGATTAACGGGAATATTGTTGTTGCTCACCAACTTGATGGTGCCTGTGATTGTTATGGCGGGTATTCGCGACGATGAGAATCGTGTGAAACTAACCGCGTTGACATTGTTCATGCAGGGCGCTTTAAATGGCGTATTTATGGCTCAAGACGGGTTGATGTTCTACATTTTCTGGGAGCTTGCGTTGATACCGATTTACTTTATCACGTTGACAATGAGCGGGGAGAATGCATTCAAGATCACTTTGAGATTCTTCTTGTACACATTTATTGGTTCATTGGCGATGTTGGCCAGTTTGCTTTATCTATTTCTGCACACTTCAAATTACTCATTTTCGTTTGAAGCCCTTCGCGCCGTTGAATTGTCGCGCATCGAATCGATTTGGGTTGGTGCTGGTATTTTGTTGGCTTTTGCTGTGAAAATTCCCTTGTTGCCTTTCCATTCTTGGCAGGCCGATACTTACACCCATTCTCCAGCCGCCGGCTCGATGTTGTTGAGCGGTATCATGCTAAAAATGGGTTTGTACGGTTTGTTGCGTTGGTATCTTCCCTTGGCACCTGAGAGCATTGAATTCTTCCAGCCTTGGATCATTGGCTTGTCGGTTGCAGGTATCTTGTACGGCGCCCTAATCGCTATCAGACAGAAAGATATGAAGCGTTTAATAGCATTCTCTTCTTTGTCGCACGTGGCTTTAATCGCCGCCGGTATTTTCACTTTAACAGCGGAAGGTTTAGAAGGTGGTGTTTTGCAGATGTTTGTTCACGGTGTGAATGTTATTGGATTGTTTTTGGTTGTAGAGTTGATCGAAAAAAGCACCGGCACCCGTTTGTTGGGTGAGTTGGGTGGATTGGCTAAGTCGAATCGCTCGTTTATGATTTTCTTCATGCTGTTGGCTTTGGGAACCGTTGCTGTCCCATTCACCAATGGTTTCCCTGGTGAATTCATGTTGTTGAAAGCGGTATACGCGTACAATCCCAATTTGTCGTTGTTAGCGGGACTTACAATCATCTTTTGTGCGGTCTATATTTTTAGAATGGTGCAGTTTAGCATGTTCGGGGAAGGGAAACATGAGGTTTTATCGCTTAAATGGAATGAATATTTGGCTTTCGGTATTTTGACTGTGGCCATCCTGTTGATAGGATTTGTGCCTCAGTTGTTGATCGACGTGGTTCATTCGAGTATTATTCAAATAGTTACATGGGTTTCTGAAGCAAAAGGAGTTTTATCATGATCGCATTATTTATCACATTTTTCGCCGCAGTAGTCCTTTTGTTTTTGGGACTAAACAAGAAGGAGTCTTCTTTTTCTAACTTGGCAGTGGTGGCATTGATGGCCTCCTCAATTTGTTCTTTCTGCAGTGCAAAGGGCATTTGCAATTTCGCGATTCTGGAATCATGGGTTCCCGCCAATATGATGTTGTTTGGATATTCTGAACACATGTTTGCCTCGTTGTTGGCTTTTGTAGCTGCTGTGATCGTTTTCGCATTTAGAAAGAACGACAATTTGGGCACCGATCAATTGGGTTTGATCATGTTCAGTTTGTGCGGTGCATTCATGATGTTGTCTTATCAGCACATTGTAATGTTGTTTTTAGGCATCGAAGTTCTGTCAATCCCTTTGTATGTTTTGGCAGGTTCAAAGAAAGAAAGTTTGGCTTCGAACGAAGCGTCATTGAAATACTTTTTGATGGGTGCATTCTCAACAGGCATTTTCTTGTTGGGTACTGCATTTATCTATGGAGGAACCGGTTCTTTGGAATTGGAGATGATGGGTATCAAGCCTAGTTTCATGCATGCCATGGAAGGAATGCCAATTCCAACATTGATTAACGCGGGATTGATTCTAATGAGTGTAGGTTTGTTGTTTAAGGTTGCTGCTGCACCTTTCCATTTTTGGGCTCCTGATGTCTATGAGGGAAGTCCAAATCGTACAACTGTATTTATGGCCACCATCGTAAAAATCACAGCGTTTGTGGCTTTCAATAAACTGCTGACAACTTTCGGCGGTATTCATAATACTTGGAGTGGTTGGTTGTGTGTGTTGGGTATGATTACCATCGTATGGGGTAACCTTGCCGGTTTGGTGCAAAATGGGGTGAAGAGAACCTTGGCCTTCAGTAGTATCGCGCATGCGGGCTATTTGGTGATGTTTCTTTTGATTCTAGATGAGTCCAAAACATGGATTTTGTGGTATTATGGATTCGCGTATGCCATGGCCAGTGTCTTGGTGTTCCTGATTTCTCATCAAAGTGCCTCTGAAAAGAATCCAGTAGGATTCGATATGTTCAATGGCTTGTCAAAACGCTCACCTTGGGTAGCATTTGCCTTGGTTGTTGGTGTGTTGTCGATGGCAGGAATCCCAATCTCCGCAGGTTTTGATGCCAAATTTTATCTATTCTCCTTTGCTTGGCAGTCATCACCCTGGCTGGTTGGCGTGGGATTGCTTGGTTCAGCCATTTCGATTGGATATTACTTCAAGTTTATCAAACACGCTTTCTTGGTAAAGTCTGATGTTGATGCCTCCGAGGAAGTGTCTTACACTGATAAACCTTTGATGTTGTTGATCGCAGCCTTATTGTTATTGGCTGGTGCGATGCCATGGGTGTTGTTGAAGTGGGTGTTCTAGTCTTGCACTAGAATCGGTATCCAAATCGGTATACAAAAGCCCCAAATGGCATATTTTGCGAATAGGCACCGTTGGTAGAAATTCCGATGGATATCCAGCTCGACATGTCATCGCTTGAAGAGTAGCCGATACAGAAAATGGGTGATCCCAACCATTCTCTCTTCATTGTAGTTTGGTTGTTCATGTTTAGGTATCGGTACTCGCCTTGAATAAAAATTCTGTTCAAAGTCAATCGGCCGAAACCAAAAACACCTGCGCTTGAATGATTGTTCGCCAATCCGGCATGAACGCCTCCTCCTAACAAAATTCTCTGATTCCACCAATATCCTGCTTGTGGATCCAAGGAAATGTAAAAATTGTAATTGCTTCCATTTGTCATGAATTCCAATGCCGAATAGGGCTCGATTTGATCCTTGAAGGTTGAACGAAATTGGTAATCATCAATGAGTTGCGTGTCTCTGCTGGCCTGCGTTGAGTTGGTTGTGTTGGCTGGGTTGCTGGGCTTCTTTACTTCGCCCTCCAAGCCATCGTACTGACCGTAGCAGCAAACGGTGGAAAGAAATAGGATAAATAGTACGATTCCTTTATGGTTTGACAATGTCATTTGCTTGTTTACCCGCAATTATACGCGTAAAATTGTAACTGTTTAGACACACTATGTCAAAGATTCATAATTTCTCTGCCGGTCCATCGATTTTAGCGGAGAGTGCTTTTGAAAAAAGCATACAGGACATCAAGAATTTCGCCGGTACCGGCTTGAGTATCTTGGAAGTTTCCCACAGAGGAAAAGAATTTGAAAAAGTAATGGCGGACACAGCAAACTTGGTGAGAACCTTGTTGAATGTCCCCGATGATTATGATGTATTGTTCCTTCAAGGAGGGGCAAGTACACAGTTTTTTCAAATCCCTTTGAACTTTCTCAAAACCAAAGCATCTTATACAGATACTGGAACATGGGCAAATCGCGCTTTGATTGAAGCCAAAGGGTATGGCGAAGTAGATGTTGTGGCATCGAGCAAAGCATCGAATTATTCCTTTATCCCAAAAGATTATCAAGTGCCTCAGGACGTTGATTATTTCCATTGCACTAGCAACAATACCATTTTTGGTACCCAAATCAAGCAATTTCCTGATTGTGGCAACACGCCTTTGATTTGCGATATGAGTTCTGACATTTTCTCAAAGCCAGTGGACGTTTCGAAATTCGCGATGATCTACGCTGGAGCTCAGAAAAATATGGGACCTGCCGGTGTTACCTTGGTGATTATCAAGAAGGATATGTATGATAAGGTTGCGGAAAGACATATTCCAACCATGATGAAATATAAGATTCATGCCGACAACGACAGTATGTATAATACGCCTCCAGTTTTCCCCATTTTGGTGTCGAAATACAATTTAGAATGGGTATTAAGTGCAGGTGGAGTAGAGGGTATGGCAAAAAGAAATCAAGAAAAAGCGGATTTGCTTTATAATGCCATCGACAATAGTCCTTATTTCAAAGGAACAACAGCCGTTGAGGATCGCAGCCAAATGAATGTTTGCTTTGTTTTTGAAGAACAGCATATCGGTCTTGAAGAGAAATTCAACGCCGCTTGTAAGGAAGCAAATTTGTCTGGTTTGAAAGGCCATCGCAGTGTTGGCGGATATCGCGCATCGCTATACAACGCCTTGCCTTTGGAAAGTGTTCAAGCTTTGGTAAACGTAATTGAAACCTTTGCCTCATGAGAGTTTTAGCGAACGACGGTATAGATGCGGCGGGTAAATCAATTTTGGAATCTGCCGGTTTTGAAGTGATTACCAATAAAATCGCTCAAGAGGAATTGGCCGATAAAATCAATGAATACGATGTTTTAATCGTTCGAAGTGCGACGAAAGTCAATGCGAACATTATCAATGCATCCAATTTAAAACTCATTGCTCGCGCTGGCGTTGGATTGGATAACATCGACATCAAGGCCGCAGGTCTGAAGAACATTCCCGTAGTGAATACCCCCAATGCAAGCAGTCGCTCCGTAGCCGAATTGGTTTTTGCCCATTTGTTTTCGCTATCGCGTTTCTTGCACAAGGCCAATCGTGAAATGCCTACCAATGGCATCGATGGATTCAAAGACATGAAAAAAGTTTATTCTGAAGGCTTTGAATTGATGGATAAGAAGTTGGGAATCATTGGATTTGGAAGAATTGGCCAGGAGGTCGCTAAAATGGCGATAGGACTGGGAATGGAAGTTCTAGTATACGATTACAAACAAAGAGAGTTCGATGTGATCATTTCATTGTCGAATGCCTATAAAGCAAATAATTTTAAGGTTACCCTGAAGGGCCAGTCTTTAGAAACCGTCTTATCGCAATCCGATTGTATCACCTTGCATACCCCAGGAAGTGAAGAAGTGATGAACGCAGAGAAAATCGCAATGATGAAGAAAGGGTCTGTATTAATCAATTGTGCCAGAGGGGGCGTTGTGAATGAGCAAGCTTTGGCTGATGCCTTGGCGAGCGGACATATTTCAGCGGCCGGAGTAGATGTTTTTGAAAACGAGCCTCCAACCAATGATTTGATGATTTCGCAATCCAACTGTAGCTTGTCTCCTCATATCGGTGCTAGTACCAAGGAGGCCCAAGAAAGAGTGGGAATTGAATTGGCTGACAGAATTACATCCTTTTTTAAATAATCAATTCAGGTGATTCGGGTATTTCCATTTTCTTCACTGATTCCAACAGAAGAAAAGCAGCAATCCGTCCCCACATACGGTTCGGGTAAACTGCCGCAATCGGTCTTGGAGTCGTTGGCAAAGGAAAATCCCGATAGTTTTATTCGTGTCGTTAAACCACAATACCTAGATTCGTCGATACAACAAGGTACGGACGAGTTTTATCTTCAAAGTGCCGAGAATCTCAATGCGTTGATTACTTCAAGTAAGGTAATAAAGCATGATCCAAGTGTTTTTCTGTACGAGCAAAAACAGCCGGGCGCAAATCCATTAAGAGGAATTGTTGTTTCAGTTTCTGCCAAGTCCTATTTGGATGGTTCAGTGAAAAAACACGAAAACGTTTTGGAAAACAAATGTCACCGATTGGCAAAGCATGTTGAAGCCCTCAATAGCGTTGCTGAACCTGTTTTGTTGTCCAATAAATTGCCATCGTCTTTGCTCGATCGATTGCATCATTTCGAATTAGGTAACCCCATTGTTACAACGATTTGTGCCCAAGGATTTGAGCATACGCTGTGGAAATTGAATGCGGATCAGTCAACAACGGTAATTGAATCGCTTCAAGAGTTAGATTCATTGTATATTGCCGATGGACATCATAGAATGGCGGCGGTGAGTGAGTATTTGTTGAGTTCAGGTAAGTCTGATTCCCAAGGTGTGATGTCGTTAATTATGGATCGCGATGAACTGTTGATCAAATCCTTTCATCGACTGCTGAAAAATGTGGGAGAAGTGGATGTTGAACAACATTTGAATCGTTTGGGAATTATCTATTCTAGGATTCAACTCGGCAACGATACCATTTTACAAGCCAATACAGTGGCTATCATTTGCAAGCAAGGGGATTTTCTGGTGAACCTGGGTGATTGTAGTCCTGATTGCAATGCCGTTGGGAAATTGGAGGTGAATCGAATTGAAACGCTTTTATTTCCGGAACTCTTTGGAATTGTTGATACCGCCAAAGATGAAAGAATGGCTTTCATGCGTGGTGATACCCCCATTTCTGAAATCAAATTGATGATTGAAAAAGGTATTTACGATTGTGCCTTTGCGGTGCCCGCAAATTCATTTGGTCAGGTAATGGACGTAGCGGATCAGGGTTTGACTATGCCGCCGAAAAGTACATGGGTGGAGCCTAAGTTATTGACAGGTTTTATTACGCAGTTGTTTGATTAAAAGAGCGACATCTGCTTTTTTGTCTCGGTTCTCAAGTTGAATTTTTCTGCCATTTCTTTATGGATCATTTCGATGGTTTCCATGTGAATGGTGTAAACGCTAGAGGTCTTTACCGGCTTCATTTTGATCAATTTGCCATCTTTCAACTTTTGAAGGTGACCTGAAACAGTGCTTTGAGAATAGGGAAGTCTGTCCACAATGTCTTGACAGGTACTTGGTCCATTGTCCAATAGGTGTTTCAGAATCAAAATACGCGCGGGGTGTCCCATCGCTTTGATGCCCTCGGCCAATTCTGTCAATTGGTCTTCAAACTTTCCTTTAATTGCCATTTTTGTTGTATTAATCGCGTATTGCAAATATACGAACGATTATTATCGCAAAAGAACTATGGAATTAAATGATATCGATAAGTTTGTGAAAGGGCTTTCTAACTTTATTAGCAGAAGCCAAAGGGTCGATATTTGCATCGCGATATCCCAAAGCCAATATCACTGAAGCGTGTAAATCGTGTTTTTCAAGTTCTAAAATTGAATTTACCGCTTCGGCAGAAAAGCCTTCCATGGGTGTTGCATCAATTTGCTGACTTGCGGCAGAAACCATGGCAGTTCCCAATGCGATATAGGTCTGTTTGCTTGCCCAAAGTTGAATTTCTTCTGGACTTTGTTTAGATAAATAGCCCAAAACCATTGATCTAAAACCGGTCAAGGATTCTACTGCAACACCGCGGGTTTCTGCGATAAGTGCCATGTAGTCGTCTACTTTTGATTCGGTGACTGATTTCCAAGAGGCAAATACAACAATGTGTGAAGCTTCAATGGACTGAGGTTGATTGTTTAATGCGGGTTTTAATTGCTCGCGTAATTCCTTGTTTTCAATTACAAATACATGAAAAGGTTGAATTCCAAGTGAAGTAGGAGTGAGTCGGATCGATTCAAGAATGTCATTTAATGAAGATTCAGGAATGGTTTGTCCGTTATAACGTTTTGTAGCGTATCGCCAGTTGAGATGTTGATTGATTGACATTGCTGCAAATTTACAACAGTATGGAGGGAATTCTGTTGGATTTTTGCTTGTTTATTTCAGGAGATTTGGCATTGATATTCAATCAAATAGTCATGTTTCGTTTCTACAGCGTGAAAAAACTCAATTTATTTAAGCAGTAATGCTTTGAAAATTGAATAATTGTGCTAATTTTGCAGTCCCGTTAACAACAACAGGAAATGGGAGTTTAGCTCAGCTGGTTCAGAGCATCTGCCTTACAAGCAGAGGGTCGGGGGTTCGAATCCCTCAACTCCCACGAAAAGCCTCGAAGAAATTTGGGGCTTTTTTTATGCTTTCATTTATTGTTCGTAGGTTTTCTATCCAAAGGAATCGCAGCACTTCGGTATTCAGGATTATCGCAACATGGATATTTGATTTTTAAGGTTTATTGCAACTTCATTTTGTAGATTAATTGTTGGTGGGGGATATTCGAGAATGGATAACTTCGCATTATGAGAGATGAATCAAAAGCATTCCTAGAAAAATACTTGAACAATGTTAGTCCAACTGGATTTGAACATTCGGGTCAATCGATTTGGTTGGATTATATCAAGCCGTATATTCAAGAATCTCTGGTAGACACCTATGGTACTGCCGTTGGCGTTGTAAATCCGGGTCAACCCTATAAAGTTGTACTAGAGGCCCATGCGGATGAAATCTCTTGGTTTGTGAATTATATAACGGATGACGGTTACCTGTATGTCATTCGAAATGGTGGCTCCGACTTCCAAATTGCTCCTTCGATGCGATGCAATATCCATTGTGAAGGCGGACAAATCGTAAAAGGTGTATTCGGTTGGCCTGCAATTCATGTAAGAACCGATAAAAACCCAGACGCAAAACAAGAAAATATCTTCATTGATTTGGGCTGCTCTTCAAAGGCGGAAGTTGAAGCTTTGGGCGTTCATGTAGGCGCAGTTGCTGTGTTTGAGGCCGATTGCTTTTGGTTGAATGAGAATTATTTGGTGGGTAGGGCGCTCGACAATCGCATGGGTGGTTTTATGATCGCGGAAGTGGCAAGGTTGTTATCTGAAAAAGGCGATAAAATACCATTTACATTGTATCTAGTGAATAGCGTACAAGAAGAAATTGGCTTGCGTGGGGCGGAGATGATTTCAAGACGACTTCAGCCGGATGTTGCAATTGTTACTGATGTAACCCATGATACGCACTCGCCGTTGTACAATAAGAAGATTCAAGGTGATTGTAAGTGTGGCAAAGGAGCGGTTGTTACCTACGGGCCAGCTGTTCAGAACAATCTGTTGCAACTCATTATCGGTGTGGCAAAAGACAATGAAATCGCTATACAAAGAAATGCAGTGAGCAGAAGTACTGGTACCGATACGGATTCATTTGCCTATTCGGGCATGGGAGTGGCTTCGGCATTGATCTCTCTGCCTTTGAAGTATATGCATACCACAGTTGAAACGGTGCATCAGTCCGATATTGAGAGCTGCATTCAATTGATGTATCATTCCGTGAAAACTCTTAAAGCCGGACAACAGTTCAACTATCTGTAAGCCATGCAATTACTCACCATGAAGCGAATCCCCGTCCCTAAGGGAAGCACGGCGTTTAAATACCTTGCTTGGCCTTGGTTGAAATTGGTTTCGCTCATGCCTTTTTGGGTGCTGTATGGGATTTCAAATGGTATTCGATTTTTGCTTTACCATGTTGTTGGATATCGTGTGAAAGTGGTTCGCAATAACTTAAAAAATAGCTTTCCCCACCTGACGGATTCTGAGAGGAAAGGTATCGAAAAAAAGTACTATAGTCATTTATCGGATTTGTTCGTTGAAACCATTAAGGGTATGTCGATTTCGGAAAGTGAAATGCGAAAACGAATGGTAAATGTAGACCAACACGAATACGACAATTTGTTTAAGGATGGCAAAAGCGCGATTATCGTGATGAGTCACTGCGGCAACTGGGAATGGATTTGTTTGATGTCGCAAATTGTATGTCAGCAAAGAGTACAATGTCTATATAAAACCCTGAGCAACCCTGGCTTTGATCGACTCATGTTTTTGGTTCGATCCAAATTTGGAGCAAGTCCAATACCCATGGAACAAACCCTCAGAGTTTTAGACGCAAACAAAGAGGTTGTAACGGTAAATGCTTTTATTGGTGATCAAAATCCGAGTTCTAGCAAAGGTGCCGCATGGGTGAGTTTTTTAGGACAGGACACAGCCTTTATGATGGGTGCGGAAAAAATTGCGAGAAAATTGGATTGGCCCGTGTATTACTTGAGTTCGTCCAAAATCAAAAGAGGGTACTATCAAGCCCATACTGTTCCGATTTGTTTGAATCCCAAGTCAACCAAGGATGGAGAAATTACCCAATTAATCGCCAATCACACTGAGAAAGAGATACTAAATCAGCCTCATATTTGGCTGTGGAGCCATCGAAGATGGAAGCATAAAAAAGTGGACTGATTTATTTGATTAATTGTTTAAGTAGCGATATTCAATCTTCTGATTTTTAATTGATTGAATCATTTGATAAATGCATCGATAATCTCTTCTTTCATCACATTTACTTCCCCAAAAGCAGCATTTTTTGGTTTAGAAACAAATTTTCGTAACGTTGCGATTACTGGAACTACCTGTTGCGTTTTCGCTTTGGAATTTTTCGCCGCCTGTTGTGCCGCAAATTCAATTACCGCTTGAGGAAACTCTGCGCCTTTTTTGCGTAAAACGACATGCGAGCCAGCAACATCCTTCGCGTGTAACCAAAGATCATTTTTCTGACATAGTTTGAGCATTTGGTCGTTTGCCTTGTTGTTCTTTCCTATCCAAATTGTAAAGCCTTGAAATTCAACAATTTTATAGGGTAGGGTGTCGGGTTGTTTCGCCTCTGGTTTGGCAATATTGGATTTTTGTAGAGGCTTTAACGACTTAAATTCTTTGGCGTCTTGTGCGGATTGTAGTGAATTTTCCAATTGAGCCAAAGCTGCCTCCGTAGTTTTTACCTGCTCTTGTAATTTTGATATTTCTATGAATTCATTTTTGGCTTTGCCATAATACTTCTTGGCATTTTCAGCCGCATTGAGCTCGGGATTTAGCTTGATCCAAATGCGTTGGTCGGTATAGTAATCTGTGATAAGCGCCTTGGTAAGACCTGGTTTAATAGAATGAGCATTCGTTAAAATCAAATCGCCTAGCTCTTTGTTACTCCTGCGATTCTCAATGTCCCCAAGTCGTCTTTTCGCCTCACTTAATATCTTTTTTAGGTGCTTAATCTTTTTTTCGAGATTGTTCGTGATGTTCTGCTTGGTCTGTTCGAAGTAGTATTTTCTAATAAACTGCAGTTGCGCATCCACCAAGTTCGGAATTGAAAACGATTGGTCACCTATCATTGTGGGGGTGATACGTGTGCCATCGTTGAGTGTGATAGTTTGAGCCTCTGCCAAAGGTTCAAATTCTCCGTGATTTTCATGGATGTCGGGATATTGAAATTCCCAATCGGATTTTTGCGATAATCTAAATATTTGCAGTGTCTCCTCGGATTGTGGTTTTCTTAAAAGCACATTGCCATACTTTCCAAACCCCTTTAGCCATAACTCCATTCGATTGCTAAAGACAATACAAATCCAGCGATCTGCCGGGTTATTTACAATCCTAAAAATGGGTTGATTTTCGATTTCTTTAAATTGAACAATTCCTTTGCGGTAATCCAAACTGTCAAAAACGCGATCGCTTGTCAATATCATCAAATGGCCATCTAGAAATTTGATTTCTAGGGTGATATGAGCGTTGCTGTTGCTCGCAAACCGAAGGTAAAGTGTGTCTTTGTCAAAGCTGATACCTCCTTCAAAACAACCCCCACTCAGTGCTTGTCGCAAATGGTCTGCCCATGCATTGTAAATCCAATTCGCGCTAAACATTTGGCGAATTTCGTGAATAATTATGACTTGGGTCGTAACAATGTGACCGAGGTGGACAAAACTCGCTTTGATTGATGGTTTCCTTTGAATTTAACTACCACTGCATAAACACCCTCAGGACAAGGTTTGCCTGCGGATTCACCATTCCATCGCGTGTTTAAATCGGTGCTTTCGAATACTACTTCACCCCAACGATTGATTATGTAAACCGTAGATTCTGTTGCTCCATAAAGCCTACAATCCAATTCATCATTGATTCCATCGCCATTGGGCGAAAAAGCATTAGGAAGAAAAGCAAAAATCGTATCGTGGTAACAAACATCTTCCCAAGCCGTGTCTTTACATCCTCCCTCGTTTTCAATGGAAAGCATCACATGGTACATGGTTTGAAGTCCATCGAATGTGTGGGTGGGATTCGATGCAGGGTCAAATAAATTGTTTTTGCCATCGCCCCAATGCCACGTTCCTCGCGTACCACCAATACTTTGATTGAAAAAAGTTGCCGTTTGATCTAGCGGTGTGAGGCAATTGGTGTTGGTGCTTTTTTGAATTGAAAATCCCGCTTGTATGGCTTGATACCCCGGAATTTCAATGGTGGTATCGCCATAACAACCGGTTTTGGTATCGGTAATGGTTGCGCGATATCGGTTGTCTGCCGGAGCAAACAATGTGTCCTTTTTGTAATTTGGATCGTGAGACCAGGTGTTTTTGAATGGATTGCCGTTGCCGAGTTTTATGAGTGCCCATCCATCCAAACCTCGACAAACAGTGTCACTTATGGTTGCAGAAACCCAAACCCTGGGGTGTACTACGATTTTTGCCGTGTCTGATACATTGTCGGAGCAACCGTCGCTGCCTGTGATAATCAAATTGCCGCTTTTATTGCCGATGTAAAACGTCTTTAAGCCCGTTTGGCCGTGAGACCAACTGATTTTCTGATTCGCCACAATTCCACCACTGATAGATGCATTTAAAGTAACAATGCTGCCATAGCATACACTGTCTTTTTGAGGTGTCACCGAGACGCTGAGTGGCGTATTGACTACGAAAGCCATGCTGTCTTTGGTTGCACATGCATTGATATTGATTGCGTAATAGAATTTTAAATTGCCTAGTCTCGCGATTTTTGGATTGATGTTATTGCCAATGACTCCTGTTCCTGTGAAAGTTCCTCCATTGGGTGATGCTTGTAAGGGGAAAAGTGAGTCTTTTGCACAGTAAAATGTGGGTGAATTAAATCGTATGATTGGAACTGTATCAACAAAAATATTTACCGAATTCAAGCACCCAGTCGAAGCTCGATAACTGATGATTTGTTTGCCCTTTCCGGATGTCAATGGCGAAAATAGTCCGCTACTGTTGGTAATTCCATTGCCCCAAAACAGTCCATTTTTATCTTTTTTAAATAATACTATAGGTTTACCAATCAGGCAAATAGATGTATCTGTTTGAATGATTGGTTTATCCCTTACTACTACAATCAATGTGTCGTCACATCCTTTGGATGAATATCGAATTTTAAAAGTGCCCGGTCCAGTAACCTGAGGGTTGAAATACAATTTTTTCACGATTCCAGGTCCACTCCAAATTCCCCCAGCAATGGTTGTAGATACCCCTTTTGCGCTTATCAACGATGTGGTGTCCTCCTTGCAAAAGAAAAGAGTGTCGGGCTTAGTGATTTGATTATCAATAATATAAACGAATTTTCTATCCTGACACTTGGGTGATGTTAGCACCAATGTGTCGATGTTTGATTTGCCCAACTTCCACCACGATGGATCATAAATATTCCCAACACCTACAATTCCTTTACCGGACCAACTATAATTGGCATTGGGTCGAAATGATTTAAGCGTTTGCTTCCCGGCCGAAGGACAAAAGGTGTCGTTCAGCCCTGCATCGCTAGGTAAAACAGTTAAGCGGGTAGTGTCTCGACAGCCGTTTTGCGTGATATAGAGAATGTTGTATGTTTTTGGTCCGCCCATCAATGACGGTTCATACGTGCCGTAATAATAATTGGTTAAACCCGAAAAATACTGGGGATAGAGACCCAAAGGCGAAAATTTCAATTTGGCATTGACAGCTGATTCACATACCGTATCGAACTTGGGGACAACTATTGACTGGACATACACCGTTTTTGTAGAGGTGCATCCTTTCCAAGTGTATGTTAATTGATAGGTTCCTGCTGTATCGGGCTTGAAAATTCCGGCGGATGTTGTCTTAGGGCCCGACCATGTACCACCTGCGGGACCATACCAATAAAGGGGCAGGGCCGTTTTGCTTGGACAGAACATATTTTCCAAATTCCATGGAGCCCAAACCGTTACAACCACAGTGTCTGTGCAGCTTCCGATTTGATACCACACCTTTGTGGGTCCGTATACGGCGCTAGGTCTGAACTCTCCAGTTAGTCCATTGACGATTCCTGGCCCTTTCCATATTCCACCAGATGGCGTTGCTCTGAGTTTAAAGTTGTTGTTGTAATAGCAAACTTCAGTATCCTGCTGGGCTGAAGGCGGCGCCAATACTACAATATCGATGGTATCTGAACCTGGTGTGGAACTGCCGTCTTGAACTTTGACGATATATCGCTGATTACTGCTTAAGCATCGAGTAAACGGACCTTTGCCGCTCAAGGAAGTTGGTGTCCATGAATAGGTGTATTTACTGCTGTCTCCACCCGTCGCTGTCACAGAGATTTTTACACAATCTCCTTTACAAATAGTGTCTTTATCGCTTTTTAGTAATACAACAATAGGGCAATTGGTAATGGCGAATTTATAGGTACTTGAGAGTGGGTAAATGCTATCGCAAAAATCTCTGTAGCCGTGTTTGTGTGATAGGGTATACTGTCCGTTTAAGTACAATCCGCTCTGTGTTTTTATTTCGATCAATTGTGTCATCCCCTTGCTACAATTGATTGCAGTTATCTTTTTGATGCTGGGATTACTTGGGCCAGTTAATGTTGTATTTCCCAAATAAAAAGAGTCGCAGGGCATGGGCTGATCCAAAACAAATCGGAAAATTGAATCTTTGCAATTGGGGATAGGTATTGTTGGACTCGGTTGGGAGAACTTTACTGCAACTGGTGTAATCATTGAGATGACAACTTGGGCCTTCCATCCACTGCAGGCAATACTCTTGTCTGATTTGAAATGAAGTGTGATGAAACTGTCTTTGGAAACCACGGTTCCCGGACCCGAATTGCCGCTCCATTTGCCAATCAGCGGGGCGCCGGTGTCCTTGCCATCAAATATTCTCAATACGTCGTTGTCCTTTTCAGTACAGAAACTCGAGAATTTCAATGTGATTGATTTGGCTCCAGGAATACTCAGCGTTAATGTAGTGTTCTCGTTGTGGTCATAATCGCTTTTGTTCATTCCACCATCGGAATCCGTGATACTGCCTTTACAGATGCGAAAACGGCCGTTTTGCTGCTTTATTATTGTTTGTGATTGCAGCAGGGTACAAAACAAAAAGCCAATTGCTAAAGTGATATGTTTTGCCCTAAAAATCAAAATTTCAATTACTTGGTAATAGAGATTGTTTTGGTCTCCAAGATGTTGCTCCAGTGTTGCATTCGGTCTTTTATCCGAATTTGGAATTTGGTTGTTTCTGAACTTCCGGCACCCAACAAAAAGACATTTTTCAACGTTACTTTGATCGTGCCATGAATATTGATTTGACTTCCAGCTGGGGCTAGGGGTCTAACGTGATAGTAATCGGCTTTGGCAAAACGAACATCTTTTATTTCTAATGATAGGGAATCCGCATTATCGTAGCCCAAATCTCCATCTCCATCGACATAATCAAATGAAATCACTACCGTGTCCGTAAACTGCTTGAAGGTAGATTGGTTCAAAACGACTTTTGAAATGACGGGCTTGGGGTCGCCAGTGTAAAACCTCTCCGGTTTACATCCAGAGAACAAAACAATCACAATAACAGTAGAAATGAAGGTTTTCATAGTCATACGTTAATTGAATTTAACCGCACAATAGGTTTTCAAGAAAAACATACTGTTGATATTGGGGATTGTGTAATTTTTGTTTTTGGCGTCACTTATAGTAATTCTGAACCAAACGACATCGTCTTTAATGTTTTTACTTCCATCGTAAGTAAAGTGCCATAAGTAATCGCAACTGCCAGAAAATAAGCCGCTGAGTGTTTTGTTTGTACCTTTTAGTAGTGATTGCTCCTTGGTAGGGTCGAATTTTGAGGGGTCCATTGACCAGTTGATCGTTGCATTGGTGAGATTGGCGATAGGCGTATTGTCGTCGCTCAAAGAAAACCACAAATCCACGTTGTTACCCGCGGCTGTTTCAGCCACTTCGTATTTACCCGCGCGAGGCAATGGATTTCCGTTTTGTAATACCTGTACACCAAGTAATTGCGGGGGGAAGTCAACCGAAGTGGGTGTTCTGCCCAACCAGTCTTTAGCACCGTCATTAATCCATTGGTTGACCCTTGCTATCCAACTGTCTTTCTCGATAGGATATTTACTCGTTGGCTCCAATGATAGCGGCATAATGCCCGAATTTCCGTTGAGATCTGTTTTTAAGCGATAGGGTAACATGCTTCCCGAGGCATTGTTAGGAATCACTCGGGTGAGAAAATTTCCAGCAATGTCTTTTTTGATCACTGGCTGCTGAACCAAGGAGTAATAGCTGCTTTCAACGGTCCTAAAATCAGGTTCGAAATTGCCGTCATGACAACCACTATTGGCACAAGTTGGTTTGAATAGACCTGCATGAAGTCCCTGTATTGTGTTGTAATTCCAGGTATCTTTCTGTACTACAAGGGTATCTTTTCCATGAGGATAAGGGTTTTTGATATTGTTTTTATCGTCTTT
>DDYM01000061.1:26115-33363 GCA_002347985.1 Bacteroidetes bacterium UBA2234
ATTCCGATTCACCGTTGTCATAGGAATTATTAAATGCGATTGTAAAGACTTTTTGCCATCGGATCGATCAAGCCGGCATTGGTAACTGGATCTAAAATGCCGAAAATATCTGCAATGGTTGGAACAATATCCGTTAATCGACCAACCGATTGTGCCTCACTTCCAACGCGCATATTTGGAACACCTTTTCCAACCATCAAACTCCATACTCTGAGGGCATTTGCATCGCTGTGGTCGTAGGAAACCCAATCGTTCTGATCCAAAATAGGGTTGGGATTTTCGTTTCGTCCACATTCTGGAGCCACAATCATAATTGTATTTCCACTCATTTCAGGAATGTTATTTTGAATATACTGCCACAACCAGCCTGTGATATGGTCGGCTCTGTGCAAGCTCTGCAGATACCCAGTAAAATTGCTATGACAAGAATCAACGCCTGATATATTTACAGCCAACATTTTCGGTTTGAATTCTCTCAGTACTTCCGCGGCATACATCATATTTACAGCATCGCCAGTATCGGTGACGGGAGGCATGGCCAATTGACCTGATTGCTGTTTGGCAAAAACACTTTTTATAAAATCTTTGATTCTTGTACGTTCTTCGTCGGTATTGCTGATGCTAGTAATTTGGTCTTGGGTTAGGGCAAAGCTCTGATCCAAAAAATTCTTCATGAAGTACATGGGTTCAAGATCTGTCCTACTGTAGGTTTTGGCATTGCCGAGTACTTCTTTTCCGGCGCTACTGAACGTGACGGGTGCGGCAAACATGTTCGCCCCATAATTCAATCCATAATCCTTGTGATTGCTAGAATTCAACAAGGGAGTAGAATTGCCTATGCCATTGGCAATAAACCAGTTGTCGGTAGCTGAAAATCCTGCGTGCTTGCGTAAGTACTCGAAAATCGTAGGGTAGGCAGGTCTTACTTTTAATCCCTGTGCCGTACCCGCATTGCCCGTCAATAGCGTATTCAAGCCCACATAATGACCTGCACTTTGCGCCTTTACCTCAGGAAATAGCAATCCGGATTTTTCCATACTCTGTGTCAACAACTTGGGAATGGGTTCCGATCCTGCTGGCATGCCAGATATACTCGTTCCATAGGCGATTTTCTTAGTAGGTGAATTTCCTTCAAATAGGTTGGGCATAATATTGCCTGCAGCGCCTGAAACACCTTGGCTGTCCTCGAGATATCGACCTAAAATGCTCTCTTGCTGACGCACACCGCCGGCAAACATCACCAAAACTACGTGGTCGGCCTTCTGACTGCCCGTTTTGGCAAATAACCTGCCGGAAGGCAGAATGTAAGGGGCTAGAATTCCACCGCCAAGTGCAATACCAGATTTGGTTATAAAATTTTTGCGGTTCATTTTGTAGTTTAATAATATTGATATTCGTCGCTTGTGGCAAATGCAGTGTATACCATCTCTACGCTCACAGCGCTATTTTTTTGAATGTACTGTTTGAAAAAGGCTTTTTCTCCTTCGCTCGGGTATCTAAGATAAAATCGTTTATACGTGTTGATGACAAACGCATCGATATCTTGTCGCATCAGGGTGTTGCTTGGCATTTGAATAGAACCCGTATTGAAATAATTACTCAACAGCATCTCACTGGCAACATCTTGGTCTCCAATGGAATACAATACATTTTGGGTTTTGTACAGTTGATTGGGGGAGATCGCTGATTGATACAAATTGGTATAAAGTATTGAAATGTATTCCGCGTTGTTCTTTTTCTTGGTCTTCCGACTCTTGTCTTCATACACAGTTGCATTTTCAACGCCATAGCCAATGTGCTGCTCCTTTTTACATCCAGAAAGAGCCAATATCGCAAGGAGTAAAACGTAATAATTATTCAAATTGCGCATATTCGTCTGTGATTAAAATCGTTTCTAAAATCTCTTCTATACGATGCGATTTAAGAAAAGGGTAGAAGAGTTTTGATACTTCGGCCGTTGTAGGCTCTCGTTGCACCATGACGTAATAAAACCATCGAATTTGTCCCTCATGAAAAGCATCGGCCTCTGTTAGGACTTGACAAAATTCATTTTTGTTGGTAGCCCATCTACCAAAAAGGGATCGAGATAGATTTTTTTCGATGATATCGTAAGCCCGATTGAACTCGTCGGTGGTTGGTTTTCTCGACAATACATTGTCGAAGGCTGCATTTACAAAATTGAAACTGTTCATGTTTATACCATCGTAAATCGGATTGTTAATCATCATGGCGGTCATCTGTCGATAATCAATCTGATTTTTTCGGAATAAAATCCTACTGTTTAGCACATCAAAATACTTTTTTCGATAATCGTAGTACAAGTAAACCCGGGTGGAATCGCCCTCAAGCCTCGCGATGGCAATTGCAAAATCAAGGTTGCCAACAAATTGAGCAATACTCGGATCCGAGGCCCCCTCTAGGAATCTGGCTTTTGAAATGTCATAAATTCTCTGAGCGAAAGCATGTCGATAAGAAGAGTCTCCCGAATGATAAGTTGTATCGTATAGTAATGTTCTAACCAAACGAGTTCTGCAGCTGTCGTGTAAATTGGCTCGCTTTAATTGAGCGGTAAAACTATCGCGTTCTTGATTGGTTGACTCCCTTCCCAGTAAATCGATAAACATTCGCTGAACATAATTTTCGATGCGAAGGGTGCTGATGCTTTTGTATTTGGGCAGTTTGTTATTGGTGATGTCGATGTTTTCCGATTTCGTACAAGAATAAATCAATGAGGAAAGAAAAATTCCCCAAATCATTGTCTTTATACGATTATTCCACATTGACATTAGTCAAATTTACATTTAAGTGAATTGATTTCCAAGTTTATGACCTTCGTCATTTTTATGAGCGCTTCGTTTTAATTAGTTTCGTGGAATAACATTAATCATATGCCATTTTATCATAAATCTGGACAAATTCCTGCCAAACGTCACACACAGTTTCGCAAACCCAACGGAGAATTATACTCTGAAGAATTGGTAAGCACAGAAGGCTTTAGCAGTATCTATTCACTGGTTTATCACTGTCATCCACCTACCTTGGTAACGGCAATGGGGAAGCCCTACAGCGTAGAGCCCAAAGTGGCGGTGGAGAAGAATATGCAACATCGTAGCTTCTTAACATTCAAAACCAAACCCGAATCGGATTATATCAAAAGCAGAAAAGTTCTATTGATGAACTCTGATGTTCAAATGGGATCTGCCGCCCCTACGAAAGGATTTTCTGATTATTTCTATAAAAACTCTGACGCCGATGAAGTCCTTTTCATTCATGAAGGCACTGGAACTTTAAAAACCATATACGGAAATATAGACTTTGAATATGGTGATTATTTGGTGATTCCTCGGGGCACAATTTATCAATTGCATTTTAACGATGAAAACAATCGCATATTCTTCGTAGAATCTCCAACCCCAATTCATCCACCCAATCGCTACATGAATAAAAGCGGACAGTTAATGGAACATTCTCCATACTGCGAGAGAGATATTAAGCTTCCAACCCAACTAGAAACCCATGACGAAACCGGTTCGTTTGAGGTATTAATCAAAAAACAAGGAATGATTTGGCCCTATACCTATGCTACACATCCTTTTGATGCCGTGGGATGGGATGGCTATTTGTTTCCCTACGCTTTCAGCATTCACAACTTTGAACCCATCACAGGTCGTTTGCACATGCCACCCCCAATTCACCAAACCTTCGAAGGTCGGAATTTTGTGATATGTAGCTTTGTGCCCCGCATGTATGATTATCATCCTCAATCTGTTCCAGCGCCTTATAACCATAGCAATGTGGACTCCGACGAGATACTGTATTACGTGGCCGGCGACTTTATGAGTAGAAAACACGTTGAGCGCGGCATGATTTCTTTGCATCCCAAAGGAATTCCTCACGGACCTCATCCTGGAACTGTAGAAAAGAGTTTGGGGAAATTGAATACGGAGGAGTTGGCAGTGATGATCGACCCATTTTACCCATTGATGATTACCCAGGAAGCCATGGAAATGGAGGATCCTTCCTATTGGAAATCTTGGGTAGAATAAGTTAACTTTGGGTTTAAATGACAAAATACTTTCTTAGTGCACTAGCACTTTTACTTTCTTGTCCCGTTTTTTCGCAGCAAACCAACCATCCAAAGCCCTACCACAAGGTTGTGAGAAAGGTTGAACGTGATTTACATCGCATCGAGAAAAAGCAATTGAAACTGCATGAAAGGGAAGATGAAGCCACTGAAAATCAGCGAAAATCTTCCGTCACAGGACCTTTTCAAAATGAATATTCAACACCTGATGCCTATTGGAAACAGGAGTGGATTTCCACGATGAACCCATCACTGGGTCGACCTACACCAGAAGTATTGCTCGATGAAATTAACGCTCAACAGGCTAAATCATTGAATCGCAGGTCGATGCCTGGTACTACCAAAACAACTTGGGTGTCTCGTGGACCAAACAACGTGGGTGGTCGATGCCGGGCAATTGCATACGATCCAACAGTATCAACGGGCAAAAAGGTTTGGGCCGGTGCGGTAACGGGTGGTTTATGGTATAATAACGATATAACCAATGCGAGCAGTACTTGGCAGTTTGCCTCAGGTCTTTGGAGCAATCTCGCGGTGACATGTATCGCATTTGACCCCAATGCTCCAGGTACAATGTACGTTGGTACAGGAGAGGGCTGGGGCTCTACACCTTCTACAAGTAGAGGATTGGGTGTTTTTAAAAGCGTTGACTCCGGGAAAACCTTTACGCAGTTAACAGCCACCAAATCCTACTATTATGTCAATGATATCGTAGTAAGAAACGAAGCTGGCAAAAGCGTTGTTTATTGTGCCACTGATATGCAATATTTCTCGGGTGCTTGGCATGGGACATCCACCGTGGGTTTGATGCGAAGTACCAATGGAGGTGTTACCTTTTCCAATGTGATGCCCACGATTCCAAGTAGCAGTAACGTGTTTGTTGTTGCTGATATTGAACTGGGGGCAGACAATCGCATCTGGGTTGGAACCCGACAAAATTATCTTCAAACAGCAACAGACAAGGGGGGAGGACGCATTTTGTATTCCGACAATGGCACATCTTTTACCGTGGCCTATTCGCATACAAATCAAGCCGGACGCGTAAAAGTGGCTTGCGCACCGAGTTCTGCATATACTTTGTATGCCGTTTTTGAAGCCAGTGGTAAAGTTGACACCTTGATTCGAACCCACACAAAGGGAAAGACATGGATTTCCGTCTCAAAACCCAAAGATGCAGATACGGGGATTCCGGGCACTGATCCGTCTCGAGGTCAAGCCTGGTATGATTTATCGCTCGCCGTATCGCCCTTGGATACCACTGTTGTAATGGCAGGATTCGTTGATGTGTTTCAAACCCAAAATAAGGGTCTTGCTTGGCTTCAAGTGGGCAAATGGAGTAACAACTCGGGTTTGGCGAATTTGAGCTGCGCTTATGTTCATGCTGACATTCATACTTTTACATTCAAACCTGGAACCACAGAATGTTTAATTGGTACTGATGGTGGCATTTTCTATGCACCGGATGTGATGGACAATATGTCTAATCAAGCGGTAATCTATGAGGCAAACAATGGTTTTACTGTGACACAAATGTACTGGGGAGATATCTCTCAAACCAAAGGCAAGGACCTTATGCTTGCAGGTGCTCAAGACAATGGTACTAACCAATTAAATACATCGGGTTTATGCAATGAAAACATGGTGAGCGGGGGAGATGGAGGGTATTGTTTTATCAGCCAGACCAACGACAATAAACAGATTGTGAGTTACGTTTACAATCAGTTTTATAGCACCACGAACAATTGGACGGCGAGTGCGAAAATCATTGACGATGCCAATACGGGTAAGTTTATAAACCCAGCGGTGTGGGATGATTTAAATGGTTATTTGTTTACCGGCAAATCAAAGGTGACAATTTATCGCAATAAGTTGGGGACATCATCAACTTTGGCCACGACGGTGACGGTGAACGGCACAGCAGCCAATGGTGCGCCTAGTGCTTTTTGCAGCTCCATCAGTGCAGCAGGAAAAACGCAATTATACGTAGGGACAGATGTTGGGAAGTTATACGTAACAACGGATGCGGTGGCTTCGGTGCCAACCTGGAAAGACATTACTGGTTCAACGGGTTCTGCAATTCCTGCCGGCAATATTAGTAGCATTCATAGATTGCGTTTATCCGATACACTTTTTGTTACCATAAGCAACTATGGATCAACTGCAAACATTTTGATGAGTGTAGATGCCGGGGTTACTTGGGCCAGCCGAGATGGAAATATTGCAGATATGCCAATTTGGTCCATTTTGGTTAACCCAAATAAAATGGGAGAGGCCGTAATAGCAACGGAATTGGGTATCTATGGTACATCAGACATCTTTGCGAGTTCTGTAGTTTGGACTCCCTACAACGAAGGAATGGGTGCGGTAAAAACGTCGACATTGCGATATCGTGCTTCAGACCAAACGATCATGGCAGTGACACATGGCAGGGGGGTATTTACATCTGACGCATGGTCAAAAGCCAGCCCAATTGCCAATTTTGGGGTAAGTAAGGATACCCTTTGTAGCAATCAAACCGTGTCCTTTAAGGATTCAACGAGAAATGTTCCAACCTCTTGGAAATGGTCGTTTAGCCCGAGCAATGGCGTAGTATATAAGTTTGGAACGGATTCAACAAAACAGAACCCAATCGTCCAGTTTACAAAAGGCGGTACATATTCAATTACCTTGAATGTGAGTAATTCTGTGGGTGATGATGTAATGACAAAAACCAATAGGATTTTTGTGATCGATACGATTCCATTGATATTGAACTTGTCAACAAACCCGGCGATTCTTTGTAGAAACGATACGTTCTCTTTGGTTAGTAGTGTAAATGCCGCAGCAAAAGGGCTAACATTGGGATACAGTTGGATGAAAAATTCTGTGTCAACTTCGGCTACAACCCCTAATATTTATGGGCTTGCACCAACCAATGGCGATACTTATAAGGTCACTGTAACCACGAAAGCGGCTTGCGTAATTCCAAATCCAGCAATGAGCAATGTCGTTACAATAAAAACTTACGGTGTGAAAACCCTTGCTGTGAGCTGTAATATGGATACGTTAAAAGCGGCGAATGTTGGAACCGGAACTTATACATGGTTTAACAATGGTGTTAAGGTGGGTACTGGAAGGTTGTTAAAGGCGACAAAAGTGGGAAATTATCGTTGTGTTTATACGGA
>DDYM01000061.1:33423-88430 GCA_002347985.1 Bacteroidetes bacterium UBA2234
TAATTTATCCAAATCCAGCCAAGGATATTTTAAATGTTACTGTAAGTGAACCAGGTGATTTAATGTTGTATGATTTGAAAGGTCGTTTGGTTCGTGAATGGAATATCACGGAAAAGGGAATCCATAAATTGTTGTTGGATGAGATTCCTAGCGGACAGATGTTTGTTCATTATAGAACAGTTAGTGGATTGAAATACAATGGATTGCCTATTTTGATTCAATAAATTAAAAGTTTCATAATTTACATTATGTTAAATTGATAAGAATGAAAGAAGGCCATCGTATTTACGGTGGCCTTCTCTTTTATTGTATTAACAAGTAACCAATGTTCTCTTTCACCCTGTTACTTTAATCCTGAATTATTTTCCAGCAGCGTCTGCTTCCATGCTCTTCACCAACTGACCGTATTTTTCTGCTCCGGCTGCATCGTTGATTTCCAAACATGCTGATTTTAAAGCTTTACAAATATTGATTTGATCCGCTGTTGAATAATCTACATTGTCCAATGCTCGTTCAAGGTATTTTTTTGCATCAGTAAACAAATTGATCAATTCCTGCTCTACCAATTTGCGCTTCGCTCCTTGTGCAGCACTGCGTTTATCGTACAATTTGCGACTTTCGTATTTCATCAAAGCCAATCCTAAGTTGAAATTTGCGTCGTAATTAAACTCATCCAATTCGATGGCTTTTTTATAGTCAGCAATGGCTAAATCGTACTTCTCTTGACTTTCGTACAAAAACGCCCTGGTATAATACAATCTGCTTGTTGGATCGATTCCGATTTGTTTGTCAACATCAGTGAACAATTGCTTTTCTTTTCCGATGCTTACAAAGTGGTTAACAAGTACTTGGAACATGGCTCCATCGTTGTTCGACGTTACAAGAGCTTGGCGAATACAAGCCTCCGCTTTTGCAGTATCTCCCATAGATAAATATGAGCGACCAAGCCCTTCTACCACGGCAGGAACTACATTTCCCTGATCCACTAATCCTTGTAGAATCTTGATTTTGGTGTTTTTATCGCTATGTAACGATGCAACCTGAGCATAAGTTTCCATCAAGCTAGACTTGGTGATTTTGTTGTTTGCCAAGTTATTGGTCATCGATGTATCCAATTTGTCGTACAAAGCAATCAATTCTCCATAATACACGCACAATTGATCAAAATCCTTGGTGCCAAACAACGGTGTAGACTCATTGAATGCTGCAGCAAATGAATTGCCGGCCAAGCCAGTGGCAGTTTCCAAATCATCATCCTTCTTTGGCAAAGTGCTTTGGAAGAATTTGTTCATCGACATGGTTGCCTCCAGACCTGCTTTGTCGGTTAGACCTTTTAAAAGCTCATTCCCTTTCGCTCCTGCGATTCTTGAGTAAACATCCGCTCTAACCAAATACATTTTGGGCAATTCTGCAGTTTTGGGGTTTAGTTTCGCTTTGTCGATTTCCTCCTTTGCGATGACTAAATCTTCTACCGTGTTGCTCATTAATGCGTACTCCGCAGAGTTAACTGCTTTGGTCTGTGCTGTTGAGCATTGGGCAAATCCGAGGGTTAATGCCAACCCCAGGGCCGATTTCATTACTTTATTCATTGGTGTCAGTTGTTTCTGCGTCGTTTTCAGTTGGAGTCTCCTCTACTGTGTTGTTTTCTTCAGATCCGCCAATTACCACGGGTGTTTCGCCTTCGATGAACTCAGTGTCTTCCTCTTCTTCCTCTTTGGGCGATTTGGCCAAGCCTGCGATGGAATCTGCACCTTTCAAGTTGATTAGTCGAACACCTTGCGTTGCTCTACCCATCACTCTCAATTTATCGATCGCCATTCTGATGGTCATACCACTCTTACAAATGATAATCAATCCATCTTCATCCGTTACCGACAAGATTCCAACTAGACTTCCTGTTTTTTCTGTGATTGAGATGGTTTTAACACCTTTTCCTCCCCTACCTGTAATGCGATAGTCTTCGAGGTCTGTGCGTTTTCCGTATCCTTTTTCACTTAAAACCAGGATGGTAGCTTCACTCTTCCTTGGATTTACACAAACCATGCCAATCACTTCATCTTCGGCCGATTCAAGTGTAACGCCTCTTACACCCGCTGCTGTACGTCCCATAGGTCTAACTTTGGCTTCAGGGAATCGGATCGCTTTTCCTTTTCGTTTCGCAATAATCACCTCGCTATCTCCATCGGTTAAGCAAGCTTGTAATAACTCGTCCCCATCTCTCACGGTAATCGCGTTGATACCATTGGTACGTGGGCGACTGTATGCTTCAAGCGATGTCTTTTTCACTACACCCATTTTGGTAACCATGATGATGAAAGTATTTTCCAAGTATTCTGGATCTTTCAAATTGATTACGTTGAGGTAGGCTTTGACTTTATCGTCGCTTGGTATACTAATCAAATTCTGAATAGGACGACCTTTGGTTGCTTTCTGGCCCTCTGGAATTTCATATACCTTCAACCAGAAACATCTACCTTGCTCAGTGAATAACAACAAATAATTGTGTGTTGATGCGATAAATAAGTGCTCAACGAAGTCGGCATCTCTATGCGCAACACCCCTCAAACCCTTGCCGCCTCTGTTTTGCTCTTTGTATTCACTCAATAAGGTTCTCTTGATATAACCCATATGAGAAATGGTAATTACCACCTCATCGTTTGGAATCAAATCTTCGATATTGAATTCACCTGCACTAAACTCAATGTTGGTTCTTCTTGCATCACCATATTTCTCTTTCACCTCTGTAATTTCGGTTTTGATGATTTCCATTCGCAAATCTTCACTCGCCAAAACGCTTTCGTAGTACATGATTTCCTTCAATACTGCATTGTATTCCTCACGAATCTTGTCGATTTCCAGTCCTGTTAAACGCTGCAAACGCATTTCCAGGATCGCTTTGGATTGAATTTCTGACAATCCGAAATTCGACATTAATCCTTCTTTTGCGGCATCAGGAGTGCGACTTTCACGAATTAATTTAATTACTGCATCGAGGTTATCTAGCGCAATAATCAAACCCTCCAAGATATGTATGCGTTTTCTCGCCTCGTCCAACAAATACTGAGTTCTACGCATCACTATTTCGTGTCTGTGATTCACGAAATGTCGGATCATGTCCTTCAGATTTAACATTTCTGGACGACCAGCAACCAAAGCAATGTTGTTTACGGAGAAACTGCTCTGCAATGGCGTGTATTTGTATAACTGATTTAAGATTACGTTAGGAACCGCATCTCTTTTAAGTTCGAAAACTACGCGCATACCTTGACGTCCACTTTCATCGCGAACAGCCGATATACCATCAATCAATTTTTCATTGATCAAATCAACGGCTTTTAGTATGATTTGAGTAGGCGTAACTTGATATGGAACCTCAGTGATGATGATCATTTCTTTTCCAGTAGAGGTCACTTCGATTTCTGCCTTACCGCGCATCACAATACGACCACGGCCGGTTTCGAAAGCATCTTTGATTCCCTCTACCCCGTAAATGGTACCCCCAGTTGGAAAATCTGGACCCTTTACGTGATTCATCAACTCACTAATTTCAATTTCTTTATTGTCGATGTAAGCGATAATACCATCGCAAACCTCTGTCAAATTGTGGGGCGCCATATTCGTCGCCATACCCACCGCAATACCACTTGCTCCGTTCACCAAAAGGTTTGGGATTTTTGCGGGCATCACGGATGGTTCCTCTAAACTTTCGTCGAAGTTGGGTCTGAAATCAACCGTATTCTTATCGATGTCAACCATCATCTCCTCCGCGATCTTACGCAAGCGAGCCTCGGTGTAACGCATCGCAGCCGGTGGATCTCCATCAATCGAACCGAAGTTACCCTGACCGTCTACAAAAGGATAACGCAAGCTCCAGTCCTGGGCCATACGAACCATAGTGTCGTATACAGAGCTATCACCATGTGGGTGATATTTACCCAATACTTCCCCAACGATACGCGCGGATTTCTTGTGCGCACGGTTTGAAGCAAGCCCCAATTCCGTCATTCCGTATAAAACCCTTCTGTGAACCGGTTTTAAACCATCTCTAACGTCTGGCAATGCCCTGGAAACAATCACCGACATCGAATAGTCGATGTAGGCTGTTTTCATTTCATCCTCAATGTTGATTGAGATAATTCTTTCTGTGTTTTCGTTTAGTTCATCCATGAAAATAGTCGATTATACAAATAACGCCGAAAACGGGGTTGGTTGGTTGAATTTATTGGGGATGTTGCCCACAAATTTTATACATTTTGATGGGGCGAGAGGCATAAAAAACAAAAGAGGAAAGGTTGCCCTTTCCTCTTTTGTTTTAAGGTGATTCGGAACGACTTATTTGCGCAAGTCGGCCGGTGGATTGTATTGTGTTTTCTTGCGAGGCAAAGAGGTAGTGCCGGGCTTCATGTATTTGATTTTTCCCGCACCCGTTGGCTCTAACATTTGGATTTTACCCATTCCCAAAGCATCCAATTTGGGTTGCAAATCGATTATGTCACCAGCAACAACAACCGTCAAATTATCTAAATTCAACTCCTCTTTTGCCAAGGTGTTGATTTGCTCTTTTGTAATGGATTGCAAAACCTTCAACTGCTGATCTGCGTAGTCCATTGGCAAATTGCGATTAGCCATTTGAAGAATATAACCCGCCTTCTGACCAATCGATTCGTATTCCAATGATTCGCTGGCTATTAACGCAGATTTGGTGAAATTAAATTCTTCATCTGTGATACCACCATTCTTGTATCGAATCAATTCATCTACGATCTCAACAATGGCACTGTCAGTGGCTCTCGCTTTCACTCCTGCGCTAATTGTATAAGTACCTGGCAAATCTTTGAATGCGGGGGAATATCCACCACGAATACCATAGGTCCAAGCCTTGTCCTCGCGAATGTTCAAGTTCAAACGTGAGTTAAAGTTGCCAGCCAATGCAAAATTCATAATGTTGTTTTGGAAGAACTTCCCTGCATAGTCGTATGGCTGACTCTTGAAGCCCAAGAAAATATCGCTTTGTTCAGCATCATTGTATTTTACACCAAAGATCTGAGGGGTTGCCATTTTTACCGCAGGCGCTGGCTTATTGACAACTACATTTTTCTTCTGCCAGTTGTTCAAAAAGGCGAATTTGGTGTAAATCTCTGCAGCGGTTACAGGCCCTACAACCACCATTTTGGTTAAATTGGGGACATAGTTTGCCGCATAAAATGATTTACAATTCTCGATGCTAACTTTATCGTAATCGTCAGACAATAAAGCCGTACCCAAGGCATTGTCGCCATTCATCAAACGACGGTATGCGTTACTTGCGCCAGTACCTCGGTTTGTCAAGCTCGACTTCGCTCCTTCTTTTACTTGCTTTTTGGCCTTTTTGAATTCTGATTCATCCCAACGGGGTTTGAACATCATTTCTTGTAGCAAGGCGATGGCAGCATCCAATTTGTCTTTTTCGCAACTTAGGGTAATGCTTGTGCCGGTTGATCCTGCGCCAAAACCAATATTAACACCCAACTTTTCGAATTCTTTCTCCAATTCTTCAGGTGTTTTGGTTTGGGTACCGGTGTTCATTGCCGAAGCAGTCATTTCTGCAGTACCAGCTGGAAATATTTTACCGTCTTCCAACAAGCGTCCGCCTTCTATGTTCATTTGAACAATCACACGAGGGGTCTCATCAAAATATGTCGACCAAATCTCTAGTCCATTATCCAATACTTTTTTGTCGACTTTTGGAGATTTTGCAGATGTGATTTCTTTGGGTTGTGGGCGTACACTGCGATCAAAATTGTCTTTCACAGGTCGTGGCTGTAATCCTTTGTATTCCGCATCGGCCAAAGCACTGGTAAATCCAGCATTGGGGTTTACACTTTGGTATTTGGGTTTCTCCTCCCCTTCGGCAACCTGACTCGGAGTGATGATTACGGTTGAAGAGAATTTGTTTTTCAAATACATGTTGTAAACACGCATGATATCGGCTTTTGTCAAGTTTCTGTAACGATTTGCATCATCTTCAAGGTTGTAACTTGATCCATCAGCATTTTTTGCATCCAAATACCAGAACGAACTCAAATAATTGGCTTTGGTACTTACATCTTCCAATCCGCTTGAATAGTTACTCAGAATATTTGTTTTTGCACGCTCTAAATCTTCGTCGGAGAATCCAACAATACCAAATGAATCAATGGCACTCTTCATCATTTTCTGAAGTCTTGGAACGTCTGAATATGGATAACCTACAACGGTAAACGAAATCTCCCCTGCCAATTCATGGTTGATGCTGCTTAGAGGATTGTTACTTGCATTGGCTTGTAATGCCCATTCTGCATCTACAAACTTCTTATACAAAGTTGAACTGCGGGTTCCACCCATCAAATAGGTCAACACGTCCAAAGCGGCTTCATCCGCATGACCAACAGGAACACCCACAAATGTTGAGTATATCAAAGGCACATAAGCATTGGCGTCTGGGTAGGTTGCTACTTTGTTTTCAGTCAACTTCACTTTAGGAACCGCCTGCTTTTTTACTTCTGGACCTCTTTGAATTCCGCCAAAGTACTTATCCACCCAAGCCACAACTTCTGATGTATTTACATCGCCACTCACAATTACACAAGCATTGTTTGGAGAGTACCAGCGCAAGAAGAAATTCTTTAAATCGTTGCTGTCTGCGCGGTCCAAATCGTCAACGAATCCAATGGTAGACCAGCTATATGGATGCTCTTTGGGGTATAATTCTTGGTCTTTTACCTCCATCAAGAAACCATACGGTGCATCGTATCTTTCATCTTTTTCGTTTTTTACGGTGCTTCGCTGGATTTCGAATTTCTTATTTGTAAATGCTTCCAAGAAAAAGCCCATACGATCGGCTTCCATCCACAACGCGGTTTCAGTAAAGTTGCTTGGGAAAGTTTCAATATAAACTGTCCGGTCACGGGTTGTGTTGCCATTCACATCACCACCATAATTCTTGATGATTTTAAAATGTTCCTCGTCTGCAATGTGCTTAGAGCCTTGGAATAACATATGCTCAAAAAAGTGTGCAAATCCAGATTTTCCGCGGGTTTCTCTCGCTGATCCCACGTGATAAGTTACATTCAAGTGTGTTACTGGATCACTGTGATCCTCACTGACAATCAGTGTTAATCCATTTGGATATTGGAATTTCTGATACGGAACGATCAGTTTCCCTGGTTTGGCTTCCACTTTTTCGATAAGTGTTGCTTGTGCTTGTGCGAAAGTGATAATTGACCCAATCGACAAGCATAGAACGAACAGTTTTTTCATAAGTGCTACGAAGTTAACAAATAAATAAAAGTTGCCGATGTCTTGTCGGCTAATGTGGATTTTTATTAGATAAATAATTTCTCGAAAAACCTTACTGCGGTTATTTCAATTTATCGATCAGATAGGGAGCTGTAATGCTCTCTTTTGCCAAGTGAATATCCTCTGGAACACCCTGAAAAACAAGATTTCCGCCGGCATTTCCCGCTTCTGGACCCAAATCAATGATCCAATCAGCACATTTGATGACGTCCATATTGTGTTCGATACAAATCACCGTATTTCCTTGGGCGATTAATGCTTGGAATGAGGCCATCAATTTCTTTATATCGTGAAAGTGCAGTCCAGTTGTGGGCTCGTCGAAAATGAATAATGTGCCACCGTCTTTGTTTGGGTTAGATTTACTTAGGAAAAATGCCAATTTCACACGCTGTGCTTCTCCTCCACTCAATGTATTTGAACCCTGACCCAGTTTCACATAACCCAATCCTACATCTTGTAATGGCTTGAGTCGATCTCTGATGTTCTTCAAATCATCAAAGAAAATCATCGCCTCATCAACGGTCATTTCGAGTACATCAAAAATGTTCTTGCCGTTATACTCTACTTCCAATACTTCTTTCTTATATCGTTTTCCAGCGCATGCCTCACATTCCAACTTGATATCAGCCATGAACTGCATTTCGATCACTGTTTCGCCTTCGCCTTGACAATTATCGCATCGCCCTCCGTCTACATTGAAAGAAAAGTGCGACGGTTTAAATCCATTGAATTTGGACGTAGGGGTATTTGCAAACAAATCTCTAATTTCATCAAAGGCTTTGACGTAGGTAACAGGATTGCTGCGACTGCTTTTGCCAATGGGATTTTGATCAACCATTTCAATGGCTTTGATCAACGAAATCGCCCCGGATAGTTTTTTGTGTTTGCCTGGTTTTATTGTACTAAACTGACCCAATTCTCTGCTTAACGCAGGGAATAGTACTTGTTTGATCAATGTGGTTTTTCCCGACCCCGAAACACCTGTAACTGCAGTAAGCGATTCCAATGGGAATTTTGCAGTTACATTTTTAAGATTATTGGCTGTAGCTTCCTCAATTTCAATGAAATGGGGCGTTTTACGCCTGGTTTTTGGCACAGCGATTTCCTCAGTATGATTTAAATATTTAGAGGTCAAACTGCTATCACAATCACTTAATCCTTCAAAGGTCCCTTGATAAAGCAGTTTTCCACCATGGGTTCCAGCGAGCGGTCCAATATCAATCAGGTTTTCCGCACTTCGCATAATCTCTTCGTCGTGCTCAACAACAATCACAGTATTCCCCTCTTTCTGCAGTGCTTTTAAAACAGTGATTAGTCTTTCAGTATCTCTTGAATGCAATCCAATACTAGGTTCATCGAGAATATACATTGAGCCCGTCAAGTTGCTGCCCAAGGAAGTTGCTAGATTGATGCGCTGACTTTCTCCACCACTTAATGTATTACTCAATCGATTTAACGATAAATAACCTAGACCCACATCGCTCAAGAATTGAAGTCGATTTTGAATCTCTTCAATAATTCGATACGCAATTGACTGGTCTGTTTCACTCAAAGCCAAATGGTTAAAATAATCCAAGGCTTTGTCGACTTCCATCAACAGAAGTTCTTGTATACTCAAGAGCTGTGGATGATTTTGACCTTCGTGAGTAGAAATGATTTTTACATAGGCGGCCTCTTTGCGGAGTCGTGTCCCCAAACAATCAGGGCAGGTGGTTTTTCCGCGATATCTAGCAGCGAGGACACGATATTGAATTTTGTATGATTTCTCTTCGATATACTTGAAGAAATCGAATATTCCAGGTAGGGTTTTATTCCCGTTCCAAAGGAGTTGGGTTTGTTCCTCATTTAGGTCTCGAATCGCCCTATGAATGGGAAAATCCACTTTATTGGCCAAACGAATAAAATCATTTCTCCACTCTCCCATGACTTCTCCTTTCCATGGCGCAACGGCACCTTCGAAAACGCTTAAAGAGGTATCGGGAATAATCAAATCGGTATCTAATCCCAACACAGAACCAAAACCTTCACAGGTTCTACAAGCGCCGTGGGGATTGTTGAAACTCAGAAAATCTCTGGTGGGCAATTCAAATTTGATTCCATCCAATTCAAATCGATTGTTGAATTCAACCTTTTCTTTTTTGTCTGTAAAGTAAATGCTACAATTTCCCTCACCTTCCCAGAAAGCGGTCTCGCAAGCATCGAACAATCTCGATTGAAACTCTTCGTCCTCTCGCTGTATTGTGAGTCGATCTACGATGATGTAAATCTCTGTGTCAACCGAAACAACATCGTCGATTAAAGATTGCACCGAAACGGTTTCGTTATTAATCCAAACGCGACTGTATCCTTTTTGTATCAGTAAATCCCAATCGGAATGGCCATACTGTTTTTTTGATTGAGGGGCAAGAATGAGAACTCTTTCACCGTCTTCTCGTTGTAGGCAATAATGATACACATCCTCAGATGACTCACGCTTTACTTCTCTTCCAGATAATGGAGAGATTGTATGACCAGCCCGGCTGTATAGCAGCTTAATATAATCGTAAATTTCCGTTGAAGTTGCGACTGTACTTCTCGGGTTACGCGTATTGACTTTTTGTTCGATTGCAACGGCAGGACATAACCCTTGAATATCATCAACCAAGGGCTTTTTCATTCGGCCGAGAAACTGTCTGGCATAACTACTCAAACTTTCTACATAACGACGTTGACCTTCGGCGAAGAGGGTTTCAAAAACCAAGCTCGACTTTCCACTTCCGGATACGCCAGTGACCACGGTGAAAGACCCATGATCAATTTCTACATTTACATGTTGAAGATTATGCTGTTGCGCATTAATAATTTTAATTTTCTTTTCTATCGAAGACACAGTTGGGGAATGCTAAGGGAAATTATTGAATGGTGTCTTTTTGAATAGCTGCTCCTGCACAAATTCCTCGGCCATTGGTGATGTTGCTATACACAGGCGATGGATCTGAAAAAATGCCGCCTTGGGCTTTGTAATTGGCCAAAGACTGGAGATAGCGGTAGTAATCATCGCTCAAGGAGCGAACTTCAACCAAGAATTTATATTGAATTCCGGCGCTGCCATAACTAGTGATGAAATCAAATTGTTTTGCCGAACCATTAAAGCTTCTATCGTCGATCAAAAGCCCACCGATGTCCGTTTTGATTCCGTTTTCATTCAAAAAAGGATCCGTGGTATTTGGCGGCATAATTAGCCATTCTTGGGTAAAGTCATCAAATCGATACAGGTTGATTTCGTAGTAATTTCGATCAGAAGCGGGGTCAGCAATGTGGCATGTCAATGTGCCAGTTTCAAAGCCCAATGAATCAAATCCGGTTTTGTCTTTCCATGTAGATTTTGCACTCACCACACGATTTGGAATAGTCAGCGTTCCAGACGCAGTGCTAAAATCGCCTTTCTCAACCCTAACCGTATAGACTCTTCCTGGTATTGGTTTGAATGTGGCTAGGTATTTCTGAACTGACAAGTCATAAACCAAGGTAGATGTGGTAGAACCATCATTTACAGTAACAATAGCATTCTCAATCATCTTTGGCGGATTGGTGTCGTTGATTGGGATCGTAGATGATACCTGAACTGAAAAGAATTCATCGCTATTTACGAATGAATTTACTACGAGTTTGGGCGTATGCTGTATGCTCGACATATCCAAATTCGTATCACAGCTGCTAATCACAGCCGAAGCAAACAAGATTGTGTAAAGATGTAATTTGAAGTTCTTCATATTAAAATTCTAAACGGTAAAAACCTGATGGAACGAAAACAAAGGCAGATGTTCCTTTGAGTACAACATTATTTGAAATGGGATCAATGGCGAGTTTGGCATTCATTGGGTTTTTTACACCGGAAATGTTGTAGACCTGAATCCCCCAAAATTCCTTGTACCCCCTATTGAAAAATGGTTTGATTTGTTTAGTAAAGCCCAAATCTATACGTTTATACGCGGGCATACGATAGTTGTTCTTTTCGCTGTAATCGTAAACCAACTTGTTGTCGGTTGTTAAGTATTGACCTGTAGGAACGCTGTAAACATTGCCACTCATGTACATCGCTGCAAAATTGATTTTCAACCAAGTTTCAACTTGGAAGGTGATTTGACTTTTAAATTGATGCGGTCTGTCCCAACGATAGGTAAATGGCTGACCATTGTTGATGAATTCAAATGTTCTGTTAGATTGACTGTAGGTATAGCTAGCTAGGCCAGTGATTTTTCCCGATTTTTTTGACAACAGAAATTCAATGCCACGACTATTGCCTGTTCCTTGAACAACACTTCTTTCCCAGAAGTTCTTAACCAAAGGATCTTCGTCAACCCCAGTTAGATCAGTAATTCCAGTGTATTTTTTGTAATAGAATTCGGTAGAAAACTCAATTTCTGCATGTACCGGCATAATGTAAGCGGCACTGAATTGTGAAGTTCTTTGGGGTTTAAAAGTTGAACTACTGGGAAACCAAACATCACTAGGCAAAACACCGTTTACACTCGAAAGTTGATGTAAGCCTTGATTGGCAACAGAATAACCCAATTGAAAACGCTTTTTTCCTTCTAACAATTGAGAAATGATGATCCTAGGCTCTGGACGACAGTAGGTTTTGGTTGGAGTAATGAATGTCCATAAGCGAAATCCCAAGTTCATGCTCAATCCAATGTTTGGATGAACATCCAATTCACCATAGTTAGCCCATTCGAAATTTGTTTGAACGTTAGCTAAGCCGTAGGTTGTATCCAGCTTCCCTGTATTGGTTTGGTCGATCAGATGATCTTGCCCCGGTTCCAAGTGGTGGACTGTCATATGGCTGCCATAGTTTATGGTTTGCCTTGGATTTCGCACATAGGTAAAATCGCCGTTCACAGTATAATCTGTGATGGAGTTGCTTGAATATTCACTCAACTTTGCTGTTTTTGTATTGCCCCCTTGGGTGATACTACCGTCTAGGTCGAAAACTGTGTAATACTTGTATCGAGATAGACCCATCGTCACGGACCCAAAGTGGTTAGAATAAAACTCATGAGACCATCGTGCGCCAATTTGGGTATTTTGCCAAGATGTCAGATTCTTTAATGTATACACCAAACGACGGCCTAAGCTGTCAGTTTCATCCACAGACAAGGAAATTCCGTACTTGTCTCTGCCATTGTAGGCCCAAAAATTCCACTGTGTGTATTGGCTTTTCTTGTAGTCTACCCTTGCATTGATATCGTGAATGTTTCCAATGAGTCCGCTGTTGCTATTTTTTCCTGTGCCTAGAATCCAATCCAAATAACTTCTGCGAATGGCGAATGAACTTGTTACTTTACCTCTGTGATCCAAAGGACCATCCATCGCAATCGTAGTTGTCACTGGGTCTACGTGGATTTTTCCAGTCCAATCTTTCGCCCCACCGCCCGATGTTTGAATGTCCAAAACGCCTCCACCGGCTCTGCCTCCGTACCTTGCCGGTGCAACACCCCGATAAAATTCTACAGATTTTAGGATGTGTGGATTGTAATTTGAGATAAATCCGAACAAATGACCATTGCCATAAAGTGGAAGGCCATTCATTAATTGTAAATTTTGATCTGGGTTTGAGCCTCGAACAACTAAGCCAGACAACCCTTCAACCCCTCCCGATACGCCAGGCAGGAATTGCAAATATTTTACTGGATCAGCAACGCTACCAATACTCGGCGATTCGATAATTTGTTTTTGGGTTGGTGAATAAAATGAAGGCTTCATGTTGAAAAGCGACAAATACTCTTCCGCCGAGTCCAATTCATTGTATCCAATGGGTTTGAGGAAGAAATTCTTATTCACCGAAGCTTCTACTTCGATAAGAATTTTTTGAGTTTTAAACCCTGCCGCCGCAACAATGATGATTTTGTTTCCGTGCGTAGTTCCAAATTGATAATAACCGTGATCATTGGATTCTACGGATGCATTTGTTGTAGAGTCAATGATAATCGCACCTGGGATGGTTTCAAGTGTCTTTTTATTGTAAATCCAACCTGTAATGGCCGGTATTTGCGCCATGATGCTCGCAGCGTTGAAACACATTAACAACGAAAATAATTTGGCAATTCTCATCTTTACAAAGATAAGCCTTTCAATGCTTATTGACCATAGATTTGGGATTGTTCTATTCCAAAGCCTTCAGCTTGAAATCCGCCCTGTAACATTTGCTTCTTTTCAATCTTCACCCAAGTGGATTTGTGACCGTTGATATTGATATTTTCAATGGCCAATATTATGTTTTCTCCGAGGGTTTCAAGGAGCGAAATTGATTTTTTTGATTCATGATTTATAATATCGCTCAAATCAGCGTAATTCAATGTGTTTGATAGGTTGTCTTGCACGGAATTGCGTTCAAACGTCACCCTAGCACTGATAAGCAGTTCAACACCCACAATTTTCTCAATCTCGTAAAATCCGATCTTGGTATGCACAAGTTGTTGGTCAATAAAAATGGTTGTTAACATATTCTTGTCGTAAAAATCAGATGCAAAGAAAGTAAGTATATTACATTTGTGGATACAAGATTATGAGTGGACACGATATTTCAGATTTACTAGCGGCAAATCAAGGCAAAGACCGTTATGTAGCCCCCGATTTTTATGGTGTGGACGATTTACTTACGGAAGAACAAAAGTTGATTCGATCTTCAGTCAGAGAATATGTAAAGAGAGAGTTGAGCCCGATTATCGAACATTTTGCTCAAATCGCTGAATTCCCAAAACATATCGTCAAACAGCTCGGTGAAATTGGTGCATTTGGCCCACAACTCCCTATCGAATACGGTTGTGGTGGAATGGATTACACAACGTATGGCATTATTATGCAAGAATTAGAGCGTTGCGACAGTGGAATTAGATCTACGGCTTCCGTTCAAGGTTCATTGGTAATGTATCCCATTTATAAATTTGGTAGCGAAGCCCAAAAACAGAAATATCTTCCCAAATTGGCTTCGGGAGATTGGTTGGGTTGCTTTGGATTGACGGAGCCTGATCACGGTTCCAACCCAGGTGGAATGACCACAAACTTCACCGACCATGGTGATCACGTAGTGTTAAACGGTGCAAAAATGTGGATTAGCAATGCCCCCTTTGCAGATGTCGCTGTAGTTTGGGCCAAGAATGAAGCGGGTGTTATTCATGGATTGATCGTTGAGCGCGGAATGGAAGGCTTTTCAACCCCTACAACCCACAATAAATGGAGCTTAAGAGCGAGTTGTACCGGTGAATTGGTTTTTGATAATGTCAAAGTCCCCAAAGAGAATATCTTGCCAGGCGTTACCGGCTTGAAAGGACCACTCACTTGTTTGAATTCAGCCCGATACGGTATCAGTTGGGGCGCTCTAGGTGCCGCAATGGATTGCTACGATACTGCCGTTCGATATTCAAAGCAAAGAGTTCAGTTCGGAAAGCCCATTGGAGGATTTCAATTGCAACAAAAGAAACTGGCTGAAATGCTAACAGAAATCACCAAAGCCCAATTGCTGGTTTGGAGATTGGGTCAATTGATGGACAAAGGATTGGCAACTCCTGCGCAGATTTCTATGGCCAAGAGAAACAACGTTGAAATTGCTATCAATGTGGCCAAAGAAGCCCGTCAAATGCTTGGTGGCATGGGTATTACGGGTGAATATCCGGTGATGCGACATATGATGAATCTTGAATCCGTGGTTACTTATGAAGGAACGCACGACATTCATTTACTCATCTTGGGAATGGAAATTACTGGCGAAAACGCTTTTTTATAAATTGATTAATAGTAAGATGTATCAAATAAAGTTTGGAACCGACGGATGGCGCGAAATTATCGCCGATGAATTTACAGTAGCGAATGTTAGGCGCGTAGCCAATGCAACGGCTTTATGGCTGAATCAAAGTGATTTACCCAAAAGTTGTGTGGTAGGATATGATTGTCGTTTTGGTGGAGAAATGTTCGCCAAAGAAACGGCAAGGCAACTCGCAGCACAAGGAATCAAGGTCATCGTATCCAAAGGGTTTGTTTCTACCCCGATGATTTCACTGGCAGCAAATCAACTGAAAACAGGTGCTGGAATTATCCTTACCGCGAGCCATAATCCACCAACTTACAATGGATATAAAATCAAAGCCAATTACGGAGGCCCCGCAATTCCATCAGAAGTGAGCAAGGTTGAAAATATGATTTCTCCCACATTGGTTTCAGAAGGCGATAGTTTTGAATCGTATTTCAACAATGGAATGATTGAATATGGGGATTTCGAGACCATGTATTACAATCATTGTGTGAATTCTTTTGATATGGATGCCCTATCCTCGATATCCTCTGGTTTGGTCTACGATGCGATGTATGGCGCTGGTCAAGCGATTGTGAAACGACTTTTGCCCGATGCAACCATCTTGCATGGCAATTACAATCCTGGATTTGAAGGCCGTGCACCTGAACCTATTTTGAAGAACCTTCCAGAAATCGGTCCGCTTATCCAGTCAAGTCCCTCCTATTTGTGCGGATTGGCTACCGATGGTGATGCAGATCGTATCGGTTGGTTTGATGAAAAAGGAAACTTTATCGATTCGCATCACTTGATTCTATTGTTGATTGAATACCTAACCACATTCAAAGGATATACTGGCAAAGTGGTGAAAAGCTTCTCCGTAAGTGATAAGATTCAGAAACTCTGCGAATTGAAAGGTTTGGAGTCGATTACAACCAAAATCGGATTTAAATACATTTGCGAATACATGGTTACCGACGATGTATTGATCGGAGCAGAAGAAAGTGGGGGAATTGCAATCAAAGGACATATTCCTGAGCGCGATGGCGTTTGGATGGGTCTCGTTTTGATGGAATACATGGCAAAAACAGGAAAGTCTGTTTCGGAATTGATTCAAGACATGTATGCCAAAGTAGGGTCTTTTGCCGTTGAGCGATACGATCTACACTTAACCAACGAATTGAAGGATAGTATTATTGAGAAATGTAAATCAAGAAGTTACGATTCATTTGGCGCGTACAAAGTTGTGGAGGTTGAAGACGTAGATGGTTATAAATTCCGACTTGATAATGGCTCATGGGTCATGATTCGTCCTAGTGGAACTGAACCCGTTTTACGTGTCTATTCTGAATCCACCGATTCGAAGTCGTCATTTGCCATCCTCGATGCAACAAAGGCTTCTATTTTAGGGTAACATAAAATTGATGACAACCAACGCTCCACTACAAGTCAATATTCGCGATGTCATTGCGTCGAAAAACGAAAAGATTCTAAAGTGGATTCCGGGTTTTATCATTTCCTGGTTTGAACGCTTTGTTCATCAGGCCGATTTGAATTTTATACTGCGCAAACACCACGATGAAGACGGTATTGAGTTTGCAAAAAGTGTAATTCATGAATTGGGAACGAAGGTCAAAGTTGTCAACTTAGATAATATTCCAAAAAACGGTAGATGTGTAATGGTTGCCAATCACCCTATGGCAGGCCTGGATGCGTTGTGCTTGTTTGGTGCTGTTGGCGAGGTTCGTTCAGACATTTCGCTGATTGCCAATGATATACTGGCGCACATACCACAGTTTAAAAAGTATTTTATCCCAGTAAACAAGTTAGGAAAATCACCCAAGGAAGCAATGCTTCGGGTTGATGAAGCATACAAATTGGGTGGAATGATGATGGTTTTTCCCGCTGGGCTGTGTTCTCGTAAAATAGATGGAAAAATCGTTGACCTCGATTGGCAAAAGAGCTTTTTGATTAAAGCAATTCAATATGATTTACAGATAATACCCGTTCATATCAACGGTGCCAACTCAAATCGGTTTTATCGCATCGCCAATTGGCGCAAATTCTTTGGTTTGAAATTCAATATTGAAATGATGACCTTGGCCGATGAGCTTTTCAAGCAAAAGGATAAAGAGCTTGTTATAACTGTAGGAAAACCCCTATCTCCAACTGTTTTTAGTAAACAAAAGGCGGTGGAAGATGCCCAGAAAATCAAACGACATGTTTATAAATTGTCGCAAGATCCTTCTGCAATCTTCGAGTATTGATAAATACAATATCAATTATTTCATTATTTTTACCGCATGAGTGGCACTGTGATGAATGAAAATTTGATTGACCCAATACCTACCGCCAATTTAATTGAGGAACTAACGGAGGACATTTTTATAAGACCAACGAATAATGCTTCTAACGAAATTTACATCTTTAAAGGTGACGACAAACCCAATTTGATGGCAGAAGTGGGTCGACTGAGAGAGTTGACATTTAGAGCTGCAGGTGGCGGTACAGGCAAGTCGGTTGATATTGATGAGTTTGATTCTGGTCCTTACAGTTACAGCCAATTGATCGTTTGGGATCCTGCTGAAAACCAATTGGTTGGTGGGTATCGATTTGTCATGGTTCCTCACACGAAGGATGCTGAAGGGAAATTTCATCTATCCACATCGGAAATTTTTGAATATACGGATCACTTTTCAAACAAGTATTTCCCGTCCGCGATTGAATTGGGTAGAAGTTTTGTTCAGCCCGATTATCAACCAAGCGCAGGAAGTCGCAAAGGACTTTTCAGTCTCGACAATTTATGGGATGGCCTTGGTGCAATGGTAATTATGAACCCAGAATACAAGTACTTCTTTGGCAAAATCACCATGTATACTGATTTTAATAGAGAAGCGCGTGATTTGATTCTTAGCTTTATGGATCATTACTTTCCAGACAATGAGAATTTGGTCAATATCCCCTCTCCAATTCATAGAGAATTCGATTGCAAAACTTTTCGAGAGAATTTAAAAGGCTTGGAATACAAAGAGGGACATAAGTTGCTCAATCAATTGGTTCGTGAATTGGGTGAGAATATCCCCCCACTTTTCAATAGCTACATGAATTTAAGTCCAAGCATGAGAACTTTTGGTACTGCCATTAACCATCATTTTGGCGATGTGGAAGAAACGGGTATTATGATATCAATCGATGATATTTATGACCAGAAGAAAGATCGACATGTAAATTCTTACATTGATTACCTGAATTCAAAGTAGTTCGCTAAAACATTAGGTAGTACATGGGTTCGGCGAACGAGTTCGTTCTATGCCAATTGAGTATAAAATCCTGTTATTTTACAATTTTACCTGTCAATATTTGACTTCCAAGAGAATCCTTGATTCTGATAAAATAAACACCCGTGTTTAGGTCAGAAATATCTACAAAATTTGACCCTATAGGCAATTTACGATGGATCAAGAGTTGTCCATTGCAATTGTAAATTTCGATGTTTTTCTCCATCTCCTTGTTAATATTCGATACCACCAATTCTTGGTTCTCATTAATATAATAAACCCACCCTTGTCGCATTTGAGACTTGGGAATGCTTGCATACTGGTCGATTATTTTCAAGGTTTCAAACGCATCCACTTTACCATACCCACTGTTTCCATTGGAGTCGTTGGTGGTGTATTTGTCTTTTCTTGCCGTAAGTCGCCACAAATTCCTAATTTCCAAAGGTGTTAACCATTCGTTGGCTTGTAAATAAAGTGCTACTATGCCTGTTGTATGTGGTGCAGCCATTGAAGTGCCTGAAAACATCGCCCAGTAGACATCGTTGCCATTGTATTGAGTTTTATACATCAATTCATTGTTGAGCCAGCCAGGAACTTGCCTCCGGTGCAATGCGGAAGTAATGCTCTGTCCAGGGGCGATGATGTCTGGTTTAATTCGTCCATTCGGGTGCGTTAGACTCTTTGGCATCGGACCACGGCTACTAAAACCAGCGATGTCGCCAACGATATTCCATGGCTGATTAAAATATTCCCCTTTGTAATTTGTCCATTCATTTCGGTTGATATAGGCGCCCGCGGTCAAAGTGTGAGTCCCAGATCCCCCATTCTCTCCTACAGAACCTTCTGGTGTGCCTTCTATGAATTTCTTACCAAAACTCTGTGATTTATGTCCTTTCCAAAAATGACCTGAAGTCCAACGATACGCTTGTCCAGAATTCCAGGCGTTGAACTCCCCTGTACTCGTCACTCCCAATCGAATATATCCGTTGTAAGGTCTATTGTGTTCGGCAATTACCAAGAAATTGGACTTTCCATTAAATGGGTAATTTTGCTCTGTTAATATTACGGATAATGTATCTTTTCCGTTGATATACAATTGCTTGTATGCGCCACAGTTGACACAATCACCGGCCAAATTCCATGGAGTGTTGATTATAACATTCCCAAATGTATCCACCAAGTTCAATTGAATCTTTAACTTATCTCCACTCCCGTTGCTTATCCCGCCCCAAATGTCCATATAAATATTTTCATGGGGGAAGTCTTTCCTATTGTTATCGACAACCAAACTATAAGCGGTATCGCCATTCAATGTCTGATTGATGTGCATTTGATTCCGTCCATCATTGCCGGCCGCTCCTACGATAATTCTACCCGAACCTGTTATGGATTTCACTGATCGATCAAACAATGAAGTCCCGTCGTGAGGTCCTGTGTGCATTCCCCAGCTCAAATTACAAACACTGGGCTTATTGTGCAGCTCAGCATATTTAAAAATATAATTGTACCCATCAATAATTGTGGGGTTTGCAACAATATAATCACCCAATCCGCTTCCGCCTAGCGTGTCATTGGCGTATTTAATCCCAACCATCACGATTTCAGATTCAGGGGCCATTCCACGGTATTTTAAATTGGGAGAGCCCAGACCTGAACCCGCTGCAATACCCGCTACATGTGTTCCATGTGCTCCATCATCGTCGATCGCTGATGCGATGCCATTAGAATCTGAATACTCCGTACCATAAGTGAACAGTGATGGTGCATTGCCAGATTTCTGTTGGTTCCAAAATCGTTTGATTCGATAATTTTTCCCATCGGGACTATAAAATGTGGGATGGTCTGTTTGAAAGCCGATGTCGACGATGCCTACGATCACATCTTTTCCCGTGTAGTTTTGAGACAATCCATTGGCAATTCCGTTTTCGGCTTTGTCAACCCTACTATGAATCCTGGCCGTATCATTGAGTGGTTTTGGACTGTTTAACTTGGAAGAAACATCTAGATAAATCAATCCGGGGTGATTTATGATTTGGTAAAAACCTTGTTCGATGAAGGCCAAATGAACGATGTATTGATCTGCATTTTCAGGATCAATAATACTGCTCACGATCAATTCTGAATTGTCTGATTTAAATAATTCATTTACAATGGCTTGTCCGTGGTATTTTCCGTCGAATTTTGGAATAAATTGATTTCGCAATTCTAGGTTTTCAAATAGTTGAGCCGTAGGACTTAAGATTTGAACCGCTCTTGAACGTGGGGTAATTCCGTTGGAATGAAACGATGAATATTGGGAAATTAGTTGTGTAACAGAGAGGAGATTGATAAGAATCAACAGAATTTTCATCTTGATTTTATGCATGAAACAAAGGTAACGAGTTAGATAATAACTTTGCAGCATGGATTTATCGTGGTTAGAGCGCACTGAACTCTTGATTGGCAAGGAATCATTAGAGAAACTATCAAACAGCAAGGTCTTAATTGTTGGATTAGGTGGTGTGGGCAGTTTTGCAGCGGAATTTATCGCTAGAGCGGGCATTGGGAATTTGACAATTATTGATGGCGATATCGTTGACATAACGAATAAGAATAGGCAGTTACCTGCGCTTTCGAGTACGGTTGGGATGAAAAAAGCCGACCTCATGGCGACTCGAATAAAAGACATTAATCCAGAAGTTAGACTTACTGTGATAGATACTTTTCAAAGACCAGAGCATACTGAAGAATTGGTATCATCGGAAAAATTCGATTATGTATTGGATTGTATCGATTCAATTACTCCAAAGGTGTATTTGATAAAAACATGCGTAGAACATGGTCAGCGCTTGATTTCAAGTATGGGTGCAGGTGGTAAAACAGATCCATCGGGTGTGATGGTTGCTGATATCAATGAAACCTACAACGACCCTTTTGCCCGATTGGTTAGAAAAAGATTACACAAACATGGAATATACTCCGGTTTCAAGTCTGTATTTAACAAAGAATTGGTAAATAGAAACTCAGTAAAATTAACGGATGGCAGCAATTTTAAACGATCTTTTTATGGGACGATATCCTACATGCCTGCCTTGTTTGGTTTGCGTATTGCTGCAGAAGTAATTGAAGACTTGCGCTGATTTTTTGAGAATTCAGATGGCTGACATATATTTGGAAACATGATTATGAAAAAAACACTATTTACATTATCGGCTGCGGCATTATTGTTCATTACTGGCTGTGATTCAGGTTCTAAGACCAATGGAAATGCCATCGACATCAGCGGCAAAACAAAGCAAGAAGTATTTATGCTTCACTCTTGGGAAATGAGCTCTTGGTTAGACAGTTCATCTCAAGATCAAGTTGACAATATTGAAGCTTGCATGAAAGATGATTACTACACATTTAACAGTACTTCTCAAGTTCAAGTGAATCGCAACACAGTAAAATGCACAGCAGGTGAAGCCAATGATGTTTTTCCTTGGAGCATGACCGACCCAAATGCCACTCAAGTAACCTTGTTTACTTACACTTGGGACATTGCATCAATGACTGGCGAACAAATTGTTTTGCGTCGTAAATACTACTTCAACATTGGAGGAACTACAGTCGACATGTACTCCAAGGTTGTTTTAAAGAAACATTAATTGATTGATTGAATACCTTCCTTGGCAAGTGTCAAGTTAGGATCTAATGAAAGAGCGGTTTTGTATGATTGCAAGGCCGCTTTTTTATTGCCCAATTTTTCTTGATTGAATCCGATCAAACAGTGAGCATTGGCATTGGTAGACTGCAAATCTAAGGTCTTGTTGCACCAGTCGATAGATTCTTCGTAATTCTCAAATAATGATTGAATAACCGCGATGTTATAGTGTGCAAGAATGTGATTTGGATTCACTTTGATAGCTCTGTCGTAGTATTCAATCGCAATAGCATATTTCTCCTTCTTTTGCATTAAAAGAGCATAGGTGTAAAGTGCTTCATCGCTGAATTCATTCATACGAACCGCTTTGGAAGCCCATTGTTCCGTGGTTGGATCATTGCTCTGATACAGGAACAGCGTTTTTTGCATAACTGCGTTGAAGTTCTCAGGATTTTTCAGCAATGCGTTCTCTATGACTTTTTGGGCTGAAGCTGTGTCTTTTTGCTCTTTAAAGGCAATCGACATTAGAACATATGCATCGTCGGAAAAGTCCATTTGATTGGTGAGCGACTTTAATAAACCAATTGATTTGTCATATTCCTGACGAGCTAAATAATACTTGGCAAGCAAATATGAAGCCTCCGGATAATCCGGTTTGATTTCAAGCGCTTTGACTAGGTGTTCCTTGGTTTTGTTGGAGTTAGTAGAATCCATTGAGATCAACGATTCCGAACACTTGTAGTGGTATAATGCTTGTTTGGGATTTAGGGCGATAGCCGTTTCGAAATCTAGAATTGCGTCTTTGTATTTCTTTTCGAAATAAAATGTATTTCCTCTTTTGTAATAGAGTTCCGCATCATCGGGATTGGCATTGATTTTTGCGGAAACAGAGCGAATCTCTTCTGAGAAGGAAGTATCGGTTTCACTAATAAATCGGCCGGAATTTCGGTTGCTGTTACAAGAGAGCGCAACGATTAGAACGATTGATAAAACAATCTTCTTCATTTGTGCTCGGGACGGGAATCGAACCCGTACTCTCATTACTGAAAACAGGATTTTAAGTCCTGCGCGTCTACCTATTCCGCCACCCGAGCTGGACTGCAAAGATAGAAAATTACCGTCGATTATTTTGCAATTTCGGTAATAGAAAAGTTGATGATTTGCAATGCTTCCTCAATTTGAGACGCATTGATGGTTAATGGGGGTGCAAATCGGATTGTATGTTGATGGGTCTGCTTGGCGAGTAACCCATTAGATTTCAAAGCAATACACACATCGTAGGCTGTCTTTCCATCGCCAAAAGGAGTAATGTCAATGGCATTCAATAAACCTTTGCCTCTTACTGTCTTCACGATTGGTGAACTAATTTCTTTCAAGCCTTTTCTGAATAATTCTCCCATTGCAGCAGCATTTTCAGGAAGTAACTCATCTACAAGTACATTTAATGATGCCTTGGCAACAGCACATGCCAAGGGATTTCCTCCAAATGTAGAGCCATGTTGACCGGGATGCAAGACGCCCATAATTTCATGAGACGAAAGCACCGCGCTCACTGGAAAAACACCACCACCGAGGGCTTTCCCTAAGATCAAAATATCTGGCTTTACTTGAAAATGGTCGCAACAAAGCATGGCTCCTGTCCTCCCCAATCCCGTTTGCACTTCATCGGCTATCCATAAAACATTGTATTTTGTACAGAGTGTACGGACCTGTTGCAAATAATCGTCGCTTGGCATAATAACTCCGGCTTCTCCCTGAATTGGCTCTACCATGAAAGCAGCTACGCAGGGATCTTGAAATGCAGTTTCTAAAGCACCAATGTTGTTGTATTCAACAATTTCAAAACCTGGTACAAATGGCCCAAAGTCAGAATAACTGTCGGCATCTTGTGAGGTTGAAATCGCGGCAATTGTTCTACCCCAGAAATTGCCAGAAGCAAAAATGATCTTGGCCTTGTTAGAAGGAATCCCCTTTATGGTATAACCCCATTTTCTAGCCAATTTTACAGCGGTCTCGCCTCCTTCAACGCCGGTATTCATCGGTAAAACGCGATCGAAACCGAGCAGTGATGTAATATACTCTTCAAAAGGACCCAATTGATCGTTGTGAAAAGCCCTACTCGTGAGTGTCAGTTTTTTACTTTGGGAATTCAGCGCTTCGATGATTTTGGGATGACAATGTCCTTGATTTACCGCAGAATAAGCTGACAAAAAATCAAAATACTTATTGCCTTCAACGTCCCATACAAAAATCCCTTCTCCTTTGTTTAGTACTACGGGAAGTGGGTGGTAGTTATGAGCTCCAAATTGATTCTCAAGGGCAATAAAATCAGCGCTTTTAAGGGTATTCATTACACGAAGGTAAGTAAGATTATCGATTTGTCTTTGCTCCAAAACAATTGTATATTCGGATGTTTGTGCATTGCAGGGGTTTAAAATACTTTTTTATTGAATGTCCAAGTTTGGTCAGATCAATGCTTGTCGTAATCTCATTCTTAATGGGTTTACAAGGCTCAGTCTATGCAAAAGATAAATCAATCGAACTCTCCTACGGGAGAATCCATATTGATTTCAATGCCCATGATACTTCGATAATTCGCAATAAATCATTCATCGATTCGATTTTTAACATTGCCGAACGAAATTTCCAGGAGATAGAAAGTATGCTTGGTTATAAATCAAGTTTACAATTCACGGCAACCATTCATACCAATTTGCATTCCTACCATACGGATTTGAGTAAAAACAATGTTTGGAATGAACGAGTTACGGGGTCGGTCAATTATAGTCAGGAATACAACTACCCCATCTTTGTGAATGCGGGGTTCGACCAAATCGAATCGCAGTTTATTTATGCGATATCACATTTTATTTGTCATGAATTTTTGCTTGGCATCAGTGTCCGTCAGAAATTAAGTCAGACAGGGTTTCATAAGATCCCCAATTGGTTTTTACAAGGGTTAGGCTCTTATTTGGCTACGGGTTGGAATGCGAATTCCGCCGATGAATATGCCTTTTATGAGAGTAAAGGTGGATTTGAATCGCCCAATCAAATTATTCCTATGGGAGCGCAAGTGTATGGCAAGAAAATCTGGAGAGATTTATTTAAAACCTACGGCAAATCGGTGGTCTCTACCATGATGTTTGTTTTAAAGTACACCGGGAATGCCGAATCCGCTTTTGAATATGTCACTGGCAAGTCTTTTCATGAATGGAATCAGGAAAGAACGACGGTCAATGCAAATGAAAAAAACAAAGCTTCAGGAACAGAAGTTCAACTTTCTAAAAAATATGGTAAAATTCCCATTCTTAGAATGGCAAAACAAGGCAATCTCAATGCAATTCAATGGTATAGCCCAGGATTGGTGAAGATTTCAATCCATAATGGAGTTCCTAATCAAATGATAGAACTCGTAAATTATGAATACCCCAGTCTGACAAATGAATTGGATTACTCCCCCATCAAATTGGTTGATTTTTTTTCGTTTCAACAGTCAAAAAAAACAGTAACTGTGTTGGCAATCGAATCGAATTGCCAAGAAAATCGAAATGTAATTCTTGTCGATAGTTCCGGTAAGGTACTGGATTTGGTCCAATTGAATCCTGAGAATGTATTTTCTGTCCAATCAAAAATCATGATTGAGAACTGCGAGAAAACGCTTACATCTTCAGCGTTTAACTGCCTGAGTGTTAAATCATATTTGCTTAATAAAGCCGTGAAATTGCCTTTATTATTCACTTCCGTAGGCTGGCGTTGTGGCGAAAACGTGATGATCACTTACCGCTATCAAGTTGATGTCAGTAGCGATAATATTGCTTTGAGGGGATCTCAATTATTAAAACATCTATTACATCAAAAATTAAACTCTCTGATCGCAGGCGACAGATCCACAAACATTGAAAATCCCAATCGCATCGTGCAATCAAGAATTTTCAAATTGCCCAATGAAAGATTGGATGTTGCATATGCAGAAAAGGATTCAATTGGTTATGCAATTGATATTCAGAATGCAGAAAAAGGACAATGGCTACTCGTTTTTAAACGATTATCACCACTTGGCGAACGAACGCTTCGTGTGGATACAGTGAATGAAAAACCGATTGTTCGAGGCCTTGTGATTGAAGGGCCGGGTCAAATCAGTTACGTGCAAAATGAAGGAGAAGTATGGCGTTTGCGATTCTTTCATTTCAAGGACAATTCCGATTATCGATGGCAATCCGAAGTGAAAAATAGCTTTTACAATCAGTCAAAAGAATCAGGATCATCGAGTATTGTAGAATTTAGCTTCGGCAGTTCAAAATCATCGGTCCGATTCCTTGACCCTACTGTAGAAACTGTTCGAGAATTGGAACTCTTGACAAAAAGTGACGGGATTTCTATCAAAAATAATTTGGATTTATTGCAAAAACCTGAGGATAAAACTGCCAAGAACGATACGGTTAACGATACTTGGGAATATTTGGTCCCATTTCCTAGGCGAAGCTGGTCGTCCTTGTTAAATAACGAAAAGACACCCCATTACAGTGGGAAATATGATAGCGCTGAGTATCTGAATACCTATTATTTAAGTCATGGTGGATTGTATTTCAGTAACGCCGAATATGCGCAATTGGGGTATTTGAATGAAATCAAACCTCAACTATTATACAATCAGCCGTTTACGCCGGAAATGAGGTTTTACTTAGCCGACAAGAATCACAGCTATCGCTTGTCGTTTGGGTTGCTTTCAAACATCGGATTAAATCGATTGGGAATGCGGATGCAGCAAGAATTCAAACTGGGTAAATTCAACATCGAACAGCAGTTGATTTCTCGAAACCGATCATTTTACTTGAATGAAATGTCGTTAAAAAAGAACGCCACCAAATTCTTTGGCGTTTCTATTCGGAGGACATGGATTCCCAATTGCAACTTTTCGTTAGGATTTCAGTATTCCGAAGACAGTTATTTCGACAAGGCTGTGAATCCGGGTTTTTCATCGTTTAAGAATTACCAATTCAGAAATTCAGGAATGGTATTCGGGTTGGAATGGAAGAAACCGGAAAAGTCGATTCATGTTGAGAGGTCTTGGCGCATTCATGTGAAATCATCTATAAAAATCAGTCAAACATCAACGCCCACAATTATCCCCAATCGGGTGTATTTGAGTCAGAACAATTTAGGCAATTCATACCTTTTCAATTTGTCGATAAACGTTGATAAGCAATTGATTAATGGGTTTCACTTTCAGTCACACTTGAATGCCAACAAATCTGCTGGAAATATTTTGTCGTTGTATTGGGTGGGCGGCTCAGAAGGCTGGATTTCGAAAGACATGTGGAAGACCGATATTTCCTCGGAATTTGTAAACAACAAGTATTTATATCGTTTGAATGGCGGTTATGTGAGGGGATTTCAATCAGGTGAGAGAATTGGTACAGGGTCATTTTCAATTCAAAATGAAATTCAATGGACTCCTATGAGACAGATCAACAGAGACATCATTAAAAAGCACTTTTACGAAACGCTTATGATTTATGGTTTTCTTGATATAGGCACGGCATTCATTGGAAATTCTCCAGCGAATCCATCGAACCCCTTTAATACAGTGACGATTAGCACACCAAATTATTGGATGACTGTGACATCAAAGCGCAATCCATATCTCATCGGGACTGGCTTAGGAGTGAGTGCCAATGTACTTCGAACGCCGATTCGCTATGAATTGGCTTTTGGTTTGAAGGAGGGTAAATTCCTCTCACCCATCCAACAAGTTTGTATGTCGTGGTTTTTTTAATTAAATACTCGCTTGAAGATGTGTTAAAATAGCCAATTTGTGTTTATTTTGCAGGTCATATAAACACTATGAGTTTTTTCAGTTTTCTAACCCAGGAACTTGCCATCGATTTAGGTACAGCGAACACACTTATCATTCACAAAGACAAGGTTGTTGTTGATGAGCCTAGCATCATCGCAATTGAACGAAATACGGGCAATGTGATTGCCATTGGCAAGGACGCGATGCAAATGTTTGGAAAGGAAAACGAAGGGATCAAGACAATTAGGCCTTTGAAAGACGGGGTAATTGCAGATTTCCAAGCGGCGGAACACATGATTCGTGGGATGATTAAAATGATGAATCAGAAGCAACGATGGATTTCGCCTCAGCTAAAAATGGTCATTTGTATTCCATCTGGTATTACGGAAGTGGAAAAAAGAGCGGTAAAAGACAGTGCTGAGCGAAGCGGAGCAAAGGAAGTTTATTTGATACATGAGCCAATGGCTGCGGCTGTAGGTATCGGAATCGACGTTACTCAACCTCAGGGAAATATGATTGTTGACATCGGTGGTGGTACTACTGAAATTGCAATTATTGCATTGGGAGGTATCGTTTGTGACGAAAGTATTCGCGTTGCGGGAGATGAATTCAATTTGGACATTTTGGAATACATGCGCAGGGAGCATAATCTTTTGATTGGTGAGCGTACCGCTGAGAAGATTAAGATCCATATTGGTTCTGCGTTGCAGGAATTGGACACTCCACCAGAAGACTACGCTGTTTTCGGAAGAGATTTGATGACAGGTATCCCCAAACAGATTATCGTTAGCTACAGTGAAATTGCCAGAGCTTTGGATAAGAGCATCATGAAAGTGGAAGAAGCGGTATTGCGTGCTTTGGAACAATCTCCACCGGAATTGAGCGCAGATATTTTAACAAATGGTATTTGGCTAACTGGTGGTGGTGCTTTGCTACGTGGTCTTGACAAACGAATTTCAGCAAAGACAAAACTTAAAGTTCATATCGCAGAGGATCCACTTAGAGCGGTTGTTCGTGGCACGGGCACTGCATTGAAAAATATCGGTCGTTTCAAGTTTTTAATGACAGCTTAATTCTAAGTAATCATGTTGGTAATATTCCGTTGGATACGGAATCAAGCGTACCCCCTACTCTATGTTCTACTGCTATTGAGCGCAGTTACACAGATTTTTAGGTACCATTTTTATCAGCATAGTATATATTTCGGCCATGCTTTGGGCATACATCGATCAATGGATCAATGGCGCGCTGATGTTACAAGTTATTTCAAGTTGAGAACAACCAATGAGCAATTGGTTAAGGAAAACGGATTATTGAGGAACCAACTCAATTGGAATCTGACGAGCAACTCCCCAAAAGGTGCATTGACTTATACCGACACATTCACCAAGTCACTTATCAAATACGAATATATCCCAGCCCGTGTTATTCGTAACTCAGTGAATGAGCAGAATAACTTCATCGTATTAGATCGTGGTTATAAAGATGGCATTAAAAAACACATGTCGGTCATCTGCCCCATGGGAATTGTGGGTGTGGTTGTTGAGTCTGCGGCACATTATTCATTGGTCATGTCGGTTTTGAATTCCAAATTTGAAATAACCCCCTATTTCTATGATTTAAAAATTAGTCAAGGTGTGATTTCATGGAATGGTGAGGACCCCAACTTTGTTGAATTAGAAGAAGTAAATCGTTTCGTGAAGTTAAAAAATGGAATGAAGTTGTATACGAGTAACTATTCTTTGCTGTTCCCTGCGGGCATCCCAATTGGAACCATTGAAAAGTCTGAATCCAATTTGAAATCCAATTTTTATCAAATCAAGGTTAAACTGTCAACAGACTTCAGTCAATTGGATGTTGTTACAGTTGTAAAGAATATTCACCAAAATGAATTGGACGTTTTGAATGCGCTAATTCCAACAAAGTCGGGAGGTGCAAATGATTGAGGTAATTAGATTTATCATCGGCGGATTGTTTTTAGCATTAATCCAAACTTTGATTTTCAAAGAAGTCAACATCGCTTGGTGGATTAAGCCAATGCCTTATGTTTATCTGTTTTTAATCCTACCGCTTTCCAGTAATAAATTTGCTGTTTTGATTGGCGCATTTTTCTTTGGTCTCACCATTGATGCGTTTGGAGGAAGTTTGGGTATGCACACTGCAGCTTGCGTGACCACAGTATTCGTAAAAAACTATATCGACCTATATTTTTTGGATGAAAATTCTATGCAGTTACAGGGAATGCGATATATGCAAATTGATTACAAAGGTTGGCAATGGTATGGTGTTTATATTTTTTCAATTCTGTTAATTCACCATTTGGTGTATTTCACTTTTGATTATTTCAGTTGGACAGCACTTTTTACTATCTTGTTTGTTTCAGTTTGTAGTGTGTTGGGATCCTTGATATTTATACAAATTTTCCGTTTGCTAATGGGTCATAAATAATCAAAATGGAAAAAGGAAGCAAACGTCAGATTGTATATTTTGGATTGATCGTGTTCGTTTTTATCGTGTATTCGATAAAGTTGGCTAGCATTCAACTAGGGGAAGTTCCATATAAAAATATGGCCATTAACAATGCCCTGAATAAAATTACACTTTACCCTTCAAGGAGTAATATTTTTGATAGAAAAGGCAAATTGATGGTTTATAGTACACAGATGTATGATTTATCGTCTTTTCCCTATGAAATTAAGAAATTAGATACTGGATTGCTATGTTCTATTTTAGAAATTGATTTACCAACGGTAAGACATTTATTGCTGGATGCGCGAATCAGGGCAAAAAAACGACAAAAGAACAACGCATTTAACAACAGCGCACTCTTTTACGCAAATTTGAGCAACAAGCAATTCACACTGTTAAGAGAGAATATTTATCGTTTGCCTGGTTTTTACATTGAATCTCGGACTGATAGACAGTTTGCAACCATTTCGGCGCCCCACGCTTTGGGTTATTTGGGTGAAGCCGATGAATCCCTTATCGCATTGGATGATTATAATCAACCCGGGGATTTGGTGGGAATTACTGGTATTGAAAGGTATTACGAAAAGCAGATTCGAGGTATTAAAGGGGTCAAAACTGTTTGGCAGGATAGAACTTACACTGAACGAGGCGTAGTTAAGGATACCCAATTTAATTATCCATCAACTGCAGGTCCTGATGTTATTAGTTCTTTGGATTTTGAATTGCAAGAATATGGTCGTTTACTTCTCAATGGAAAAAAAGGCAGTATCGTAGCGATAGAACCCAGCACCGGTGAGGTATTGGCATTTATCAACAATCCCGACTACGACCCAAATACGATGGTTGGTAGAGAGAGAGCCAAAACATTTAAAGCCTTGTTGCGAGATGATCAGAAACCGTTGTACAACAGAGCTGTAAAGGGTGTTTACCCTCCGGGTTCTACATTTAAAACTGTTATGGCTCTAATTGCAATGCAAGAAGGAGTACTGTCGCCCGAAACCACTCATGGATGTGGAGGTGGATATCGTTTGGGAAGCATTCGTGTGGGTTGCCATGCACACGGTGGTCCTTTGGATTTGCGTGGATCAATACGAATTTCTTGTAACAGTTATTACTGTCAAGTATTTAGAGATATCATCGACAATCCCAAATATGGGGATGTAAAATTGGGATACGCCGCACTTGAAAAACACCTTAGATCCTTCGGATTGGGTAGTCAACTCAACATAGATTTACTGGGTGAATCGAGAGGAAACATCCCTTCAGTGGCACAGTTGAATCGCAGACACGGCGATCGATGGAAAAGTAGCACCGTAATTTCATTGAGCATTGGACAGGGCGAAATTTTGCTTACCCCGTTGCAGATTTGTAATGTTGCCGCCATATTGGCGAATCGAGGTTGGTACTATGCGCCTCATTTGGTAAAAAAGATCGATGGATTTAAAGACACCGCTTGGGATAGAAAATATAAAATCAAGAAATTCACAACAATTAATCCCATCTATTTTGCGTCGGTAATTGACGGTATGAGCGATGTGACAAAACCAGGTGGAACGGCGAATGGTACAGGAATAAACGACATTGAAATTTGTGCTAAAACGGGTACAGCGCAGAACCCTCATGGAAAAGACCACTCGATTTATATGGCATTTGCACCAAAAGATAATCCTAAAATCGCCATTGCAGTGCTTGTAGAAAATGGAGGTTTTGGAGCTACTTGGGCCGCTCCAATCGCCAATTTAATGATAGAAAAATATCTCAAACCGGGCGTAGAAACCTCCAAACCCGCTATGGAAGAGCGCATCAAAACTAGCGTAATTAAATAATTGAGACTTGAAATATTCTCCACTGAATAGCAATACACAAGAAAAAATTGATGGACTTTCCATTTTCCTTTTTATCGTATTGGTTATCATCGGTTTCCTGAGTATTAGTTCTGCTACATCTGATGTAAATCAAGAATTTTATTCGCTTTCACCCATCGCTGTAAAGCAACTCATATGGATTGGTGGATCAGTGGTAATCATATTTACCATTCTGTATTCCAATGTTGTTGTCATAGATTATTTTACTTACGGTTTTTACGCAGTTGCTATAGGACTGAATGTTGCAGTCTTGTTTTTAGGTCGAGAGGTCTCGGGCGCTAAATCTTGGTTTGGATTTGGTGGCATTGGTATTCAGCCTAGTGAATTTGCCAAAGTTGCAACGGCAATGGCGTTGGCGAAGTATTTGGGTACTTATGGAATTCGATTTCAAGGAGCAAAGAATATTGCAATCTGCTTGTTGATTTTCTTATTGCCGATGGCCATCATTTTGGTACAAAACGATACCGGAAGTGCATTGGTATTTTTGTCGTTTTTCTTGGTATTGTACCGCGAAGGTCTACCCGGTTTCATTTTGATTTCCGCCGCGTGGTTGATGTTCTTGGCGATTTGTAGAATCATAAGCGAGGCAACTGGGATATCCAGTTACTATGGTTACGGTTTGCTTTTGGGAATTGGAAGTATCATGGTGTTTTTTGCCCGAAAAGATCGAGGGGTCAGTACGTTGATAACCTTTATTGCCGTTGTATCTGCGGCATTTTACACCATCGTAGGAACCGTTTATTCAAGTATTCTTCAACAGTATCAAAGAGATCGAATAGAGTTGGTTTTGGGTTTGAAATCAGACGACCGCGGATTGGGATTTAACTTAAAACAATCAAAAATAGCCATTGGAGCCGGCGAACTTTGGGGACGTGGTTATTTGAAAGGCACCCAAACAAAAATGGGCTTTGTACCTGAACAACATACCGATTTTATTTTCGATACCATTGGCGAAGAATGGGGATTTGTAGGAGCAACGACATTCTTGCTGATTTTTTGCGGCTTGTTGATGCGTATTGTAATATTAGCGGAACGTCAGTCAACTACCTTTGGTAGAGTTTTAGGTTATTCGCTTGCGTGTGTCCTTTTCTTCCACCTCTCCATTAATATTGGAATGACAATAGGATTGGTTCCAACAATTGGGATCCCTCTCCCATTTATTTCTTTTGGAGGAAGTAGTTTGTGGGCCTTTACCCTGTTTTTATTTACCTTTCTCCGGGTTGATCAGGTAAGAAAGTAAATCGATTAATCCTTAATATTGTAAGTATAAATTTATGAATAAGTTTCACTGGTGTGGCTTTTCGCTATTGGGTGTCATGGCGATGTCGTTGATCGTTTCCTGCGGGAAATCTTCCGATGAAAATGTAGATAAACTTTTCGAAAAAATGGATTCCGAAGTCACTGGAATCGATTTTGTGAATACTGTTCCGGAAAACGACACGTTAAATCAATTCATCTATCACTACCTGTACAATGGAAGTGGTGTAGCCATTGGCGATATCAACAATGATGGATTGAACGACCTCTATTTTACTGGAAATGAGCAATCGTCTAAGTTGTACCTAAACAAAGGTGATTTCAAGTTCGAAGACATCACTGAGAAAAGTGGAACGGGAACAAAGCAATGGATTAGTGGCGTAACGATGGTTGATGTAAACAACGACGGCTGGTTGGATATCTATGCATGTTCGTCTGGACCATTAAAATCTAAAGATTCCAAAAGGAATCGACTCTTTTTAAATCAAAAAAATGAAACCTTTAAAGAGGTTGCTGCGGAATGGGGCGTTGATGATCCAGGAAATGCGACTTGTGCTACATTCTTCGATTACGACAATGATGGAGATTTGGATTTTTACCTAGGAAATCACGCGGATCAGTTCTTTTCGAATATCAACACGCCATTTACCAGGACATTAAATATGACTGAATCAAGTCAACAGCATTTTTATCGCAATGATGGAAATAAATTCACCGATGTTTCTGAAAAAGCGGGGGTTGTCACCATGGGGTATTGTCTCAGTGCAGCTGCGGCTGATTACAACAACGATGGTTTTATGGACCTTTATGTTTGCAATGACTACCATGTTCCAGATTGCTATTACATCAACAATGGCGATGGGACATTTACCGATAAATTCGACGAATTTTTCAAACACTCCAGTACCAACTCGATGGGATCTGATGTAGCCGATGTGAACAACGATGGTTGGAGTGATCTAATTACCGTAGATATGCTTTCTGAAAGTCCCAGACGATACATGAGTTTAATGGGACCCAAAGATTATGATTATACGATGGTTGGTATCAAAAATGGATACAAACACCAGTATATGAAAAACAATTTACAGATGAATTTGGGCAATGGTCACTTTTCAGACCTCTCCTACTTGTATGGGGTTGCCAAGTCTGATTGGAGCTGGAGTCCTATATTATCGGACTTTAACGATGATGGATTTGTGGATTTGTTTATTTCAAATGGCTATTACCGCGATGTAACAAATTTAGATTTTATTCTGTATCAGTCTCGATACGAGCAACAGCAAAAACAAGGGTTAACACATGAGCAATTATTAAAAAAATTGCCCTTTGAGAAAATTCAGAACTTTTTCTTCCTAAACAATGGCGGCCAAGGATTTACGAATCGCGCGTCTGAAGTGGGTCTTGATGATTTGAGTTCGAGTACGGGATCGGCTGTTGGTGATTTGGACGGCGATGGTCGTTTTGATCTTGTAGTTTGTAATCAAGGCGAAAAACCTTTTATCTACAAGAATGTAAATACCAGTAACAACTACATCAACGTTCAATGCAGAGGGGAAAAGAATCAAAATCACTTTGGTGTTGGATGTCAGCTTATCGTTGAAGATAGCGTTGGCAAGGTTAGGAAATTTGAAATTCAGCCGAGTAAAGGTTACCAAAGTTCTTCAGAACATATGGTTCACATCGGAATGGGCGCACAATCAGAACTCAAAAAGTTGACTGTCGTTTGGCCCAATGGAAGTTCGCAGGTTTTGTCTGATATCAAAGTAAATCAGACCATTACGGTAAAATCTGTTGATGCTACGAGTAAGTTTAATTGGGTAAATTACAACAATCACGACAAATCAATCTATTTTGCAGACAATTCAGCAAGTTGGAATTTGAATTTTACGCACAAGGAGCAGGAGAATCCTGACTTCAAACGCGAACCACTGCTTCCCCATCGATATACGACCTTGGGTCCTGGAATGGCTTCTGCAGATGTGAATGGCGACGGTACAATTGATGTCTTCATTGGAAATGCAAGAGAAAGCGGCGGGTCTACCCTGTTTTTGCAAGAAAATACAACTCTGGGAAAACTGAACCCATCAAAAACACAACCTTGGAAATCCTTGGATGTTGATGTGATGGGTGCTTTGTTTTTTGATGCCGATGGTGATAACGACCAAGACCTTTATCTGGCTGTGGGCGGCTCTGAGTTTAGTTGGCCATCAAATAAATATGAACACAAACTCTACAGCAACGATGGAAAGGGAAATTTTTCTGAGTCTAAGGGTGCTTTGCCAGGCGTAATTAGCTCGGCAAGTTCAGTGAGTTCAGCGGATTTTGACGAGGATGGTGATTTGGATCTTTTTGTGGCTGGTAGAATTATGCCCGGAAACTGGCCTGCGCTGGGAGTGAGAAGTTATTTGCTACAGAACAACGGAGGTAAATTTAAAGATGTAACAACTGCGTTGGCTCCAGATCTAGAGAATGCGGGAATGATTTGTTCAGCAGTATTCTCTGATTACAATGGAGATGGAAAACCCGATCTAATTTTGGCAGGCGAATGGATGCCGTTGGTTTTCATGGAAAATTCAGGCGGAAAATTCATAAATAAAACAGGCGATGTGGGCGATATGTCTTTGTCGGGTTGGATGAATAGTATTTTGCCGGTGGACATCGACAACGACGGCGATATGGATTACATCGTTGGAAACAAAGGAAACAATAGTTTCATTCAAGCAAAATCAGGAAGTCCAACCAAGGTATATTGGGCTGATTTTGACGGAAATGGAAGTCAGGACGTAACGATGAGTTACTCATACAATGGCAGCGACTACCCCATCTTTACAATGGATGAAATGGGAAAAGCTTATCCATTTTTCATCAATAAGAAATTCACCACATATGGGGATTTCGCTGGCAAAACAATGGATGAAATTTTTGGAGCTGATGTGTTGAAGCAAAACCAGTTAACTGTGAACTATTTTTCTAGTTTCGTAGCGATCAATAACGGCGGAAAGTTTAACATGGTTGAACTTCCCATGTGGGCTCAAGCAGGACCCGTTTTCGGGATGACCGCTTTTGATATTGATGGCAATGGATTTGACGATATCATATGTACGGGAAACAACTACAATACCCGCGTGCCACACGGCAGAGATGACGCAATTCCATCGTTCGTATTGATGAACAGTGGTGGCAGCTTTGAATACAAATCTGGCGCACAATTAGGCATTTATAATCAAGGCGATGGAAAATCGCTGATTACCTTACCTTCAAAAAGTGGTGTTAGAATGGTGATCGCCAATAATAATGGTCCGTCAAAGGGTTTTGAACTTCAGGTTTCTGGAAAAATGGCGTCGGTTGAATTTATAAAAGCGCCAGTATTGGCATCCTATGCGAATGTTACAGTGAATGGATCGGTTAAGGTTATTAACCTAAACCGGGGTCAGGGTTACCTATCATCTCAAGCCCCAGGCGTTTACAAAACAAAAGGCATTTCCAAGATCGAATTCTATAATGCCAGTGGAAAACGAATCTAAACGGGCTATTTCTTCGATAAAATTGCATTCTTCAATGAATTTCATTATTTTTGCGTCCTAATTTTAAGAAAATGGCTGTTACTAAACTCAAAAGAAAAGAAGCAAAAAACAGAAGCAGAATGACCAAGCGCGTTGATAACATCAAACGTTTAAAAATGGTTACTAACATTGCTTCTCCATACAAAGGCGTTTCAGGAATTATCTTGGAAGATCAAGAAAACCAATAAATGTCATTGTTTTAGATAGTAAAGGCACGCAATTTTGCGTGCCTTTTTTTATTTTTACATCCGATCGTTATGAAAAGAAATTACTCTATTATCTCCATCATTGCCGTTGTAGTATTTGTTTTTGCTTGCGGAAAGCCCCAAGAAACAGAAAACAAAGTCATTCACAACGACATTCTAACCACTTGCAATCTTGCCATTCAAAATGCTATCGTGGTTGATCACGTAGCGGCACCTGTTGGCTCTAGACGTTACGTTTATGCTTCCATTGCAGCTTACGAAGCCCTTGTACCCTTCTATGCCGAATATCAAAGCGCTGCGCCAATGATGAATGGTTTGAAAGCTGCTCCAGCACCTGATACATCAAAAAGATATTGTCTAGATTTGGTTGCTTTGGCTGCACATACATATGTTAGTCAAAAATTGGTATACAAAGAAGACAGCATTATCAACTTCAGAAAAAGGATGTTGGATGAATACAAAGGACAAATGTCGACATCGATGTTTGAGTCCTCCATTTCCTACGGCGATTCGGTGGGAAATCATATTGTTAAGTGGTCAAAAAAAGACTCATTTGCCTACTACCGTGGCAGAGAGTTTTTCTTAACTCGTAATAAACCCGGATCATGGGAGCCAACACCACCAGATTTCATGGAAGCCATCGAACCCAACTGGGGGAAGATTAGGCCTGTTTTGGTGAAATCAGTTCGTGATTTTACTTGGGAAAAACCCGAGCCATTTTCAACAGATAAAAAGTCTAGATTTTATCAAATCACAAAGGAAGTTTACGATACAGTAAATGCAAAAAATGAAGCTAACTTGCAAACAGCCTTGTATTGGGACGATAATCCAAATGCGTCTGTTCATTATGGACATGCAACAATTAACGTATTAAAGGTGAGCCCAGCAGGACACTGGCTGTCGATGTTTTCAACCGTGGCTCGTCAGAAAAAATACAGTTTAATTGAAACGGCAGATGGAATGATGCGTCTTTCATCGGCAATATTTGATGCATTCATAACATGTTGGTATGTAAAGTATCAAACCGATTATCTGCGGCCTATTTCAGCGATTCATCAACTAATAGATTCAAGTTGGGTTGCACCGATTCAGACACCGGCTTTCCCCGAATACCCATCAGGACATAGCGTTGTTTCTAGTGCTGCAGCCACCGTATTGACAGCACAGTTCGGAGAATATGAATTCACGGACAGTGCCGAGGCGGAATTTGGTTTAGGAGTACGTAGATTCAAGAATTTTAGAGAAGCAAGCAACCAAGCATGCGTTTCTAGACTGTACGGCGGCATTCACTTTGTTGATGCCATACACAATGGCAAATCCATAGGAAATGCAGTGGGTGAATATCACGTCACTCACCTAAAAACGAAGAAATAACGATTTAAAGTGATTCCAGTCGCTTTGTAATTAGAGAAATTTTCTCCTGCGCATCTGCAAGTTTCTTTTTCTCCATTTCTACGATTTCCACTTTGGCATTGGTTACAAAACGCTCGTTATTGAGTTTTTTGAGAACTGACTCAGCAAATCCTTGATAATAGGCCAAATCTCTATTGAGCTCTTCCCTCTCCTTGATTGGATCAATCTCTTGCTGTAACTCGCACCAAACTTCATGGGTACCAACCAAAATTGGTTGACCGGTGATTTCACTTGCAGATGTTTTGATATTGATTTTAACGTTTGCCAGTTTTTCAATCAGACTTGCATTTTCTTCAATCACCGAAGTATTGGGAGCAATCCACAACTGAATACATTCTTTGGGAGATAATCCTTTGGCGTTTCGTAGATTTCTAATTTCAGAAACTAATAACAATGGTTCCATCGGAAAAATAGAATCAAGACTTCCCACCTTCGGATAATCACTGATTACAAGAGGTTTCGCTGGATTCCCTTGGTGAATAGCATGATGAATTTCCTCAGAAATAAATGGCATGTATGGATGTAGAAGTGCCATGAGTTGTCCAAAAACCGCCTGGGTTTCATGCAGGGTTACCATAGATATGGGTTCACCAAACGGAGGTTTTACTGCTTCTAAGTATACGGCACAGAAATCATCCCAAATCAATTTGTATAGATTCATCAGTGCATCAGACAATTTGAATTCCGCAAAGAACTTCTCATTCTCACTGATTACCTGTTGAATTCTACTATCGATAAAGACCTTTGCCTGATTCGCCGCCTGAGTACTCGGTTGATCAATTGTATCCCAACCACTCATCAAACGGTAGGCATTCCATATTTTATTGCAGAAATTTCGTCCTTGCTCAATCTGAGATTCATCAAATAAAATATCGTTCCCGGCAGGTGCACATAGTAACAATCCCATTCGTACGGCATCAGCTCCATATTTTTCAATCAATTCCAATGCATCAGGACTATTGCCGAGACTTTTGCTCATTTTTCTCCGCTGTTTATCTCTGATTAGGCCGGTGAAATACACGTTTTTAAACGGCATTTTGCCTTCAAACTCATACCCTGCCATAATCATTCTAGCTACCCAGAAAAACAAGATGTCTGGACCAGTAACCAAGTCATTTGTAGGATAATAATAATCTAATTCGGCTTTGTTGGCTTCCTTTCCAATTCCATCAAAGACAGAAATTGGCCATAGCCATGAGCTAAACCATGTATCTAGAACATCGGGGTCTTGATTGATCTCAGACGCGGTAACTTCAATACCTTTGGCCTTGAATAAATCAATTGCGGTTTCTACTGTTTTGGCAACAACAAAATCTCCTTTGCTGTTGTACCAAGCGGGAATGCGATGCCCCCACCACAGTTGTCTTGAAATATTCCAATCCTTCACATTTTCCATCCAGTGACGATATGTGTTTTTCAATTTGGCAGGATAGAACTTTATATCATCGTTCATTACAGATGAAAGCACTTCTGGGTTGTTTTTCATAAACAATTGCATGTCCATGAACCACTGGGTGCTTATTCTAGGCTCTACAACCGCATCCGTCCGTTCGCTGTAGCCTACATTATGTGAATAGTTTTCTTGTTTGAAAAGCAGACCCTCTTCTTTGAGTCGCTTCACCCACATTTTACGGGCTACAAAACGATCTTCACCTACAAACAACTCACCAGCCGCCGAAATTGTACCATCTGCATTCAGTGTGTCGATCACTGGTAAATTGTATTTTAAACCGATATTGTAATCGTTGATATCATGTGCTGGCGTAACTTTTAGCACTCCTGTACCAAATTCAATATCAATATAATCATCAGAAATAATAGAAATCTCTCTGCCAATCAGAGGAACTATGACTTTCTTACCTACAAAATCTTTATATCTATCGTCGTTTGGATTCACGCAAACCGCCACGTCTCCTGCAATTGTCTCTGGCCTCGCTGTTGCAACCATGAGTTCACCATCAAAATCAACCCCTTTATAGATTACAGTGAATAATTGGTCTTGGGTATCTTTAAAAATTACTTCTTCATCACTCAGTGTTGTTTGGCCAGCTGGATCCCAATTCACCATTTTAGTCCCTCTGTAAATGAGTCCTTTGTTATACAAATCAATAAAAACATCAATTACTGCATCGTACAAAGAAGGCTCCATTGTGAATCTCGTCCGATCCCAATCACAGCTAGCTCCTAACTTTTTTAATTGATCCAGGATTATACCACCGTATTTGTCTTTCCAAGCGTAGGCGTGCGACAAAAAAGCATCACGCGTTAAACTTGACTTAGGTATACCCTGTTCCGCCAATAGTTTCACTACTTTGGCCTCGGTTGCAATACTGGCGTGATCCGTACCAGGAACCCAACAAGCATTAAACCCTTGCATTCTAGCACGTCTGACCAGAACATCTTGAATGGTATTGTTGAGCATATGACCCATATGCAAAATACCCGTTACGTTTGGGGGAGGAATTACTACAGTATAAGCGGGTCTGTGGTCAGGAGTAGAGTGAAAAAACCTCTGCTCTAACCAATATTGATACCATTTGTCTTCTATGTCTGCGGGGTTGTATTTGGCGGAAATTTCCATTGTTTCAAAATTACGATTTATGAACTTTATTTGATTGAGATATTATAAGGATGTACAAGAAAAAGGCCACTCATTTGAGTGGCCTTTCCATATAGTTTTGTTTATTATTAAACGCCTACATCGTGGTGAACCGACTCTTCCAAGAATGGGTGATTGACGGCAATCAGACCACGCTTAGTAAGTGCAGTAAATACCCACCACATAAAGATACCACCAACCAACAACAACATTCCAATTTCCATGAATCCGAAGGTCATTCCAGTACCGAAAACACCTGGGGTAACCATCAACCATACGTCGTGGTAGTGACCAATAACCATAATGCTTCCAATGATGGCAAGTACATATCTGTTTCTCTTCGCTGAGCGCATCAACAATCCAAGGAAAGGAATGCAGAAACACATAAAGAAGTTACCCAAGAAATTTGGTTTGTAATCTTCAAAACGGATTTGATAGTAAGCCATTTCTTCAGGAATTTGAGCGTACCAAATCAACAAGTATTGAGACAACCACAAGTATGCCCAGAATACGGTAAAGGCAAACATAAACTTACCTAAATCGTGCATGTGCTCGTTGGTCACAATTCCTAAATAACCTTCTTTCTTCAAGTAAGCAACAATGAATGCCATGATCGTAATCATAGTCACCCAATGCGTAACGAAGTTGTAGAAACCAAATATAGTAGAATACCAGTGAGCGTCAACCGACATGATAATCAACCAAGCCACAACAGAAATTGTGAATCCAAACAACACCGCAAAACCTGCGCTGAATTTGATACTTTTTCTGAAGAATGTAGCGTCACCTTTTGTTGCACTATCTTCAGCTACAGACAAACTACGCAACTTGCGCATCAATACGTACCAAATTACAACAAGTACAGTTGGGAAAATGAATAACATATTGGAATTCAAGAATCCTGATTTACCAACCAAGATGGCATCGTATCCTGGATCACCAGGTTTCAAACCCAAATGTTCGTAGTGTACCCAATGGTAAATTTCGTTTTTACCCATAAACAATGCCACCAATAAAATGACGAATGCTACGGGAATAAAAGTCATAATTGCTTCTGGCACCCTCTTAATTGCTGATGACCAACCTGCGTTTGCCAAATACTGAATAGCATACCACATAACAGCTGTCAACGAAATCATAAGGAAGAAGTATCCTACAATTAACATATTGGCCCAAATACGGGTAGATGCTGGTTTATCTAAATGATGAAAAACCACACGCTTTCCAAATTTTTCATTTGGAACATTGCCGTGTTCTTCCTCATGAGCAGCAGCTGCTTGAGTGCCATGCTCTTCATTGTGTACAGATGCATCGTTGTGAGCTTCATGGCTTGCAACTGCAACTGTTTGAGAATCATGACTATTTGAATGGTTGTCCATTGTTGCAATACCGATACCTGTCAGTATTAGACCTACAACCATAAGAATGATAGAGAATCTCTTTGCTTTTGGTGAAAAAACAAATTGTTCTTGTTTAACCTCAATTTGATGATGTCCGTGTCCCATGCTTCTTCGCTTAGTTAGTTTTAGCCATTGTTGAGTCAGACGATACTGTCGCACTTGCGGTAGAAGTACCTTGTGAACTCAAGTATTTTACATATTTAATCACTTTCCAACGATCTTTTGGCGACAAAACAGAAGCATGGCTTCCCATATTGTTCTTACCATAAGTCAACGTATGATAAATTTTACCTTCAGGCAAAGTTTTGATATATTCATCAGAGTAACCTTTCCAAGCGGGTTTCAAAGTTGTAACCTTTTTGAAAACTTCACCATCGTTATTGCCGGTGCTTCCATGACATGGGGTGCAATAGATGTTATACATATACTGACCTCTACCGTCTTCCAATGTGGCTTCGGCAGGTGCAGTAAGGTTTGCTGAAGCTTCGTAACCATCACCCGTGTTTTCGAGATTATATTTATAATCCAATTTTCCCACAGCAACGGTTCCTGCAACAGGTTCTCTCATGTTCATACCATAAGGATTCACAAGATTGCTATCACCTTGGTTATATGCTTCATACCCTTTAGAATAGTACATATCCGGGGCGTATTCCCAGCCGGGGTTATTACCACGACTTACACAACCACTCATCAAAGCTGATGCAGCGATTGATCCGAACAAAATATATAGTTTGTTGTTCATCTTGATCTCATTAAATTACAGTTTGTACACCATTCTCAAACTCACGCATTTCAACAGCTCCACCATTTTTCATGATTGAAAGTACAGATTTTTCATCCATACCTGAAACGGTTTCAATAGCTACAATCATACGATCATCCGTTTGACGAATATCTAACATCTCATTTTTAATACCGTGAACGAGTCTATTTCTCCAAAAGAAGAAGAACGACATACCGAATGCGGTACAAAGTACTGTTCCTTCAAACATAACTGGAGCCCAGCTAGGAGTGAAACGAACTGGTTTGTTACCGATATTCATTGGCCAATCGTGCACGTACATGTACCAAATCATCGTTGTCATCAACGTCAATCCAGTGATTGCACAGAAAAAAGCTATTCTCGCCAATTTACTTCTACGAGCACCAATGATACGATCCAATCCGTGAACAGGATATGGAGTGTAGATGTCGTGAATGTGAACGCCAGCATGCGCCAATTCAGAAGCAGCAGCAACCAACTGATCTTCGTCTTCCCAAACGCCAATCAACATTTTGCTGCGATTGCGTAAGCTTAATTTTTTATCTAAAATTCCCATGATGGTAATCTGTAAAGTTTATAATTATTCGCGGTTGCGAAGGATTGATTTCAATTCTGCCATGTTGATTACTGGCAAGAACTTAGCAAACAAGAAGAAGCAAGTAAAGAAGATACCAAAGGTTCCTAAGAACAAGCCAATTTCAGTCAATGAACCTGAGTACATAACCCAACTTGAAGGTAGATAGTCTCTATGCAATGAAGTAACAATAATTACAAAACGCTCGAACCACATACCCACGTTCACTACGATACTCATGATGAAAATAAACCAAGGTGTAGTACGTGCCCATTTGAACCAAAATACCTGAGGTGCAATAAGGTTACAACTCATCATACTCCAATAAGCCCACCAGTATGGTCCAAAAGCTCTGTTAGTAAATGCATATTGTTCGTAAATGTTACCTGAATACCATGCAATAAAGAACTCCGTTAAATAAGCAATACCTACAATTGTACCCGTAACCATGATGATTCTTGTCATCGCGTCTAAGTGACCAATAGTAATGTAATTTTCGTAGTTCATCACTTTACGAGCAACAACCAACAAAGTAGCTACCATACCGAAACCAGAGAAAATCGCACCGGCCACGAAATATGGAGGGAAGATTGTTGTATGCCAACCAGGTATAACTGATGTCGCGAAATCTGTTGATACAATTGTATGAACCGACAATACCAATGGAGTACTCAAACCTGCCAAAATCAAAGAAACCAATTCGTAACGAGCCCAAGTACGTGTAGAACCAGTCCATCCCATAGAGAAGAATCCGTACATGTTTTTGCCCAACTTAGATTTCACTTTGTCGCGAATTGTTGCGATATCAGGAATCAAACCGATATACCAGAACAACAACGACACACTGAAATATGTAGAGATCGCAAATACGTCCCACAACAACGGAGAGTTAAAGTTTACCCACAATGAACCAAATGCGTTTGGCAAAGGAAGAGCCCAGTAGCCAACCCATACACGACCCATGTGGAATACAGGGAACATCGCCGCACAAATAACCGCGAAGATTGTCATTGCCTCCGCAGAACGGTTGATACTCATCCTCCATTTTTGACGGAAAAGCAACAATACCGCTGAGATCAAAGTTCCCGCGTGACCAATACCCACCCAGAATACGAAGTTGGTAATGTCCCAACCCCACATAACTGATTTATTGATGTTCCAAACACCAATACCTGTGTATAGAGTGTATAACAAACTCACACCAAAAATACCCAAGAAGACAAGCGACAAAGTGAAGCCAATCTTCCATGCAGTTGATGGATTGTTTAAAATAGGTCTTGCAATGTCCCGCGTTACGTCAGATGCCGATTTGTCGCCGGTTACAAGTCTGTCTCTTAAAATTGAATCATGTATCATTCGAATATTTTTTGGGTGAATTAAATTGAATCGTTGTTACGAATTTTAGTCATGTACTTCACTGAAGACTGTACGTTAAGTTCTTCCAAAACGCTAAAGCCACGTTCGTTTTTGTACAATTTGCTCACTTCGCTTTCAGGATTATGTAAATCACCAAATACGATAGCATTGCTAGGACATGCACGTTGACAAGCAGTTTGAACTACAACCTCATTTGGAGATTTTCCTTCACGCTTCGCCTTCAACTTGCCCTCTTGTACTCTTTGTACGCAGAATGAACATTTTTCCATTACACCACGAGTTCTTACAGTTACATCAGGATTGATGACCATTTTACCCAATGGATTGTTAAAGTGGAAATCGAAATGATCATTGTCGTTATATCTAAACCAGTTGAAACGACGTACCTTGTAAGGACAGTTGTTTCCGCAATATTTAGTACCAATACAACGGTTATATGTCATTTGGTTCAAACCTTCAGTGCTATGTGTAGTTGCCAATACTGGACAAACGGTTTCACAAGGTGCATTGGCACAGTGCTGACACATCATAGGCTGGTGCAATACATTCACATTTTGCCAATGATCGTAATTCCCTGATGCATCTACTTTGGCAATTTCATCATCTTTTGTCATTGTACCCTCAGCAGAGTTGAAAGCATAATAACGATCGATACGAATCCAATGCATTTCACGACGCAAGCGAATCTCATCACGACCTACAACAGGAACGTTGTTTTCGATTGAGCAACTTACCACGCATGATCCACAACCCGTACAAGAGTTAAGATCGATAGCCATAGCCCACAAATGATTTGGAGCGCCATCTTTGCGATATTCGGCCTTTTCCCAAATCGTATAAATATGGGTTTCAGGCATGTCGTTTCCAGCCTTAGGATTCTTTTTGAAAGCTCCCAACGTTGATTCACGAACGATATCACGACCTTCAATGCTATGGTGTGTTTGGGTCTGAGCCAATTTGTAGTTTTCATCACCTTTGGTGATATCTACATTCTTTGCTACAAAGCTACGATTCCCAGTATTATTGGCGAATGCAAAAGCATTCACACCCACTGTATCGTATCCTTTTTCAACGCTACCCCCTACTTTACCTGCAGCGGTACGACCGTAACCCAATGCCAATGCAACGGTTTCGTTGGCTTGACCTGGTTGGATCATTGCTGGCACGTTGTTGTAAGTAACATCGCCCACTTTAATATTTACAGTATCACCTTCAGCGATTTCTAATTTCATCGCCAATGATTTAGGCAATGCTACATAGTTATCCCAACATACCTTACTTACTGGGTCAGGCATTTCTTGTAACCATGGGTTATTGCCATAAGCTCCGTCACGAACACCTACAGGTTGATAAAGAACCATATCGATGCCCGTTGCTTTTGAGTTCGAAGAAACAAAAGAAGCTAAGGCTTCAACATTTCCAACATAAGAAACACCACCTTCAGAAATACCAGATGCCAATACTCCTTTTTCCAAAGCAGCATTGAAAGCATCGTCGGTCCCCAATGTGGCAGACCAGTTGTTTCTCATGAAATTGTAGAATGGAGAAGCTTGCAATTTCTGAGAGAAAATACCCTTAGACGCAAAAGGATCTTTTTCCATTGCGATATTGGCATTGGCCCATGTCAACAATGAAACCTGTGCTTGACGGGTATTAAATACATTAGAAATGGTAGGTTGAGTGAACTGATATAAACCTTTGCGAGGCTCTGCGTCATTCCAACTTTCCAAATAATGGTTGTCAGGGCAAACGTATTGACATACAGAAGCGGTTTCATCTTTGTTTGATGCAAATGAAATTGAAACTTTTGCCTTCTTAATAGCCTCAGCCCAATCCTTACTGTGGTTATAAACTGGGTTAACACCATAGAAAATCACGGCAGAAATAGAACCTGATTTCAAACCTGCCAATACTTCAGCAGTTTTAACATCAGAACCTTGATATTGATTGCTATGATTTACCATATCGATGGTTGTACCATAACTACCCAATAACATATTGATTCCGTTTACGATTTGTTGGATTTCAGTGTTATTACTACCTGAAACTACCAATGCAGTTCCTTTAGCTTTCAACAAAGCATCGGCAGTTTTCTTGATCGAATTACCGGCCAATTCACCTTGTTGAGGAACTGGAATCTGGCGTGCACCAGAACCCATGGCGATGTAGTTGTATAAAGTTGCCACATACAATGCCTCTTGTGAAGCACGCATTGGGAAACGATGGTCAGCATTGGTTCCAGTCATACTCAATGAACTTTCGAACTGAATGTGCTTAGACATTCCGCCTTCGGCGTTGGGCTGACGGTTTTTAGTATATCCTTTAGAGAATTCTACTGGAGAGATCCAAGTGCCCAAGAAATCCGCACCGAAACTTACAATCACTTTGGCTACATCAAACTTATAAGTAGGCAATGCTCTTTTTCCGAAGTCTGCTGCGTTCGCATCCAAAATTCCAGCATAAGAAACAGCATCGTATGAAACATGCTCAGTTGTTGGATAAGCGCCTTTAAAAGCCTCAATAGCCTTTAACGTGCTAGGACTATGCAAACTACCCGATACCAATGCGATTTTTCCATTGGCAGCGACAACTGATTTTAATTTGGCTGAAATTTCGCTATCCAAAGCCGTCCAATCTGTTTGCTCAGAACCATTTGATAATGGGTTGGCTAAACGCTCATTATCGTATAACGATAAAATTGAAGCCTGTCCTACAGCGCAAGTACCACCTTGAGAAATTGGAGAATCCACTGAACCATCCACTTTGATAGGACGACCTTCACGAACTTTCACTTCAATACCACAAGCAGTTGCACAAGCGCCACACGTTGATCTGTAATAGTTGGCTACACCTGGAGTCACATCTTCAGGTTTTACCAAATAAGGTACAGCGTTACGAATAGGAGTTTTATAACAAGCAGCCAATGCAACAGCAGTTACACTGAACCCAAAATATTTCAAGAAATCACGGCGATTCGCTTGTAGTTCAACACCTTCCTCATTGAATACTTCATCCAACGGAAGATCATCATGAAACTCATTGCGTTGAGCAGCCAAGAATGATGGGTTCTTGGTTAACTCATCTTCACCTTTCCAATATTTGATATTATTTGACATAATTGATGATTCTTTCAGTTAAAATTAATAGTGACACTTAGAACATTCCAAACCGCCATTCATGGCTGGTGTTAATTTCACTTTTCCATCAGCAGAGAAATACTTACTCTTGCCTTGGTTGTTGGCGATATCTTTTTTCGCCTTTTCATGCAATGCCTTGTAGTAGTTGTTATTCGCTACATCCACTTGAGCATTTCTGTGACAGTCAATACACCATCCCATTTGCAATGAATTCTTTTGTTGAACCACTTCCATTTTTTCGATAGCTCCGTGACAGGTTTGACAAGTTTGCTTACCTACTTTTACGTGTTGAGAGTGATTGAAATATGCATGATCAGGCAAATTGTGAATTCTAACCCAACGAATTGGCTTGGGGTTTGAACCATATTGCTCACCTGCTTTACCTTCTGGATTGTAATCCAAAGCAGCATAAATCTTCTTAATTTCTGGAGAAATTTCACCGTTGTATTTATCGGTCAACTGAACACCTTTGTGACAGTTCATACAAGTATTCAAAGCGGGAATTGATGCTTGCTTGCTTTCTTCTACTGTTGAGTGACAGTATTTACAATCCAATTTCAAATCACCTGCGTGCAATTTGTGAGAGAATGCAATTGGCTGTTTTGGAGCATAACCCTTTTGAACACCCACTTCAGTGATTGCAAATCCATATCCATAATATGCTGCAAATCCACCAACAATGGCAATTGAGAACAATGTCAATACCACTGGGTTCATTTTACCCCATTTGCCAGGAAGGATTTTTTCAAAGAAACCTTTCTTAGGTGCATTGTGGTGTTCGAAATCTTCTGGATGCTTCTCAGCTGCAACTCGCTTCAAGGTGTTTTGAACTCTTGCCAAAACCAGAAGAACTACACTGAAAATTGCAACCAACAAGATCAAGATGTACATTGTTGTGTTATCCTCTTTCTGAGAACCGCTGTCAACGACAACCGTAGCCGCTTTTACAGGCGCTGGTGCAGTCTTAATGTATTCGATAATGTCGATTACATTGGCGGGTGTCAAATTTTCAAAAATGTTCATCGCCGCCTGGCCATTGTCGTTGTACAACGCAATCGCATCAGGGTCTTTGTCAACCTTTCTGAATTTCTCGTTGTTCCGAACCCATTTCACCAACCATTCTGTGGAGTGACGGGTTTCTACACCCCTAAGGGCGGGACCAACTAATTTCTTGTCTAAAGCGTGACAGCTACCGCAGTTGTTTGCGTCGTAGAGCTTTTTACCGTTTTCGGCATTTGGCTTGTCTTGCGCGTAAGAGGATACTGATAACGCCATAACGGCGGACAGCATCCAAACTTTCATATTTCTAGCAATCATGTTTGGGAACATTGTCTTTTTTCGCGATGCAAATATAGAAGAAGGGGGCCCCGTTCTAAAATAAATTGTTAACAGAGTTTTCAATTTAAAATCAATCTAAACAATTTTGTCATACTACTGAATTTCTATGGATTACAATCATGGAATATCTCAGGTTTCAAGGATTTCCACATTGGATTATGACATTCGTCTACCTTTTGAAACATGAATTTGGTCGAAAATCCCCCTAAAGTCTGAAACCTTGAGAAAAGTCATCAAATTGGCTGATGATTTAACCAATACTTATAGTTTACATAACTTGCCAAAGCCAACTGAGTATAATTCTGTGACGAATTTCCAAAAGCCCCTGCTTGTGTTTTCCAAAGTTTTAAAATCAGCTCTTCCCCACTTTTCTGAGGTCCAAGCAATTGCACCGCCTTTCGCACATTGCCTGCTCCTGCATTATAGACATGCATCACCAATAATTGGAACCATAATTCATCATGATTTGGTATCAATCCTGCACTTAACGCCATTCTCTCCGCATTTGGTATGCAATAATCTCTCATCAATTTCGCTGCAGCCATACTACTCTTGGAAAAATCATGTCGATCATCCCTGGACGCTGATACCACTAACCCATATTTCTTTGCAACAAATGGCATCAATTGATAATGACCAACAGCTCCTGAAATTGACCTCGCCTTGGGATTGTTTGGTGATTCAATCAAGAGTATAAATTGCGCATAGACTGGATTTACGCCGTATTCATCAAAAATCAATTTTGCATCATCCACCAAAGGACCCACTTTCTGAAAATCAAAAAACTCTCTTTTCCCCCTCACAAATTTTACAAGTTCACACTTTTCGTATCCATTTTTATCTCGGTAACACTGCGCCGTTACATCCAACTGGTTTCTGCCTACAATGGAATCCAAAAAATCGGCTGATATTACATCAAGCATTTTTCGACTGTCTTTGTGAACAACAATACATGAATCTTTTGTGAGTGAAATCACCGATCTCCAAAATGTAATTTGCGGTTGTTTTTCAAAAAAATCAAGCTGGGCTGAATTTACCGCTACGATATGAAAGGTGTCGACCGGAAGTACGACTTTCTTCTCGGTATTGCTATAGTTACAAGCGAACAGCTGTAGCCATCCAAATCCAACTGCACATGATATGATAATGATTTTGATTTTTCGCATTTATTTGTTTGTTGGATTTTCTTGACAATGTTTTTCTAACCACTTACTCGCAGACTTTTCCCCGAGCAATAAACTTCTCTCCCAGTCTGCACATGCAACACCAATTTTGCCCATGTTATAACGTGCGATTCCGCGACCTAGATAAGCATAAGCCGGTGTTGAATTCTTACTCTTTATAGACTTACTTAACCACAAATCGGCGTCGTTGTATCTTTCCAATTGCAACAAACAATGACCATAATCCGCCATCAAATCTCCATCATTGGGAGCACCCGCCAAAAGTGTCTGATAAATGGCTTCAGATTCGGCGATGTGGTTTAAATAAAACAGCGCATCGGCTTTCAACTTCAATAAACTCTGATTTTGAGGATCTTGCTTTAAAATTTCATCCACCTGGGTCAAGCACAGTTCGAACTGCCCCATTTGATATGTATTTTGAATTAACGACTCAGAGATTAGCATTTCTTTGGGGTTTATTTGTTTTAGTCCGATGAGAATCTTTTGAAAATCGGTATACTTTTTTGATGCATCAAAATGAGTACTCAGAATTGGCAGGTAATCTTTCAAGAAAAAATCGCCCATGGTTTTATACAACCAAATCATATCCTCATTCACTGCATCATATTCTTTCAATTTCAAAGCAATTTCTAAACGATATACCCTACCCAATGTGTCTGAAGGTGCTAATCCAAGGTAATGGTTGATATCACCGAATGCGAATTGGTAATTTTCCGTGCGAGAATAGGCTATGTATCGATACAGATAAGACTTGGAACGACTCGGATTTAAGTAAATAGCCTTATTGAAATCTACAACCGCAGAACTAAAGTCCGACATATGAATTCTCACAATACCGCGGGTTAGCCAAGCCATATCGTCTTCGGGCTTTGCATCAACTGCAAGATTTAGATTAATTAACGCCTCGTCATATTGTCCTTTTTCATCAGCACGAACTCCATTGGACATAAGTTGATCGAAACTCAACTGCCCAAATAATGCATTCATTGAACACAGGGTAACTAAGATTAAAGTCTTTGCTTGGGCTGATTTATTCATGATTTTACGAGAATTCAAAAATCAATCCAAAGTGTGGAATTTTGCGTTCTGAATATCGACAAAAATCGCGATGTCTATAAACAAGGACGGACAATCAACTATTTTTGTGTCCTATTCAAAATCATGGGAACTGCTCAATTACATACTTCACGAAAAAATCAACTATTTCTCATTTTAGGGATGATATTTTTAACCAATGCTATCGTGGCAGAGTTTATTGGTGCGAAAATATTCTCATTAGAAAAAACACTGGGCATCGAACCTTTGGGATTAAATCTATTTGGCGACAAATTCAATTTCGATATGACCGCTGGCGTGATACTTTGGCCCATTGTATTTATCCTGACGGATTTGATCAATGAGTACTTTGGCAAAAAAGGCGTTCAGAAACTCTCTTGGATTGCAGCGGGTTTATTGATTTATTCTTTCATCGCAGTAAGAATCGCAATGTGGCTAGATGGTGCCGATTTCTGGAATGTTAGTGGAAAAACACAAGGTTTGAACGACATGCAACAAGCCTTCAATGCAGTATTTGGTCAAGGTTTAATGATTATTCTTGGGTCACTTGTGGCATTTGTCATTGGGCAAATGGTTGATGCTTTTATTTTTACCAAGCTCAAGGATAAAACTGGCGACAAGATGGTTTGGTTGCGCGCGACAGGTAGTACCGTTGTGAGTCAGTTTATTGACAGTTACGTTGTGTTGGTAATTGCGTTTTACTTGGGTGGCAAATACGATTTGATCTGGGTTTTACAAGTAGGTACCCTTAACTACATCTACAAATTATTTATGGCGATTGTATTGTTGCCACTATTATATTTTGTTCATGGGATTATTGATCGATATTTGGGTATTAACCAAACATCAGCATCAATCCACTCAGAATCATAACAATCCCGGTAATAAGGCCGGTACTATGCTCTAATCGATGCGAATTCCATCGTTCTAAGCCTTTAAATCCAATCCAAACCCCTCCCATCATACTTAGCCAGGTGGTTATAGCATACACTAAAACCAGGGCCCAAATTACCATCCAACCCATCGGAGCAAGTGTGGCGAAATACCATTCTATCTCCATACAAGGCGAAAGGAATAATGCCAATAGTATTGTACCGAGAGCCCATCTGCTTTCCGACTCATTGGCCTTTTCAGGGAAATGGAAATGGTGGTGCTTATGGTGTCTATAGAGAAAATAGATTCCCAATAAGATCATAATGACAGCTCCAAAAGTTTCAAAAGGAATTTGATTCCCAAAAACGGAAATCTCAGACAGGTTAAATTGATGTTGATTGCCAGGACCAGAACCCTTCTTTAGTCCGAACATCGTTATTTGGGCAATTGTTAAACCTACTGCAACTGTTCCTAATGCATGAGCGATAGCAGCCAATCCCGTATACCTTAACGTGGTTGATTTACTCCAACCCATTTTCTTAGCCAAAGCCAAAAATGGCAACCAATGACCTGGTATAAAACCATGCAATACGCTAATGATAAAAGCTGCAATGAGTTGTTCGGTCATGAGTATACAAAGTTAAATTATAAAAAAGAAAAGCCCCGCCGAAGCGAGGCTTTTCCTATTAGATTTTAGATTTATTACAAAGAATTAGACTCTTCGATCCATTTGTTCCACTGATCTGCAGAGATTTTGGCATCTTCAGCAACCATTGAAGCAATTTTATCTTCGGTCAACGCTTTCAAATCATCCACTGAATTAACACCCAAAGCGTTCATCCTTTTTTCCATCGCTGGACCTACTCCAGACAACGACTTCAAGGTAGCAGCAGAGCTAGAATCAGCTTTAGTAGCTTTTTCTTTTTTCTCGGCAGCAGCTTCTTCAGATGCTTTGGCAGCAGCGGCTTCAACCTTTACAGCTACAGCTTTATCTGCTTTGTCTTTGGCAACAACTTTCTCTTGCTTCTCGAATTGAGCACGCAATGCAGTCAATGCATCCAACTCACCAAATGTTGATTTCTCTGATGTTTGATTGATCTTTTTAACAACTTTGGTTGCAGTTTTGCGGGCCTTGTCCTTAGATGTGTTTTCCGCATCTTTGGTAGCACGTTCTGCACCTTTCCAAATGTTTGTATGAGAAACGATGATTCGCTTGGCATCTTTAGAGAATTCGATTACTTCAAATTCTAAAGTCTCATCATCAACCATTGTTTTGTTGTCTGCCTTCTTGATATGACGTGATGGCGCAAATGCCTCCACTCCATATTGCATTTGAATGGTAGCACCTTTGTCGTTTACAGACATAACGGTACCCTCATGGATAGAACCAATTGAGAAGATGGTTTCAAAGGTTTCCCAAGGATTCTCTTCCAATTGCTTATGACCCAAACTCAAACGACGGTTGTCTTTATCAACTTCTAATACAACAACATCCAATTTGTCACCTTTCTTGGTGAATTCACTTGGATGCTTGATTTTCTTGTTCCAGCTCAAGTCTGACACGTGAACCAAACCATCAATACCCTCTTCCAATTCTAGGAACAAGCCATAAGATGTCAAGTTTTTCACGATACCAGAGTGCTTGCTTCCCAAAGAATATTTGTTTTCGATATCAATCCAAGGATCTTGAGTCAATTGCTTAATACCCAAGCTCATTTTGTGCTCTGATCTGTCCAAAGACAATACCAACGCCTTCACTTCGTCGCCAACCTTCAAGTACTCAGAAGGGTTACGCAAATGTGAACTCCAGCTCATTTCACTCACGTGAACCAAACCTTCAACACCTGGCTTAATTTCGATAAACGCTCCGTAATCAGCAACAGAAACAACTTTACCTGTTACGTGAGTACCTTCTTCGATATCCGCTGTCAAATTATCCCATGGGTGAGAAGTCAATTGCTTCAATCCCAAAGAAATTCTCTTCTTCAAATCATCGTAATCCAAGATAACTACTTGAATGCGATCATCCAATTTCAATACTTCTTCTGGGTGATTGATACGTCCCCACGAAATGTCAGTAATGTGCAACAATCCATCAATTCCACCCAAGTCAACAAATACACCGAAAGAAGTCATGTTTTTCAC
>DDYM01000061.1:88493-96963 GCA_002347985.1 Bacteroidetes bacterium UBA2234
ATTTCATTGATCTTAACGATTTTGAAATCCATGTTTTTACCAACGTATTGGTCGTAATCGCGAACTGGCTTCGTGTCAATTTGAGATCCAGGTAGGAATGTATCGAAACTAAATACATCTACAACCAAACCACCTTTGGTTCTTGAACGCACATAACCGGTAACGATCGTATCGTTGTTGTGTGCTTCCACAATTTTCTCCCAAGCCGTTTCTTGCAATGCTTTTTTGCGGCTAAGAATCAATTGACCCAACTTGTCTTCAGCAACGTCAACAAATACCTCTACTGAATCACCCAACGCCAATTCAGGCATGTCGCGGAATTCTGTACGTGGTACAAGTCCATCACTTTTGAATCCGATGTTAACTACAACATCTTTTTCGTTCATACCTACAACTACACCTTTAACCACTTGTTTTTCAACAACGGGTTGGAAAGTTGAATTGTAAGAATCCTCTAAGCGCTTGCGCTCGTCATTCGAGTAAGACTCGAATCCTGCATCGTCTGCACTCCAGTCAAAATCATCATGGGCAGTGGCAGCGACAGCTGTTTTGGTGGTTTTAGCCGTTGAAACTTCTACGGTTTCTTCTGTGGCTTGTTCGTTTTTTTCGTTTGTCAAGAAATAGTTCCTCCTTTGATCGGGCGGCAAAAATATGTAATAATCCTCAAACTTGACAATATTTTCCACCTTTTTGCGATATTTTCAAACATTAACCCTTTACGACTCTGCTTTTTGCAAAATCCTCAAACTTTGAATTAATTTTTCTTGTAGGTTTGCTAAACGTATGGCAAAGCAAGTTTCTACGAACGACACATTAAAGATCAATCAGACAACCTTACCTTTTTTATCAATTTCTTTGGAAGAATTCATCGACTTGGTAAAATCCAATCCCAGTCAGATTGACACTCACATCGAAGAAAAAACCCAAATACTTATTTTCCCAGGGTCAACCCCACCCAAAACCACGGATATAAATCTTGGGCTTGCGGCAATTGCTTCCACCAACAAGGGTTATCTGGTTGCAAAACCCCAAACAAAAAACAAACGCATTACAGAATCATTTGTAGGATTTTCTGCTGCCGATTTTCAATGTAAATATCTTATTGTAAATGCGGATTGCCTTTCTCAAATCAAAACGGATTTGGTTCAAGTAAGTTCAATCATCGAATTGCTTTATTTATGTAGTAAGTCAGCCACTGTTGAGCATTCCGTTGAACTTCCGGCTCAAGCTTCACCCATGAAGTTTATGGATGCGATCTCTAAGAAATGGAAATTGACCGCAAAATATTATATCACTGCCAACAAGAATATTCATCGTTGGGCATTTATGTTGATTGCATTGTTTTCATTGGTATTCATGACCCAGATGAGCAAAACTGCGAGCATCTCTGGCGATGAATTTACACAATACACTTACTCAAAACTTATTGCCAATTATTATTTAGAATCCATTGGCGAAGCCATTCCGATCGATACAAATGAATTAAAGGGTCAGCGAATGCCCACATTAGCCAAAGCTTTTCCAACCATGGGAGCCGGTGTGGCAACAATCAAAGACCCAGACCGCGTAATGCATGTATACGGTTCCAGTTTCGATACATTCACTACGATACTAGGCTATTATTTGAACGTGGACGATCAAATGGCTTTCAGACACTGGTGGAATGCGATTTTTGGATTCTTCTGTGTATTGTTTACGGCATTGGTTGTTCGACGTCTAACACAAGGAAGTTATGCATTTGCATGGCTTGCTATGTTGATAGTTTTGCTCATGCCAAGATTTTTTGGAGAGGCAATGAACAATCCAAAAGACGTACCCTTTGCTCTCGGATACATCATGAGTTTATATTATGCGATCCGAATGTTCCAAAGCTGGCCCCACTTCAGATGGAATCACGCTTTGGGTTTGGTTATCGGCACAGCATTGGGCATTAGTGTGCGTATTGGTGGTTTGTTATCCGTGGCCTTTTTCATCATGTACGCAGGCTTAAAGTTCATTGAACACATCGGCTTGAAGCAATTCACGTCTTTAAAATGGAAAGGATTCGGTGCATTGTTTACAGTTACGATTGTTTTGGGATTGGGAAGTTATTTATTAGGTATTTCCCCCTGGCCTTATGGTTTAGATCAACCTTTCTCCAATCCACTCGAAGCACTAAAAGAGTTTACAAATTATTCTGTTTCGTTGAGGCAGCTTTTCGAGGGTAAATTGTATGATTCGGACATGTTGCCGCTATACTACTTGCGAAAATATCTCATGATTACAACACCCATGGCGGTGATGTTTGGCCTAAGTTGCTTTGCCTTGCTGTTGTACACAAATCGCAAACGTTTCACAAATGAAATGTTCTTGATCCTCTTTGCAGCGATCTTCCCAATTGTTTACATCTACATACAAAAATCACAGGTGTATGGTGGAATCAGACAGATTTTATTTACACTTCCTTGTTTTGTAACCATTGCCGTGATTGGGTATCAGTGGCTGGGCGATTTGTTATCAAAAATTAGCTCAAAACTCAACTTAATACCTACCCTAATCGCTTTGGCTCTGTTGATTATGCCAACCAAATTCATATTGGCGAACCACCCTGTCAGCTACAGTTATTTCAATGAGATTTACGGTGGTACATCGAAAGCGTATGGTGAATATGAAATGGATTATTATCTCGCCAGTTTGCGTCCAAGTGCTGAGTGGTTCCTAGAAAATGTTGCAAGAAAACACCCCGACCAAAAGTTTGAGGTTCTCACTTACGGTATGGATCATGTGAAATATTATTGCAGAAACGACAAAAACGTCCATGTTGGATACACTCGTTTTGATGACAGAAGCTCAAAAAACTGGGACTATTGTATTTTTTACAATGCCTATTTTGACAAATCTAGATTGACATCCGGTGAATTCCCGCCCAAAGGAACCGTATATCAGCAAAAGGTTGATGGAGTTCCTGCAGGTATTGTAATTGAAAGACCGAGTCATGATGATTTCAACGGTATCAAAGCCATTGAAAAAGACACCAATTACGCGAAAGGGGCTGAGTTATTGGAAAATTACTTGAAGATTGATCCGGCGCGTTCTGAAGTGCGATTCTATCTATCATCTGCCTACATTGGAATGGGGAATATCGAAAAAGCCATTCTTGCTGTAAAGGAAGCCCGAAAATATTACCCAGAATACAGCCGAGCTTGCTTTGCTCAGTTTCAATATTTGATGAATGTGAAACGATACGATGAAGCCATTGAAGTAGTTTCTCAATATTTGGATTCACGTCCTCGCGATGGCGAAGGTTATTTAATGAAAGCCCAAGCAGAAATGAGCAAGGGCGACATTGCTGCGGGAATTGAAACTCTTAAATCTGCTGTAGAAATTAACCCCATGGATTACAGGGTTTATAATTTAGGTGCTCAAGCGTATCAGATGATGAAAGATGCGAGCAATTACAACATGTGGATTCAAGCATCAACGTTGGGCAGTGCATCCAATCAGAGTGATTTCCAAACGGCTGTTCAAGCTGTAATGATGATTTATGAGGAAATCACAGGCAAGCCACTTGACACGAAAAAATATGGTTTGGAGTAATGCTTCAAACCACAGAAATTTAATTAATTAAACCACTCATCGGTGGCGTTGATTGCCTTGTATTGTCCTTTTTCGTTCAATTGAACTTGGGCTCTACAGTGCATTGCATCGTGTTCAAAAATGAGCCATACTTTCTCAGACGCCAACCAAGGAAGAAGCGATTTCTTCTCTTCCATTGTAATCAAAGGTTGAATATCGTAACCCATCACATAATTCACTGGTATGTGTGCTGCGGCAGGTATCAAATCAGCCATATACATCAGTTTCTCCTGACCCCAGTGAATGATTGGAGCGATCATCCCAAAAGTGTGGCCGTTGAAAACTTTGATCTCGATGCAATCCGCCAACATATCGCCGTCTTTTAAGAAATTCAAAAGTCCCAATTCTTTTAGCGGTACAAAATTCTCCGGTAAAAATGAGGCTTTCTCCCTATCGTTTGGATTATTTGCGTGATTCCAGTGCGATTCTGTAAGGTGATAGACTGCGTTCGGAAATTGGGGCACCAAATCTCCATCCTTGTTTATGATTGCACCCCCACAGTGATCAAAATGCAAATGGGTTAGCAACACGTCGGTAATTTCATTTGCTGAAATCCCATGCATAGAAAGAGATCCCAACAAGCTTTGATCGCCATTTAAATCATAATGACAATAAAATTTTTCACTTTGCTTATTGCCAATGCCTGTGTCGATTAAAATTTTTCTGTCACCCTTATCAACCAAAAGACATCGCATCGACCAATTGCAAAGATTGTTTTCATTGGCAGGCACCAATTTATTCCATATTACTTTGGGAACAACGCCAAACATCGCACCGCCATCCAATTTAAAGTTACCGGTATGTATTGGAAGTACTTTCATCAGAATTCGTGATAAACATCGGTTAGTGCTTCGTAACCCGTTTCGGTAATGAGGATTGTATGCTCGAATTGTGCGCTAAGCTTACCATCGATTGTCCGGGCTGTCCATCCATCTTTTCTGTCGATTTTTGCCCTGGCTTTTCCCGCGTTAATCATGGGTTCGATGGTAAAAATCATACCGGGCTTAAGAATAGGTCCGGTATTTTCATCTGCGATATGAGCCACATCTGGTGCTTCGTGAAACTTGAGACCAACACCATGACCGCAAAATTCATACACAACGGAATACCCATTCTTTTGCGCATGTTTGGCAATGTGATAACCAATGTTGTTCAATCGGTTATCCGGAAAACACTGCTCCATTCCAATTTTCAAGCACTCCCTCGTGGTATCTACCAACCTTTTTGCGTAGTCACTGGGTTCGCCAACATAGTACATCTTGCAAGTATCGCCGTAATACCCTCCTAAAATTGTTGTGACATCAATGTTTACAATATCACCATGAACAAGTACGGTTTGATTGGGCACACCATGACAAATCACTTCATTGGGTGAAATACAACAAGAATGCTTAAAACCGCGATATCCTTTTGTTGCAGGAACTGCCCCGTGATCTCTCACAAACTCTTCGCACTTTTTATCAATATCAATGGTTTTCATTCCTGGAACAACAAATTGTTCTAGGTATTTTAAAGTTTCCGCGGCCAACCTTGCACTCTTGCGAATGCCTTCAATTTGCTCCGGTGTTTTAATTACAATTGCAGACATGTTTAAATGTTAATTTCCTTTGGCGATGGCTTGAATTAAATCTTGCTTGGTAATAATATGCCAATTGCCACCCATATCCATCATCAGAACGGCAGCGTTGTTTTTATTGATTTTTGACGATACCTCTTCGATAGTGGCCATATGACTTACGATTGGATAAGGCTTGCCCATAATCACAGATACCGGATGATTCATCAAATCTCGGTTCTTAAGGAGTTCTGCATACAAATGTGCATCCTCCACGGCACCCACAAAATCTCCTGAATCATTTTTTACAGGAAGCTGTGACACACTAAATTTCTGCATGATGCTGATCACATCTTCACAAGCGTCGCTTTCTTTTACCGACAGCAATGGCAGTTGCGCATGTCCTTGAATCAAATCTGTTGCCGTTTGAAGAGCTTTGGGCGCAATAAAACCTCTGTCCCTCATCCAATCTTCGTTATACATTTTACCCAGGTATCGTGTACCGTGGTCATGAAAAATAACGACTACAACGTCAGAGGGTTTAAATCGATCCTTCATCTGTAGAATACCAGCCAAAGCAGATCCGGCACTATTCCCAACAAATATGCCCTCTTCGCGTGGGATTCGCCTTGTCATTACTGCGGCATCTTTATCTGTCACCTTTTCAAAATGATCAATAATTGAAAAGTCTACGTTCGCTGGTAAAAAATCCTCTCCGATTCCTTCGGTGATGTAGGGATAAATTTCATTTTTATCAAAGATTCCCGTTTCCTTGTATTTTTTGAAAACGGAACCATAGGTATCGATGCCCAAAATTTGGATGTTCGGGTTTTTCTCTTTCAAATATTTGCCGGTACCACAAATCGTACCCCCAGTACCTACTCCCACTACCAAATGTGTGATCTTACCATCCGTTTGATCCCAGATTTCAGGACCCGTTTGCTCGTAATGGGCTTTTGAGTTACTTAGGTTATCGTATTGATTGGGTTTCCAAGCATTGGGGATTTCAGCCGCCAATCTCGTGCTTACGCTATAATAGCTTCGGGGGTCTTCTGGTTCAACATCAGTCGGGCAAACGATAACCTCTGCTCCAAAAGCTTTCAAGGCGTCCACCTTTTCTTTGCTCTGTTTGTCTGTGGTAGTAAAAATACAACGATAGCCTTTCACAACCGCGGCAATTGCCAATCCCATTCCCGTATTTCCACTGGTTCCTTCAATGATCACCCCTCCTGGCTTCAGTGCACCACTCGCTTCCGCGTCCAATATCATTTGTAATGCCATACGGTCTTTGATCGAATTCCCAGGGTTGGTAGTCTCGATTTTCGCATACACGGTACAAGGCAAATCCCTAGTAATTGTGTTCAACTTGACCATTGGCGTATTGCCAATCGTTTCTAAAATATTTTGGTAAACCCGCATACAACTGCAAATCTACTTTGCCGAGGGCGCTTTTTTAGAAAAAATCACGAAAACTGATACAAACAATACATCGCTATTTAGGATGCATCGGATTTCATTGTTAATTTGGCACTCTATTTTGGAATGGAAAAAACTTGCCTCGTAATACCCTGTTACAATGAAAGCGAACGTTTAGACACGAAAGCTTTCCTAAGCGAGTTGTCCAACAACATAGATTTGTCATTGATTTTTGTAAACGATGGCAGTAAAGACGCTACCCATGATGTGTTGCGAGATCTTTATTCTAACAGCAGCGATGATGTCCGTAGCAGAATTCACATTCTCCATTACATCCAAAACCAAGGCAAGGCAACGGCAGTTCAACGCGGACTTCTGTGGGCCAATGCATTATCAAACAATACCCCCGCAGCTTCTTTTGTTGCAGATTGCGAAATTCTAAGCAACGGCGTAATTGATGCAACATATTTTGGATTTTGGGATGCCGATTTGGCAACTCCGTTTTCCGAATTACATTGGTTTTTTCATTTGGCAAAAGACACAAATCCCGACATTATCATGGGTTCCCGCGTGGCCCGATTGGGATCAAAAATTGAAAGGACGGTTTTCCGACATTATTCGGGTAGACTTTTCGCAACGTTCATCAGTCAGGGTTTGGGCTGGAAGGTTCACGACACCCAATGTGGCGCCAAAATATTTAAAGGGCATCTCATTCCCATTTGCTTTGATCAACCATTCAAAACGTCATGGTTATTTGATGTAGAAATGCTTCTGAGAATGAAAAAACACTACGGTGAAAATGCCACGGACCTTATCTTGGAAGCCCCAATTAGAACTTGGAACGACGTAAAAGGTTCAAAGATTGGATGGGCGGATTTTATCAAGGTACCCTACCAAATTTGGAAGGTTTTCCGCGATTATAAATAATTAATTATTTGCGATTAACGCATATTTGATTTGCTCCAAGTGATGCGTGCCATGCCACGCATACAATCGAATCAAATCACTCAAGCTCACTTCTCTGCCCGACTCCGGATGGTGTAAAGTCTTCACCAATTGATTGGCAGCATCTTTCAATGACTCCAATAACAGGAGCGACCATTTTTGATGTAAGCCCAATAAGATCAAATACGAAGCTTCATGATGAAAATCGGCATCCAAAGAGGTAGCCCAAGCATTTTCATCATAGGGTTGAATTTGATTTTGATCCTGGGTAATGATGTGCTTTGTCCTGATGTATGCATTCATGTGCGAATCCGCCAAATGATGCACGATCTGTTTTATTGACCAACCCCCTTCGCGATAACTCAAATCCCATTGAGATTCTTGTATCGTTGAAATCACTTTTGCCAATTCAGTAGGAAAATGCTGAATTTCTAAAACATGATTCAATAATTCTCCCAAAGACGTAGGAGCATCCCATTCAAATTTTGGCAGATTTAAGGGCTCAATCATGGGTTAATTTATCATACTAAACCCGGTGTACTTCACCAATTCTTCTGGAACTACTATTCCCTCGGGAGTTTGGTAGTTTTCCAACAACGCCGCAACAATTCGAGGTAAAGCCAATGCAGAACCATTTAGGCTGTGGGCCAATTCCGTTTTGCCTTCTGCATTTCGGAAACGACATTTAAGTCGCGTGGTTTGAAATGTTTCGAAATTACTCACTGAACTGCATTCCAACCATTTTTCCTGCGCCGCGCTCCACACTTCCATATCGTAAGTTTTTGCACTGGTAAAGCCCATATCACCGCCACACAAAAGTAACATACGGTAATGCAATCCCAATTTCTGCAATAAACTCTGGACATACTGATTCATATCTTCCAAAACAGCGTATGAGCCTTCGGGCTTTACAATTTGCACAATTTCTACTTTGTCGAA
>DDYM01000061.1:97034-108223 GCA_002347985.1 Bacteroidetes bacterium UBA2234
GCATTTTTTACGGGCAACTGAGATTCCTGTAAAATCACATCTCTGTAAAGATTTGTAATTGGAACTTCTGCTGTTGGAATCAAATACAAATCATCAACTCCCACATGGTACATCTGTCCTTCTTTATCAGGTAATTGTCCTGTACCATAACCACTGTCGGCATTCACCATCAACGGTGGTTGAATTTCCATATAACCTGCCTTTCCAGCTTCGTTTAGAAAAAACTGAATTAACGCACGCTGAAATATCGCTCCCTTTCCCTTATAAACAGGAAAACCGGCACCGGTGACCTTTACACCCAATTCAAAATCAATGATATCGTATTTGGCAGCCAATTCCCAGTGTGGCAATGCACCTGCATGCAGCTGCGGCATTTCTCCCCATAAATAAACTTGCTTATTTTCTTCAGGTGTTTTTCCTTTTGGAACCTCCATAGAAGGTGCGTTGGGAATAGTAAGTAAAAATTGAGTTAATTCCTGGTCCAATAATTCAACGTCCGATTCCAATTGCTTGAGCGCTTCTTTAATTTCTACACTCTGAAGTTTCAGAGCATCGCCTTCCGCTTTTTTACCCGTTTTGTATAATTCGCCAATTTGCGATGTAATCTGATTGCCTTTGGCTTGCAGCGATTCCATTTCTGTTCTTTTTGAACGATTTCTTTCGTCCATTTCTAAAACAGAAGACATCAAAGCCTCACCATCCAATCCTCGGATAGCCAAACGCTCGGCTATCTCTTTGGCGTTTTTTCTAATATTGGCAATTTGTAACATATTGAGATTGCGAATTTCGTGAATTTATTTGAAGAAATCGAGGTGATTCCTTTGTGTTTGGTTTATTCTTCTACTTTCAATTTGGGTTTAACACCAAATCCTTTGGCCACTTCAACAGCCCGTTCTAATGCGATTTCTATTTCATTGGGAATCTGCCCATCCAAAATCATCTCACGAACGGCTTCTTTAATCATACCAATGTGTTGAGGATCCCTAATTTCAAAGTAGTTCTTGATGTGATTCCCAGTTAATGCAGGTTGCCAATTTCTCAACTCATCCTTTGAAATCACTTCATTGATTTTCTCTTGCACTTTAACAAGGTTTTTAAGGTGTTTCTCTACTTTGGCCTCGTTTTTACTCGTTATATCTGCTCTACAAAGTGTAACCAAGTCTGTGACATGTTCACCGGCATCTACAATCAATCGTCTTACAGCACTATCCGTCACTATTTCCTGCGACAACACAATCGGACGTAGATGCAATAGAACCAACTTTGAAACGTAACGCATTTTATCGTCCAGTGGCAATCGCATTCGTCTAAAAATGCCTTTTACCATCCGTGACCCCTTGTCTTCATGCCCATGAAATGTCCAACCATGCTGATTGTCGAATCTCTTTGTCGCCGGCTTCGCAATATCGTGAAGAATGGCGGCCCATCTTAACCAAAGGTTATCGGTGAACTGACAAATGTTGTCTAACACTTGCAACGTATGATAGAAATTGTCTTTGTGCGATTTTCCGTTTCTGGTTTCAACACCATGTAGTAGCATCATTTCCGGAAATATGATATCCAAAAGCCCAGTATTGGATAACATTTCAAAGGCACGACTTGGTTTTTCACACATAATCATCCCATTGATTTCATCTGAAATTCGCTCCTGAGATACAATTTCAATGCGCGCTGCATTGGCTTTGATGGCGTCAAAAGTTTTTACTTCAATCCTAAAATTCAAACGCGTTGCAAATCTTATTCCTCTTAACATTCGCAAAGGATCATCATCAAAAGTGACCTGAGGATCTGCACAGGTTCTGATAACCATGTTCTGCAAATCTTGAATCCCATTGAAGGGGTCATACAACTCTCCATAATTATCGCTATTTAACGATAAATACATTGAATTTATGGTAAAATCCCTTCTATTCTGATCATCCTCCAGCGATCCATCTTCTACGATAGGTTTGCGAGAATCCCGACGATAACTCTCTTTTCTTGCACCTATAAACTCGATAATCCAATCATCAAATTTGATTTGAGCAGTACCAAAATTCCTAAATACACTCAAACTGCAATCGTTGTCAAAATCCTTTGCGACAGCCTGAGCAAATTCAACGCCATTGCCTACCACGACAATGTCGATGTCTTTGTTTTCCCTCTGTAACAATAAATCTCTAACATACCCACCAACAACATAGGCACGCAATTCCAACCTGTCGGCGGTCTTGCCTATCAATTTAAAAATGGGATTCTCTAAAGCCGATTGCACTGCACAAAGATAGCACACCCTATATTTGTTGCGATGCGATTTTCAATAAATGCAATTGCTTATTTTCTTGTTGCAATTTTTGTCGTTGTGTTTGTGTTGATTCTAATTGTACCAATTGGACATACGGGCGACGGATGGGGATATGCGGCAGACGTGATGCGCGCCAACTCCTGGCAGTCGCCAGATTTAGTATCTGCGCATCATTTGTTATACAATTATTTCTGTTACGCCTCAAAATCAGTTTTTCTACATTGTAACATCAATCCAATTAACGGATTTACGGCCATCAATTGGATATTTTATGGTTTCATTTTATGGATATTGTACAAAACATTAAGGGCGCTAAATCAAAACATATGGGCATCATTCAATTGGACATTGCTTATCGCTGGATGTTATGGCCTGCTGCGATTTGCACTAGAAAATGAAACTTATATCCTCCCCCTTTTCTTTGCATTATTAGGGAGCCATTTTGCCTTGTTCTTGAAAAACAACAGATCGAAAGACCTGTGGGGTTTTTCTTGTTTTACGATCGCAGTTTTGTTTCATCAAAGTTATATTTTCTGGCTCATCGCATTTTGTATTCATTCCTTTTATCAAAGAAGGTTTTTAGTCCCGTTTCTTTCTATTCTCACAATAGTTTTATTTTATTTGTTATTTGCGATAAAGCAAAATCAATCCTTAATGGGGTTTGTTTTGAATGATGCGAACAATGGGTTGGTTCAATTAATACCCGATGTAAACAATTTCAAATTCACCCTTATTAATGGATTCCGATCATTGTTCCAAGTCCACGGAAACATGGTTATTTTATTCAATAGCTGGACATTGTTGTCGATCATCGGATTATCTGGCTTTGCGTTATTCATCACTGTGACGTTGCGTTCATTTTTGAAATACAATACTATCAACGAGTTAAATGATCGAGATAACAAATCAACGAAAGCGCTTACACATCGAATGAGCAACCCATTTTTCATTGCATTTTTTCTGCATTTGGCATTCGCATTCTACTCAGTTGGAAATGCTGAATTCATGGTAATGTTGCCGATATTATTCTTATTGTCATTTTACGATAAAATCACACCCCTATTCACACATATCCACCTTATGACATTGGGAATTTGGATTTATAACATCGTGTTTTATATCATCCCGCTATCCTCTGGCACTTTTGATGATATCGGCGGCACGAGTAAATTACTCTCAAAAGACCATCCAAAAAGTCCTTTCCTATTGGTTTCTAGCAATGCGGTTGCCATTCATAATAAATTGGAATACGATATAGCTGTTCAACGATATACTCGATCCTTAATAAAAAATTCCAACAATCAGGGCGATTACATTAAGGACACCAACGACTCATCCGCTTTTAGTACATCGCAAAAAAATGTCCATGGCGAATTCCTCATTGGTCAGAATCCAAAAGAAGTCGATCGCATTCTAAAAGCCATTGCCAATCAAGAAATCGAAGTATACACAGACAACACCCTATTATTCAATGACTTGAAAAGCACTTCTCGAGCAGCGATGCTCATAGATCCATACCTAAAAAACCGTTTATCAAATTGCAAATGGATTAAACTTCAAGAGGAGAACTTCTCAAATCCAAAGCGAAAATTAGAGCTCTATAAAATCGTTAGGGAGAAAAAATAGCCCAATTGAAAGGGGCAATTCCTAAGAAATTTGAAAAGAATCAACCTGATTTAGGGTTCTATCTTCTAGCTTACACACAGTTCCGCCAAATTTTTGAATCAATCGATAATCATGGGTTGCCATCAAAATCGCAGTCCCTTCACGTGCGATGTTCTTCAATAGCATCATAATTTCATCACTTACCTCGGGATCCAAATTCCCAGTAGGTTCATCCGCCAGCATCACCTTGGGATCATTTAATAGTGCACGTGCAATAACCAATCTTTGTTGTTCTCCGCCACTTAATTCAGCGGGAATCTTGTAATCCTTGGTTTGAAGACCAACCTTTTCCAAAACCGCTTTGCAACGGTCTAGCATTTCATGTTTGTTTTTCCAGCCCGTTGCACTGAGAACAAACATCAAATTGTCTAATACATTGCGATCTGTAAGCAACTGAAAATCTTGAAAAACTATACCGAGCTTGCGTCGCAAATAAGGAACATCCTTTGGCTTAATCGACTGTAAATCATACCCTGCGATATCAATCCTTCCCTCTTGTAATTTCAATTCTCCATAGAGCGTTTTCAACAAAGATGACTTCCCTGAGCCAGTTCTACCAATCAAGTAAACAAACTCACCTTCTGAAACTTGCAAGTTGACATTTTGTAGCACGGCGATGTTACCCTGATGGATGGTGGCCTGAGATATACTTATTGGATTTTCCACAATCCAAAATTATTTCATTCTATGGGTAGAAAACGACAAACATATTCACAGGCAAATACACTGTTTGATTTATCAATCGCTAAAATGTTAAACTCGATCAATTCGCCAAATTTCAAAGCGCCCAAACGATAGGTGATTTACCATTGGCCAAAAGTGCATCGTTAATTTCAGAAAAAGGTTTACTCCCAAAGAATCCCCTATGGGCTGAAAGTGGACTTGGATGAACCCCTTTAATTACTTTGTGCTTTTTTTTGTCGATGAATTTTTCGAATCTCTGCGCCGATTTACCCCATAAAACAAAAACAACGAACGGATTGTGATTAGACAAGGTTACCAAAACTTGACTCACGAAATGTTCCCATCCGATGTTCTGATGAGATAAAGGCGAACCATTCAAAACAGTTAATATCGAATTGAGAAGCAACACTCCATGATGAGCCCATTTTGTTAGATCACCGTGCTTAGGTGGAATAAATCCCAAGTCATCTTCTAACTCTATGAAAATATTCCTCAATGAAGGTGGGATTGTAATAGAATCAGGCACCGAGAACGACAATCCCATGGCTTGATTTGTCTGATGATATGGATCTTGACCCAGAATAACGCATTTCACATCATTCAAAGGAGTCGTTGAAAATGCATTAAAAATCTTATCAACAGGAGGAAAAACGCGTTTCCCCAACTGATAATCGCGAAGAATCGATGATTCGATTTTCTCAAAATCTCCTGGATTCAGTTTTTCCAATAAAACCGATTGCCAATCTACTGTTACTTGATCAGAAAACGCCTTAAACAAGAAGCCCTCTTCCATCGTAACGATTTAGTTTAGCAGATCCTCGAGTTCTTCAATATCCAAGCTGGCCAAAATGGAGTCTTCGTCTGGGATTACGCTTTCGGCAAGAGCCGCTTTTTTTGCTTGTAATGCCAAAATCTTTTCCTCAATCGTATCCTTTGTAATGAATTTGTAGCTAAATACCGGCTTGTCTTGACCGATGCGATGCGCTCTGTCTTCCGCCTGTTTCATCGTAAATGGATTCCACCAAGGATCTGCCAAAAATACATAATCAGCAGCAGTAAGGTTCAATCCGCTGTTACCTGCCCTCAAACTCAAAAGGAAAACTCTCTTTTCATCGTTGTTTTGAAATAGATCAATTTGCACCTGTCTTTCCTTCTCATCCATAGATCCATCCAAATAGCAATATTCCACTCCTTGTTGTTCGAAAATCTCTTCAAACACCTTCAAATAGCCCACAAATTGTGAGAAAAACAAAACTTTGTGTCCATTCGCTACAGCGCGAAGAAGCATGCGCATAATTTCATCGTCTTTCCCACTGCTACCCTCGTAATTCACATCCTTCAGAGTAGGATTTAATGCAATCTGACGAAGGTGCATCAATCCATTGAAAATCTTCAATCGAGACTTAGAAATACCCAATTCAGAAACGTGATTCAATATTTCATTGCGATACTGACTTTTAACCGACTCATACAATTCCGCTTGCTCGGGACTCATTTCACAGAAGTGAACTTTTTCGATTTTCGGCGGCAACTCTTGCATGACCTGCTTTTTGGTACGGCGAAGGACAAAAGGGTCAATCAACTTGCGCAACTCCTCCGTTTTTTGGGGATTGGCGCCTTTCTCAATGGGTCTGATAAACTGCTTTTCAAAGTAACTATAGCTTCCCAACAGTCCCGGGTTCAAGAAATTCATCTGACTCCAGATGTCAAGTAAAGTATTTTCAATCGGAGTACCGGTTAGAGCGATTTTATTCCTTGATTGAATCTTCAACAACGCCCTAGAAGTTTGTGATGAGGGATTTTTNNTCAACATCGTTTCTCATGGTACCATACGACATAACAACCACATCCAATTCATCAAAATGACTCAGTGTTTTGCTACGCGAAAGTCCCGAATACAGAGCCGTTTTCATTGTTGGACAGAATTTGGCAGACTCCGACATCCAATTGTACAGCAATGATTTGGGTGTGATAATCAGTATTGGACCCATTTTAGTTGTTACAGGTGCCAATGGCCTACCGTCGGAAGCCAATGGAATAGTATCCAGCGCTGGAACTTCAAGGGCTTCTCCATTGCTTGTTAATCCCAATTGTGCTTTGGCACTTCTTTCAACCTGATAAGTCGATGCCAAAACCTGCAAATGCGCTAATGTTTGAATGGTTTTACCCAATCCCATGTCATCTGCCAACAAAGCCCCAAAATGATTTTGGTGCATAAAATTGATCCAACGGAAACCCTCCAATTGATAATTACGCAGTTCACCCACAAACGATGAAGGCAAATCAATCATCGGTATTTTACCATGAGCCAATGCCTCACTCCATTCTGGTGTTGGAGGTGCTTCATTGAGGTATTCATCTAGATCGCTTAAAAGCGATACATGTATATTTCTTATGCGATACGACTCGTCGTGTACGTCAGCTAGATTGACAATTTGTGCAAATTGATTAAACCATTCTGCAGGTAGAATTACAACTTTACCATTGGGCAACACATACTCTCGTCGGCGCTCTATGATATGCTTCCGAAGTTTGATGAATGGAATCTCAAAGCCATCCAACTTCATAATAGCATGCACATCAAACCAATCAATTCCATTTTTAACTGTAACCAGTAATTGAATTGTTCCTAGATAATACTCAGTAGTACCTGTTTCCTGCTGAATCTCAAATCCAGCTCTTTCCAATACAGCCCTATTTTCATTTATCCATGAAATCACATCCACAGCGTCCGAGGCATCGTTTTGAAGACTAAAAATGCTGCCATTTGTTTGTTTCAAACCCAATTCTTTCAAATTCTCAATCTTCTCTTTTTCAACAGAATATAATCTCTTGATTCGATGAAAGGTATAAGTATTGTTTGAGGATTCTAAACGGACATTTACTTTCTTGTTCACATGATAAGGAAACACCCAGTCACCGTATTGCATGTATAAAATGATGTGTGGATTCTCCCAACTTGAAGTAAGCTTCAACACGGGCTTAACTTCCAATTGATCTGTAACAATATCAAACCCCAAGGCAAACACATCGTGATTTTCCAACAAAGGACCCACGAACTTTTGCATATAAGCCGCCTCTTGGTGAGGGTCTATATGTATGAATTTCTTTTTTAAGAACGGCTTGATTTTCTTGCCCTCCACATTTGCTCCGAAAAAGAGCAGTTTATTGGGTGTTAACAACCAAGCGGGCTGAGAGGTCAGTAACTCACTTTCTGGATCGCAGAAATGAACCTTTTCACCTCTATGCTTGATAGTGACGAAATAGTTCATTCCTTCTTCATCCCTTCTGAAATGAAATAAGGGCGTTGAAGGCTCATTATGGAACTCAATAAAACTACCCATTGGCTCGCCGGTTTTACCAGCCCAATACATGTGATAGTTCTTGATTTCACGAAGAATTTTCAATAACTCCTTTTCTACAAATTCGAGAACCGTTTTTTTCGTTTCTTCATCGAAGCTCTTCAAATAAAAATCCGCCGCTTTGATTTTTTTTGTCCCCTTGTAAAACCGCTTTTTAATCGCTTCGTCTTCCAGGCCTTCGATAATTTCTACAACATGTTTTTGCTCTGGATTTAACCCAAAGTAATCCGCTGTTTTTTCTCTAATTCGTTGATATGTCAATGATGGATTTCCATTCTCCAACAACTGCACAGCATTCGCTTCTACCAAAACGCCCAAAAATGGGTGTCTGGTGAAGGTGAATACGACCTCAAACGGCTTGGTGTTAACTACCTCCATCTATTGATTTTTCTAAATAAACCCGCAATTTACAACCGAATTCAAGGCCAACCAAAAATACTTTGTGTATATGGGGAATTTCAATCAAAACGAGGTAGTTTCGCGATAAATGAATCTTGATTCTCCACAAATCAATTGGCCCAACCTATCAAAAGAGGAAAAATACCAAGGGCTGCATGTTCAATGGTCTGGACTAATCGACCCTTCTGTTGATGCTGTTGCCAATTTATCAAACGCATCTGCCCTCCTCCATTCAATATTTCAATGGTGGTGGGTTGGATTTTACAGGGTGGAAGGCAAAAAGTTGATCTTGGGTCCTTTTCAGGGGCCACCGGCATGCACTTCCATTGAATTGGGAAAAGGGGTTTGCGGATCAGCTTGGGCACAATCCACCACTTTACTGGTTCCGGATGTTGAATTGTTTCCCGGACATATCGCCTGCAGTGCGGAAAGTAAAAGCGAAATTGTAATTCCAATTCACACCCCAACTGGAGAAATTTGGGGCGTTTTGGACGTTGACAGCGAGCATTTGAATCATTTCGACAAAACCGACCAAATGGAATTAGAAAAATTTTGTCGTTCTTTGGAAATCATCCTATAAAATGAAAAAACAAAAAAACCTTGCTCTACTCATTACCGTAGCTTCACTCGGCTATTTTGTAGATATATACGACCTCATTCTATTCAACATAATCAAGAAAGACAGTCTTTCATCGCTAAATATCGATGTAAATACCTATGAAACGGTTTTGTTTCGTTGGCAGATGGCCGGAATGTTGATTGGTGGTTTGATCTGGGGAATTTTGGGAGACATTAAGGGCCGTGTGAGTGTGCTATTTGGATCTATCCTACTCTATAGTGTTGCTAATATCGCGAATGCCTTTGTTACAACGGTGGAGGCCTATAAGTTTTGGCGACTACTCGCGGGAATCGGTTTGGCTGGCGAATTGGGTGCCGCAATTACTTTGGTTAGTGAGTTGATGCCCAAAAACAAACGTGGGTTGGGCACCATGATTATCGTCACATTTGGCGCATTGGGAGCCGTATTCGCTTTCTTTATCGCAAAAAATGGAGCTTTTATAACGACTATTATCAGCGACATCATTGGAAGTAAGCTTGAGAACTGGCAAACAGCATACATTGTGGGTGGCGTTTTAGGCTTGTTATTACTGTTGATGCGGGCAGGCACTTTTGAAAGTACGCTTTTCGAAAATGCCACGAGCACAGCGGTGAAAAGAGGTAATTTTTTCATGCTCTTCCGCAAAGCCCATTTTAAAAAGTATTTGGCTTGTATTGTCATTGGATTGCCTGTATGGTTTGTAGTGGGTGTACTCATTGCACTTTCTCACAAGTTCTTCCCTGAAATATTGGGTTTGACATCTGCGGATGCCGATTCCATAAAGGCGATGTCGGTCCCTACCCCAGAAATGGTGATGTGGAGTTATGTAGGTTTGAGCACGGGTGATTTACTCTCTGGATTGCTGAGTCAATTGTTTCATAGCCGCAAAAAGGTGATTTATTTGAACTTAATGGGCATTGCCATCATGACCTTGGTATATCTCTATGGTCCTGCGGGAAGTCAGAATTATTATCGCATGATCGCCTTCTTATTGGGCGCAGTAACTGGATATTGGGCCATTTTCGTCACCAATGCCTCAGAACAATTTGGAACAAACATTCGCAGTACTGTGGCCGCTACCGTACCCAATTTCGTTCGTGGTGGCGTCCTATTGATCACAATGGGTTTTGAATACTTCTCATCTAGCTTTCAAAACAGTGGTCAATTTGATGGCAGAACCTTTACTGTGGCCGCTTTAATCATTGGATCCATTTGTCTAACCCTAGCATTTTGGGGCACTTACAACGTGGAAGAGGCTTTTCACAAGGACTTGGATTACTTTGAACACGACGAGGTTTCAAAGCTCTCTAGGGATAAGTAAACTCCCTTCGGGGATTAATTCGTAACTTTACGGATATTTTCATTATTACTATATCCCATTCAAATTGTCGAACCGCAGTAAAATCACCTTCCCAGAACGAATCGTCCTGGCAATATTAGAAAACGATGGCAAAGGCGCTGTCAATGCATCTCAGGTTTTCAATAAAATACCCGCAGAAGCAAAATTCACCAAAGAGATGGTGCATCAAGCACTTCTGAAATTGGCCAATCGTGGCTTGGTAAAAGAACCATCAGCAGGGGTATTTGCACCCATCAGACCCACAACAAAAACCGAAGGCGAACTTGTCCTATCCAATCGCGGAGACTATTATGTGCGATTAGAAATGGATGGTGAACTGCAACAGATCTACATGGACAACGACATGGTTGGCAAATTGTTGCCAGGTGATCGTGTTCGATGTGAAGTCAAAACCAAAGGGAAAAGATCCTATGTGAAGTCCTTGTCTTTATTGGAAAGAGTTCCACAGAGATATTCTGCGATACTGGATATTTTTGAAAAAAACGCTTTCGGACTTTTGCAGAAAAACGGATTGAAAGACATCAAAATTATGGGTCCAATTGATCCAAAAAACGACGGCCACAAAGCGATTATTGAAGTGTACGACTTTCCACCGAATTCTAGAAATCCGATTGGTAGAATTGTTGAGGTTCTAGGCCCTGTTGGTGAAGCGGATACCGAAATGCATGCAATTGTTGCCGAATTTGGCTTCAGCACTCGTTTTCCAGAGGACACACTTGAAGAGTGCGACGCCATTCCCAACGAGATTACATCGAAGGATTGGGGCGAGCGCAAAGATTTAAGAGATATCTTCTGTATCACCATAGACCCTGCCGATGCCAAAGATTTTGACGATGC
>DDYM01000061.1:108259-141994 GCA_002347985.1 Bacteroidetes bacterium UBA2234
CCTCGGTTTACTTAGTTGATCGCACAATACCGATGTTGCCAGAAAAACTAAGTAACGACTTATGCTCTTTAAAGCCCAATGTAGATAGATTGGCCTTTAGCGTAATTTTTACCATCGATAAAAACTTGAATGTTTTGGGTGAGTGGTTTGGAAAAACAGTCATCAACAGCAAGCGGAGATTTGCCTATGAGGAAGCACAAGATGTTATCGTGAAACAGACGGGTGATTATGTTACAGAATTGACAACATTGAATCGCATCGCAAAGCATTACGAGGAAATTCGATTCAATCAAGGGGCCTTGAAATTTGAGTCAAAAGAAATTCGATTCCGTTTCGATGAGAACAAGAAACCAATCGAAGCCTATGTCAAAACGAGATTTGACGCGCATTTGCTGATTGAAACTTTCATGTTGATGGCCAATCAGGCCGTTGCCAGACATGTAAAAACCCTCAAGAAACCTGAATTGCCGTTCATCTATCGATCACACGACTTGCCACCACAGGATAAATTGCTGGAATTTGCACGATTCTGTAAATTGATGGGATACCCTATCAATATCGACAATGAACCTCAGATGCGTAAATCGTTCAACGAATTGATGGAAAGGACCCAAGGGGATCCAAATGGCGAGATATTGCAGCAAATGGCAATCCGAACGATGTCGAAAGCTGTCTATACCGCCTACCGTTCAGACCATTTTGGGCTGGCTTTTGAGTATTACACCCACTTCACCTCTCCCATTCGCAGATATCCTGATTTATTGGTTCACCGACTTTTACAGCAGTATTTAAGCAACCCCACACCGGTCATGAGTGAGTCGCAAATCGAATTGATTGCCAAACACAGCAGCAACATGGAACAGAAGGCGGCGGAAGCAGAGCGGGCAAGCACCAAATACACACTGGCACTGATGATGGAGCAACACATTGGGAAAACGATGGATGCTACAATTACGGGCATCACGGAATGGGGCATTTATGCAATGGCGAATGAATATCATTGCGAAGGACTCATCCGTATGTCGGATATCAAAACAGACCGTTTCACCTATTACGAGGCAGAGAAAAAATTGGTTGGTCAGCGAACCCGCAGGAGTTATCATTTGGGCGATCCAATCACTGTGTCGGTGAAAAAAACTGACGCACAGAAAAGAATTATTGACTTTTATTTGTTGGATTAACATGAGCATAGCAAATCACCTTGAGAATTATTTGGCCTACTTGAAGAAAAATCCTTTTTTGGGCAGTCCGGACAACTTATATCAGCCGATGAATTACATCATGAATTTGGGCGGAAAAAGGATTCGGCCTGTGTTGTGTTTGATTGGTGCGGAAAGCTGTGGAGGCAGTGCAGACGAGGCTTTGAATGTTGCTCACGCAATTGAAATATTTCACAATTTCAGTTTGGTGCACGACGATATCATGGATCGGGCGGATCAAAGGCGTGGGTTGCCAACGGTCCATAAAAAATGGAATGAGCCCACGGCAATTTTGGCGGGCGATAATTTATTGGTAAAGGCCTATGAATCCATATTGGCCTATAGCGGGCCGAATAAAAATGAAATTTTAACCTTGTTTTCTAGAACTGCTACGGAAGTGTGTGAGGGTCAGCAGGACGATATGGATTTTGCCGAGCGCAACGAAGTGAGCGAGGCGGATTATCTTCATATGATTCAAAACAAAACTGCGGTTTTACTCGGTTGCAGTTTGGCCTCGGGTGCCCTTACCGCAGGCGCCAAAGCAGATGTCGTTAATAAAATGTATCAGTTTGCCATTGCTCTTGGAATGAGTTTTCAGTTAATGGACGATTATTTAGATTCATTTGGCACATCCAACAAAGTAGGCAAAGTGATTGGTGGTGATATCATGGAAGGCAAAAAGACTTGGCTTTATATCAAATCCTTAGAGCTCGATGCAAGTGCTACCCATCAATGGTTTGATGAATTGAAAGGCACTTCGCGTGCCGAAGCGGTTATCAAGGGATGGAAGTCCTGGGGATTGGATTCAATGATTTTAGAAAAAAGCACCGAGTATGAGAACAATGCAAAAGTTCTTATGCAAGAATTATCAGACCTTGGTATTAATACTGAAGGCTTGAATGAGCTGATGTTGTTTTTGAAAGATCGAACTCACTAGAATTAGTGAATTACCGTTACCGTACCGCATTTATCGTACGTTTTTTTATCCCACCCTTTGAAAACAAGATACCAAGCATAAACTCCATCGGGAATTTCGTTGGACTGATACTGACAATCCCATTGGTTCTTTTTGTAGGTGCTTTCCCAAATTTTCTGTCCATAGCGATTGTAAACTTTCATTTCGTATTCCTTCACAAACAGAGGAAAGGTTCCCCATACATCATTTAAACCATCATTGTTTCTTGTAATTCCACTCGGAACCCATACTTCCGGGGGTTGTATCAAATAAATCCAGTTACTCTCGCTGAATGACTGCTCTGCAGCCATTGGTTGATTTCGATGCGCTGTTACTCTGTATAAATACCCCCCGTAATCATAATCCAATTTGTCGTCGTGATAACTCTGTACCATCAATGAGGGGGCTACTACAGCAAAGGCATGGTCATCATCCTTTCGTTCGAGCGTCCAATCTCTCACGCCATCAGACCATCCTTGATAGTCCATCCAATTCAAATCAAAATAATAATCAGGGGCTTCTTTGGAAGTTCCACCCAATACCACATTGCAACCTTCGTTGCTTCCTGAACTCACATGACCACATTGATCGGTAACCATAATCTGATAACAAAATGATTTATCATCCACATTGAACGATGAATCCCTATAAAATGTATCAGTAGTTATGGCAAAAGGAACGCTACCAAATTTGCCTCCTCGTGGAATTCGATACAATTCATACTCCTTAAAATCCGGTTCCTTGCTCTTGCCCCATCGAACTTCAGCATATCGGTCATTTACGATGGTTGTAGTATACAAAGGCACACCTGCGATTGGAGTATTCAATTCTGTGACGGTACAAAAGATGTTCTTTGCAAAAACTTGTACATCACAAATGTTCACTCCTATCAGCTCATAGCAGTAATTATTTTGTCGCGGATTTACCACATTGCCATCAACAAAAACACCAGCCAAACCCGTTCTAATTGTATCCAAAATTTTCATTGATCCATCGGGATTGGTCCTTCGAAGAAGGAAATATTTAAAGAAAGACCCAGGTGTTGCGATGTTGTCCCATGAGATCGACATTTTAGATGTTTGTCTATCAAAACTCACACAAATGGCATCCGGCGGTATCACTTTGGGAGGTTCTGTTACGAGCAATTTGATTCTTGCATAGGTGGTATCTGCCTTTGGACAGCCACGATCTATTACCATCACAAGGAGTTCAACGGTGTCTTTTGAGAAGCTGCTACAGAGGGTTTTCCAATCCACTTTGAGCGTAGCCGAGCCAATACCAGGGACAAGTGTAATCTTTGCAGTATCTAAGCCAGACATTCCGCCCTTTTTTACCCATTTGGCTTTCAAATACATCGTATCAAAAGGATCTGGGTCGATTCCTTTGATTTGAAAATTAATGGTTTGCGTTGCAATTACTTGAACAAACGTATCTTTTAAGCGGGGTTTTAGATTTAAGTTCTCAAAGTCGATTTTAAAAAGCGCATTGTTACAGTTATCGCTATTCATGGTACGACTGTATGCAGTTGGTGTGGTGGGAAACAAGCCATTTCTTCTGCAACCAGCGCAAACCGATTGGTAGATAATTCCTTTCGCATCAAATCGAGAAGTACCGCCATCAACGTGCTCTTCTGCTGGTTTACCCGGGGTGCTCACACCGCCAAAATATGTTGCATAAGCCAAAGAGTAAAAATTCTTTGAGAACACAGCGAGATAGAAATCGCTACCGTCGGTATTTTTCTGTGCCGCATCAGCCGTGGTAAGTAAACCGTTTGTCCTTCCTTTGTTTCGATGTTGTTTTGATGCGCCGGTATTTACATCGTACAGCGCAGAATTTGTACTACCACCCCATCCTGAAACAAAAATTCTCTCGCATCGATCAACCAAAAATGCACTAGGACTAATATTGGGATAGATGATGTTGCTCGGGTTGTAACCGAAGGTAGTTTGCATATCAACCGTAGACAGGTCTACTGCGTAGCAAGTAATGTATTGACCGCCACCTGGTTGATAGAATTTTGCGTTCACATTGGGCATATTGGCTTCGGTCTGACCATAAATGTATGGCTTGCCAGTGAGCCCGGTTTGAACAAAATGAGCCTGCTCGTAGAGCGATGTGCCGTGATACCGACCTTGAATGACATCTCCAGTATACTTGTCTAATCGCATTAAAATCGCATCTGCGATGCCACCTTGGTAATCGTTAATCCATTTTGAGCCAATGACAGTTTTTAAATTGTTGCTTGAACTCCCACCACTAACGAAAACATCATTGGCTTTGCCGAGCGCCACGCCATAGAGCGCATCAAACCCAACACCACCAAACTGTTGAGACCACTTCAAAACAGAAAGAGAGTTGTTTATACAAAAAACTACGGCATCTGACTTTCCACCATAAACACCATTTCCAGTCCTCGGAAAATTCATGCTATAGGTAATTCCCGATACGTAAATATTCTTTTGATCCGTGATAATTTCCCCCCTGAATTCATCAGCGTAATTATAAATCAAAGGGAAATCATCAACACTTACTCCAGTTGCAGAGCGATCTGCACCAACCGCATCCATGCCACTGCCACCAAAAAATGTAGACGCCAAGATTTTCGTACCGGTGGAATTGAACTTGGTGATAAAAAAATCATAGCCCCCATTGTGGGTATTATCGTATTGCCCATTGGAACCCATCGGAAAATCAGTACTTCTCGTGGATCCCATGACATACAAATTATCCAATGAGTCTGTAACCATTGAATGGGGCTGCTCATTGTTAGAACCACCTAAATAAGTACAAAACAGCAATTGGTCGCCGGTAGCATTAAATTTCAGAATGGCGGCATCCCTCGAACCTCCATATCCTAAATCTTCTGGAACACCATCGCCAAATGTTGTTTGGGCCGCTCCCGGGGTCACCGGTAAACCGATATCAAAAACAGTCCCACCAGCGTATCCGTTACCGTAAATATCATACGTTCCTGTGCAACCGAAATTATCAGCCCGAGAACCTGTATAAGTGCTAAAAACAAGCTTGGGATCAATGATCAAATCACCCGAAAAATTGGGATTGAAATTTTGCATCTCAAATTTCAGGCTACCGTCACTCTGTACACTATATTTCGCAGAGACCTGTGTTTCCGCCGTAGCATTGGCAGCACTTTCCCTTTGGTTGCTTAGATAATAAACAGCCGGAATTTCCTCAACCCAATCAACGATATTGGTTTTTATTTCGCAATAATCCTTTGTAGATGACACAGCCAGAGAGTTCTGACCTCGATATTTCCATTTGATCACATTTGGATTTACACCCGCATGCAAGATCCAATTGTATTTGATGGTATTTTGAAATGACTTGACCTCCAAATCAACCCCGGGCCAAACATTGGAAATTAAAACACAACCAAATTTGTGTGATGCTGAAAAGCTCCCTTTTGCGTTGTGAAAATTATAATATTCTGTTGATTGGCTGCCCTGACCTTTCGCAGAGGAAAATAAAGTGGGATTGATAAAATCCATAAAAACCGCCTGCGTTGAGATTTTAAGGTTTTGTGTTGTGCGTTCATGTAACAGTTCAAAGGCCGAAGTGTCGATTAAATTCCAAACAAACCCTGTTTGTGTAATCCAAAAATCACCGATGTTCAGATGTGCTTTTGCCAATACTTTTGTTGACCATTGTCCGTTGTTAACGAAAAAAACGGGATCGCCCGTGGAGTACGTTGAAGCTGTATTTTGATGGATTGTGGTATGCTGATGAGCGGGATTAATATCTCCAAGAACCGAGGACGTAATTTGTACACTTAAAAAAAACAAAACCGCGTTCAGGGCAGAAAATGCCTGTTTCAAATTGAAACCCATTTTTCGAACGCAGTCTTTAATCATCATTCCATGCAGGAAAAAGCCTACCTGTTATACAAAAATCGGTGATTTTATCTAGGATTCGTACTTTTAATCAAGGAATTGACAATAAGTTGTTAGGATTGGTTGCTTTTGGCTGTTGTACATTTGTAGTAAATGGCACAACCGAAACTTCGTATCGTTTTTTTTGGCACCCCCGATTTTGCTGCATATTCCTTGGAGAAAATCGTTCGGAGCGGATTTGATGTGGTTGGAGTTGTCACTGCCATCGACAAGCCAGCGGGCAGAGGTCAAAAAATTTCAGAAAGTGCGGTAAAGCAGAAGGCTATTGAACTTGGATTGAAGGTTTATCAACCTGTGAATTTAAAATCGGAGGAGTTTCATAACCAATTGCAAGAGTTAAACCCAGACTTAGGCGTGGTGATAGCATTTAGAATGCTACCAGAGCGCGTTTGGTCGTTCCCCCCTCTAGGCACTATCAATCTCCACGGATCATTGCTACCTCAATACAGAGGTGCGGCACCCATACATCATGCCATAATCAATGGAGAGAAAACAACTGGCTTAACAACCTTTTTCTTAAAACACGAAATAGACACGGGAGATATAATCGCCAAAACCACCCTTTCAATTGGGGACAATGAAACAGTTGGAGAACTGCACGACAGGATGATGGTTGAGGGTGCGGATCTTATGGTTCAGACTTTGGAGTTGATTTCCAGCGGCGAATACAAGACTACGGCTCAAGATTTCAGTGAGGAATTGAAATCCGCACCAAAGTTAAACCGTGAATTTGCCGAGTTGAGTTTGGAATTGAACCTAAACGATTTCCATAACAAAGTTCGTGGGTTAAGTCCATTCCCAGGGGCTTGGATCAAAAGTCAATGGGGTGATATGAAAATTTTTCAGGGCGAAAAACTGTCAGAACATGCAGTATCCGAATCAAAATCAATCACTTTAGAATCGAGACAACTCCTTATTTGTCTTTCTGATGGCTGTTACAAGGTATTGAAAATGCAGTTGCCCGGAAAACCCAAAATGACATCCACGGAATTTATAAACGGATTGAAATAGTTTATTTTTTGCATTTTTCGCAATTAAAATTTGCAATTACGAATTTTATTGCATTGATTTACGGCCTAAACAAAACCAAAAACGCCTATACGTAGAAAAATACTCAACCAAATCTTGCCTTACTAAAAACAATTTAACCTGCAAGGGAGGAGTATTATGACTACACCATTGATAACTGACGGCGTGCTGATTAAACGTTACATTGACGGTAACAACGCAGCATTTGAAACTTTACTGAAGCGCCATAGATCTAGAATTCTTTCTAGTATTTATTTGCTTGTAGGCGATCGTTATGTAGCCGAAGATATTTTCCAGGAAACCTTCATCAAGGTGATTCATAGCATTCAGAAGGGCAAGTACAATCACGAAGACAAATTTCTACCTTGGGTTTTACGTATTGCACGGAACATGAGCATCGACACTATTCGGGCGAGAAAAAGGATGCCTGTAGTCGTTGACACTGATGGCCGAGACATTTTCGATAGCTTGGGAATTACTGTTGAGAGTCAAGAAGAGCATCGCGTAGCCAAAGATGATGTCGACATTTTACGTCAATGGATTTGGGAACTACCAGAAGATCAGCGAGAAGTATTGATTTTACGCCAATATGCCGACCTGAGCTTCAAAGAAATTGCGGCACTTACAGAAACAAATATTAACACTTGCATCGGCAGAATGCACTACGCTATTTTGAACTTGAGAAAAAAGATGCAAAAAAGTGTAGTAAATGTAAAATAATCTGATTTTCGGTCCGTTATATGTTTGTCGTTTTAGCGAAGCATATGACAAGACCATTATCACACTCAGACCTTCTTCTTTATTATTATGGCGAAGCCGAAGCAGATGTTGCGGCTTACATACAAGAAAATATTTCTGAGCATCCAGAATGGACGTCATATTTTCAAGATATTTATAAGACAACGAGTGACTTAGATACTTTGATGGTATCTCCCAATTCAACCACCCTATCTATTATTTTAGAGGAGAGTGATTCGAAATTATTTCACTCTATCGGATAACGAATTTATTCTTATGGTGTGGTAAATTCGCACCATGCAATCCATTCCCAAATTAGATTTATCGCATTTTACGCACGGTTCCTCTTTTGAGAAGAGCAATTTTGTTGCTGAACTTGGAAATGCCTACGAGCAAATTGGTTTTGTTGCGATTAGAAATCACGGAATCCCTTCAGAAACATTAAAATTATTATACCAGGAAGTTGCAAACTTTTTCGCTTTGCCGGAGGAGGAAAAAATGAAATACGATGATTCGCAGGGTGGCGGACAGCGCGGATATACGGGTTTCGGAAAAGAACACGCCAAGAATCGAAATACTGGGGATTTAAAAGAATTTTGGCATTTTGGTCAGTATGAAGATCTAGAAGACCACCCCTATCCTTCCAATAAAACTGTAACAGAACTGCCTCTTTTCAATTCTTCTGGAGAAGCTGTTTTTCGGGCACTGGAGAACACTGGGATTCAAATACTAAGGGCGATCGCACTTCACTTAAAATTGGATGAAAATTATTTTGATGAACGTGCATCCAAAGGAAATAGTATATTAAGGGCGATTCATTATCCACCGATTACAGAAGATCCAAAGGATGCCATTCGGGCCGGGGAGCACGAAGACATTAATTTGATTACGCTATTGGTGGGCGCAAGTGCCGATGGATTGGAAGTATTGAACAAGAATAACGAGTGGATTGGTGTGACGGAAGTGGAAGATCATATCGTAGTGAATGTAGGCGACATGTTACAAAGATTGACGAATGATCAATTAAAGAGCACTACACATCGCGTTGTGAACCCACCAAAGGATCAATGGGGTAAACCTCGATACAGCATACCATTCTTTCTACACCCTAGGCCCAATGTTCCATTGAATTGTTTACCTCAGTGTATTTCAGAAGATAATCCTAAGAAATACGAGGATTGTACAGCGATGGAATTCTTATTGGAAAGATTGAGAGAAATTGGACTAATCAAATAAATGTGGTACAGAAGAATCCGAAAATCGTTGTTAAACAAACAGATTTTTTAATTCTTGGGCGTCCTCTGGCTTCATTTTGCCTGCCAGAATCAACCTAACTTGACGTCTGCGAAGGGCGCCATCAAATTTCACTACTTCTTCCTCTGTTTGAGGGGTAAGCTCAGGTACGGTAACAGGTTTGTTCCTGCCATCAAGAGCGACGAAAGTATAGTAGGCTTCATTGGATTTCACTCTACCGCCCGAAGGTAAGTTCTCTGCAAAAACTTCGATAAAGACTTCCATGCTCGAGTTGAAAGCCCTGGACACGTAAGCTTTTAATGTCACCACGTCACCCAACCTAATACTCTCTTTAAATGAAACACTATCCACAGCCGCCGTTACAACGATATGATGACTGTGTTTTTGTGCTGCGATCGCGGCACAAATATCCATCCAATGAAGCAGACGTCCGCCCATTAAATTTCCCAATGTATTTGTATCGTTGGGCAATACAATTTCATTCATTAGCGTAAATGAATCGGAAGGATGTTTCGGGGTTAGGGTTGTCATTTGTGTACAAAAATAAAAAAGGGGAAGTTTCCTTCCCCTTTTTCTTTATTTAATTTTTAAAATAATTAGGCTTGACCTTGTACAGAAACGAAGCTTCTTCCTTCTCTGCTCTTGCGGAATACTACGATTCCATCAGACAAAGCGAACAAAGTATGATCTTTTCCAATACCTACGTTTACATCAGGATGGTGCTTAGTTCCACGCTGACGAACAATAATATTACCAGCTTTCACAACTTGACCGCCATAGATTTTAACACCCAAGCGTTTACTGTGTGATTCTCTTCCGTTTTTCGTGCTACCCGCACCTTTTTTGTGTGCCATGACGTTTTTCTATTTTAGGCTTTAATACTTTCGATTTTTAACAATGTCAAATAGTGACGGAATCCGTTCATTTTTTGGTATCCTTTTCTTCTTTTCTTCTTGAATACCAATACTTTGTCACCTTTTCCGTGCTCTTTAACTGTGGCAGTTACAGTGGCTCCATCAACTGTGGGGGCACCCACCTTGATTTTATCGCCACCAACCATTAATACTCTATCAAACTCAATAGTTGAGCCTGCTTCTGCTTGTAGACGATTGACAACAAGATGCTTGTTCTCTTCTACCCTGTATTGCCTTCCGGCTATTTCAACAATGGCGTACATAATCCGTGAATTGGGCTGCAAAGATAAGGAAATCCTACAAATACTTCAACTATTTCAATAAATTTTCTCAATTACTTTCAAGAATTCAATGCAGCACATGATTCCGTTATATTTTTTAGACACCCTCAAAAATGGTGCGTATCCTAAGAAAGGTTTCAATGAATTTTGTATTTACATGAAAAGTGTCATTCTAATTGGACTTACTACGCTCGCAAGTGCGTCAATCATTGCCCAACCAGGAAATCGTGGGATCGACAATTCGTCTCGTCAGGTAACCACCAAATTCGAGCCCAAGCTCATCCCCTCTTCAAAGTTAGTACTCGATCCGATTGTACCTCGCTCTGAAAATCCCAAAATCAACGTCAAATTTGAAACACCAGAATTTGCTTGGAATACAAGAAAAATCATTCGCCCCGTACAACCCGAAAAACTGAAGGACAAGAGTTCGGACTCGGTCTATCTTTCCAATTACGCTAGAATTGGCGGTGGAAATTATGGACACATTCTTGGAGAAGTATACTTAAGCAGCAAAGCGAATCCAAATTACAGTTACAATTTCAGCGGTATCCACTTAAATGCGAACCCCGCAAATTCGATTCGTGAATTTTCTACCAACAAATTCCAATTGCAAGGCGCAAAGTATTTTCAAAACTCAGGATTGGAAACGAAGATTTTTTATAACATCGACAAAATCAATTTTTTCGCAAAAGATTCAGCCTATGACAATCCAACCATCATCAATTCGGGTAAAATCAGCAATCATTTTGGCTTGGGTGTTGATTACGATTTGATTGCAGGCGGTAAGAGGCCTTCGATTCACACGGGAATTGCAGCGCAAGCCTTTAATACCGGATCATTTGGGCAGAAAGAAATGGATTTTAGTGGCTACTTAAACGCATCGCATCGCATTAAAAATGTGACCTGGGGCGCGGATTTGAGTACCACGTACTTAGACATGCAACAGAAGCCGGACACCAACAAATTCAATGGTTTAAGTACGAATAAGCAATTATTTATCGATGCGTTGCCCTATGTAAAATTCAATCATCAACCCACCAAGCTCGATGTGAAATTTGGTGTGTTATTAACCAATTGGACGCAGACCATCGACACGCAAAAAACCACCAGCAAGTTCTATGTAAATCCTTACTTGGAAGTTGAAAAAACACTTACGGGTTTAAATTTGAAACTCTACGGAGGGATTGACGGTGGTTTGAAGAAGAATAGCTTTAGACGAATGAATTCATATATGCCCTTTACTGGTGATTCAGTCTCAATCAAGAATACCTACGAACAATTCAATGGTTACTTGGGTATCAAAGGAAAAATCACTGAGAATGCAGAATTCGCTTTGGATTTTGGCGGCAACTCTTCTTCAAATTTTGCTTTGGTCGTTTCTCGTGCCGATTCAATGAATGTGGCCGGTAAAAAGAAATCTATGATGGACAGTTTGGGAACTTTACAATTTATTTATGCCGATGTTAACAGCGTTTATTTCAGAAGTATGGTTAAATACAAAGTGGGTGAGCAATTGAAACTGTCTGCCAATGCAAAGGTGATTAGCTACAACGTTGATCGAAACGATTATGCCTGGCACCTACCCTCACTGACTTATGGTGTAAATGGTCAATATTATTTGGGAAAATCGATAGAGATCCAATGCGGATTGGATGGCGTGAGCAAGCGAAGAAACCAAGTGATTGTTGATGGCAAACCCCAAACCAAAGAAATGCCTGGTTATATGGATATTCATGCTCGTTTGGATTACAGACTTTCAGGAAAAGGAAGGATTTGGATTCAAGGAAGTAATCTATTGAATAACCAATATCAGCAATGGTATGGCTACAAAAACTACGGTTTGACCGTAATGGGTGGCCTTTCACTGTCATTGTTTTGATAAAGATTTAAAAAATAGCCGTAATATTGTATTATGAATCCCGCAGTAATCATGGCCATAACACGTGTTTTATACAAACACGAATGTGCTGTAATTCCGGGCTTTGGTGCCTTCATATTGCGTAAGAATTACGGAATGGCCAATCCTTTTTCTGGTCAACTCAAACCCAGTGTTCATACACTTTTCTTCAATTCTAACATTCAAGAAGACGATGGATTTGTTGCCAACGAATTGAAGGAAATATGCGGATTACAATTTAGACAGTCTTCCACACTTCTCGGAACTGAATTCAATACTCTCCATGCAAATTGCACAAATACACAAGCCATTTCGATGGGTGATTTGGGCAAATTTCATAGGAATGCCGTAGGAGATTTATTCTTCTTAGCCAATCCAAACTTGAACTTGAGTAAGGAAACTTTTGGCCTGCCGATTATCGATTGGAGTTGGAAGGATGTTCCCAACTATCGTCCTGAAAGTAATTCCGCATTGGTGGTAGAGAAAAACTACGAATCAAATCGTATTGAACTTTCAACCGCACCCATTGAATTGGGAGAAAAAACAGTTTCTGTGGAAACGGTTTCAGAAAGCAACGACAAACCTTCGGAATCGATAGCTTTCAATTCCGCTGCGGAAATTGAGTTATTGGGAGATTCTCATCACAGTGAATTTACCGAATCGAAGAGAAAAACACCCCTGATTTGGAGAATGGCTGCCTCTTTTGCAGTGATTAGTATTGGTGCTGGCGTGTTGCTGAGCATTGCACAAATTTGGTCGGTTAGTACCGGAAACGACATGGCCTCATTGATTCCGCAAGACAGTCAACGGGTTCATCCGAGTGCGGCGGTGAAATCGAATCAAGATTCTTTTGTAGTTGTTGATGAAAATCAACATTCAACCGAATCCACGAATTCAGTGATCGTTCACAAACTAAAATATGCTTCAGGAGTAAGTGGAATTGAAGCATTCAAGCATGCAAACAAAGAACTAAAAGGCAAATATGTTATCGTTGGAGGAGCCTACCTCACCCCATCGTTGGGAGAAAGTGAATGTTTGCTTTGGCAGCGATTGGGTATCGATGCGTGTTTGGTCAAAGGAAAGAAATCTAGCCTTTACAAAGTCGTTTTGGGAAGATTTGAAACAGACCAAATGGCCAGTGATTACGCTGAAACAATTAAAATTTTGCCTACCGGCACATTATCTGTATCCGATATCGCGTTAGATTGGAATAACTGATGGCACATTATCAAATTGAGGAAAACTTAAGAACCACCAACGGTCAACGGGCTGTTTCATGGGCAATTGCCTTGGTTGCATCTGCAATCATTTTGTTAATGTTGTATTTCGTTCACATTTCGATTCCAAATCCACCGTTTGAGAATAAAAAAGGTGCCCTTATTTTGGACTTTGGTATGGTGGAAGACCCCAGTTTTGGTCGTCCTACCGATGGAGGCCCTTCTCCTACTCCCCCGAAATTGGGTGGAGATCCTTCGGAAGGACCACAAAGCAATCAACCACAAAGTGGTGGCGCAGGACCGGTTGTAACCAATGAAGCGCAGCCGGAAACTACCAGCTTACCCCCAATCGATCCTCCAAGTTCAGATAGACCTGCTTCTGACAATCCTAAAATCAAAGTGGATTTTTCAAAGTTCGGAAAACGCAATGGCAAAGGCGGTGAAGGTGATCCAAATGGTTGGAAAAATGGTAGCGGAAGTACAGGTTCTGGCAAAGGTGGCAATGGCGGTGGCGTAACTGGAAACTACGGAGATCGTGTTACCGGTAACAAAGGTGGCAAGAATTTTAGCAATACATTCAAAAAATACAATATGTCGTCCAATTACGACAACCCCAGAACCGATGCGTTTGGAGTTATTATCGCAAGGGTTCGAATCGATTGTAATGGCAAATGGAGCGTAGTTGAATGGAATGTAAAAGGAACTTCTTGGAACGGCGACGATGATGATATGATGAGAATCTTCCGTGATTTCTTGAACGATTCAAAATTTGAAAAAAATGGTGAGGGTTGTGGTGAAAGTGCATTGGTCACGTTAAACGTAACGAAATCTTTTTAATGTCGAGGTTTACCTCGTATAGTGAAACCCTAGACTACATGTTTAGTCAATTGCCCATGTTTCATAACATCGGCAAAGCCGCCTATAAAGCAGATTTAAATAATACGATTGCATTACTGGATGCCATCGGCAATCCTCAGCTTGATCAAAAATGGATTCATGTTGCTGGAACCAATGGCAAAGGTTCGGTTTCCAGCATGTTGGCAGCTACGCTAACGCAACATGGATACAAAACCGGGCTCTATACCTCTCCTCATCTTATAGACTTTACTGAGCGTATACGCATTGATGGAAAATGCATCGAAGAACAAACTGTGATTGATTTTATGAATGAAATCCATGAAACGTTGGATAGAATCAAACCTTCATTTTTTGAAATCACGGTGGCTTTGGCGTTTTACCATTTTAGAGCGGAGAAAATTGATATCGGGGTAATTGAAGTTGGACTTGGCGGAAGATTGGATAGCACCAACATCATTACTCCCATCCTATCCGTGATTACAAATATTGGATGGGATCATATGGATCTTCTAGGCGATACCATAGAGAAAATCGCTTCTGAGAAAGCAGGAATCATCAAAAAAGGCATTCCGGTTGCGTTGGGTCCTATGCGTGAGGAGGCAATGACCGTAATGAAAGCAACAGCCCTCGTCAATAAGTCGAAAATATACCATGATTTGCCCGTTGATGTGGGTTTCATTCGAAGTTTGGCTTTGAAAGGAAATTATCAACAAGAGAATATTCAGACGTTTACGTGTGCAATAGAAGCTTTGAAGGATTTATGGTTTCCGTTAAAGCGAAGTTTGATCATGTCTGCATTGGAAAATGTGACCCAATTGTCTGGCCTTAGAGGTCGTTGGGAAATCGTTTCACAAAATCCATGGACGGTTACTGATACAGCGCACAATTCCGATGGGGTATCTTTCACTATGACGCAACTCCAAGAACGCTACAACCAAGCATTTGAGGAATGGAAAAACATGGTGATTAGAAATCATTCCTCGGCCGACGATGTGAGTGCGCAACCTCCAAGAATTCGAATGATATGGGGAATGGTTTCCGATAAGGATCGAGAGAAGATTCTTCAATTGCTTCCAAAAGACGCCATTTATTATTATTGTAAGCCCAGTGTAATCCGAGGATTGGATTCGAAAATCTTAGCGGAGGAAGGCAGAGAAATAGGTTTGAATGGCACACATTATATGGATGTAAAATTGGCATATAAATCGGCTTTGAACGATGCGCGGCCTCAGGATCTGATTTATGTTGGCGGAAGCACATTTGTGGTGGCTGATTTGCTCAAGCATCTGGGTGAGTAATCTGATTGAGACGCAACTTTCACGAAACAAAAAGAGGGAGCCNNGGCTCCCTCTTTTTGTTTCGTGTTTATAGTAGTTAGATCAGCGACTTATCTCACGCCATTCATCATCTTCAGAAGTTTACCACTCAACAAGAACAACACGATAGATGCAGCTCCTGCCATGAAAACAAACAACATGAAGAAATCATAAAGTGTTTCTATTTTAACAAAGAATGTTGGCTTTTGAGGCTTCAAATTCCAGGTTTGCAGGCGCTCTTCTTTGGTTGCGACCTTTACACCGTTGACTTTGGTTACAACATCTACAGAATCATGGGTAATCAGTGTGGTATCATTCAACAAAATACCACGATCGAAGTATTTGTTGTTAGATTTAATCACTTTCAAATGGAAGACAGAAATGTCTTTTGTCACAGCAGCAACAAAAGGTTTGACGTGCATTGGACAAGTCCCACTGCTCATGCATGAGTCAGTACATACATGTTTGGAATTATCTGCAGCAGGAACATTATTCATGGTAATGGCAACTACAGAATCCGTTTTGGTATCTGCAGCCTTCACCGTTTTAACCGCTGCTGTAGCCAATGAATACGTTCCTTTTGGATCCGCTTTCCAAACGTTGGTATCAAGCGTATTTGCAGTGAACATTGCCATCACAGATGCATCAGCTTTGGCAGAGTAACGCTTTTCCATTTTTACTTCTTCTGGATACAAAGCACTTAATGTTCCGGCAAATTTGTTGGCAGCCGCAGTTGAAAGGAACCAAACGCCCATCAACAAAGAAGCCAATTTTACTGGAGCCAATTTGTTCACCATAGAAAGTCCAATAGGTGACAAACACAACTCACCAAAAGTGTGGATCGTATACAACGAAACCAACCAAACCATACTCAATTTTGTACTAGGATCGATGCCTTTCACACCGAAAGCGATAACCAAGTAACCCATGGCCAAAAGGAACAATCCCATCGCCTGTTTGAAGGGTGATGCTGGCTCCATGTTACGTTTGCCCATCCATCCCCACAACCAAACAAATAAGGGGGCAAAAATCACGATGGCAACGGCATTAATACTCTGAAAATATGAGGTAGGAATTGTAGTTCCGAAAATCTCACGATTGGTTTGCTCTTCTGCGAAGTAGGTCAACGAAGCACCTGCTTGCTCAAATGCCGCCCAGAAAAATATCACAAAGAAGGCCGCAATATAAATTACCCAAATACGCTGGCGTTCCACTTTGCTCAAAGTTGGATCGGTAATGATGTAACCCGGAGCCGCAATTGTAAGAGAGAAGATGAAAGATCCAATCCAGTCCATATCGGCCCGATATTTAAACAAATACAACAAGATTCCAAACACCCCAGCCCAGATTCCCATTGCTGTGTAATTCACTGGTGCCGCGGGGGCGTCAGTTTTTACTTCTCTCGCAGAATTTGGCTTTTCACCAATTTGCTCACCCTCAGGCGTAACGATGTATTTGTTCTTTAAAGTGATGAAAAGAATCAAACTCACGCACATACCCAAACAAGCTGCCATGAATCCCCAACGGAAATCTGCTGCATTGCCAGTATCGCCCAAGTAACCGCACAACAATGGCGCGATAAAGGCTCCCAAGTTGATACCCATGTAGAAAATGGTAAACGCTGAGTCTACACGCTTATCTCCTGCTGGGTACAACTGACCAACCATCGTAGAAATATTGGGTTTGAAGAAACCGTTTCCGATAATCAAAAAGCCCAATCCAGTAAACATCAAGGGTGCCGCGATATTGACTTCCTGATAAAAAGTACCCGCGAAGAACATAAACAATTGTCCGATGGCCATCAAAACGCCACCGATAATAATCGACTTCCGGTTACCCCAATAACGATCAGCCATGTATCCACCCAACAAAGGCGTTAAGTATACAAGTCCTGTGTAACTGCCGTAAATTTCTGAGCCCAAGGCCTTGTCGAATAGCAAAGCTTTGGTCATAAATAAAACAAACAAGGCGCGCATGCCGTAATAGCTAAAACGCTCCCACATTTCGGTCACAAACAAAACGTACAACCCTTTCGGATGCGATTTGTCGGAATACATTTGGTCTTCTGATGTTGTCATGATGGATTTCTATTAATCTATCGGCCAAAATAGAAAGAAAAATTGATTCTCCATACGATTGTGGGTTTTTCATCCATGAAAATTGAGTTTATGTGGGCAAATCAGCGGTGATTTATGACTTTGGTATTAATTTGCAGGCTGAAACGATGCTAACGGCCAAAGAAATAGCGAAACAGATAGGTGGACAGATTCTTGTTTCTGAGTCTGATGTAATCATAACCAATGCAGCAAAATTGGAAGAAGGCAAATCCGATTCACTGGGTTTTTTATCCAATCCAAAGTATGAGCAAGCGCTTTATGAGACTCATTGTGGTGCGGTGATCGTTCCACTGAATTTCAAACCACAACATCCAATAGCCGCTGTATTAATACATCACGATAATCCTTATTTTGCTTTTTGTACGATTTTGGGTAAGTATTTCGACCCCAATAAGCATCGCACAGGAATTGAATCCAAACACATCCATGAAACTGCTAAGCTCGGTAATGATGTGCATATTGGGTCAACCGCCTATTTAGAAGAATCCGTTTCAGTTGGAAACAATACAATCATCTACCCCGGTGCATACATTGGCCGGAATGTTAAAATTGGCAACAATTGTATCATCTATCCAAATGTTGTGATTTACTCCGACTGTATTGTAGGAAATCATTGTATAATTCAAGCCGGAAGTGTAATTGGTGGTGACGGCTTTGGCTTTGCACCTGTGAATGGCAAATATGTCAAGATCCCTCAAGTGGGAAATGTCGTGCTCGAAGATTGGGTGGAAGTTGGAAGCAACTGTAGTATCGACAGGGCAACGATGGGAAGCACTGTGATAAAGACGGGGACCAAACTCGACAATCTTGTTCAAATTGCGCACAACGTAGAAATTGGTGAGCATACGGTGATTGCTGCCCAGACAGGAATTTCAGGCAGTACCAAAGTAGGCGGATACTCTCAATTTGGCGGACAGGTGGGTGTTGCTGGGCACTTAACCATCGCACCAAAGACATCTGTAGGTGGACAAGCGGGTATCACTGGAAATGTGACCGAAGAAAATCAAAAACTCACTGGAACCCCAGCCACTGATGTGAGAACATTCTTGAAGAGTGTTGCGAATAACCGAAAACTCAGCGCCATGATGCAGGAGTTAGAAACATTAAAACGCGAAATCGAATCAATTAAAAAATTATAGTCATTTCAAAATGAATCAATTAAATCCAAAACAAACAACTTTAAAAAATGCCATCACAATCTCTGGTGTTGGTTTGCATACAGGTGCCAATGTCACATTGACGTTGAATCCCGCCGCCGAGAATCACGGTTATAAGTTCAGAAGAATCGATTTGGAAGGCTCCCCTATCATTGAAGCCGATTGCGATCTGGTTACAGATACAAGTCGTGGTACAACGTTAACGAAAGGAAATGCCTCAGTATCAACGGTAGAGCATGTTCTGGCCGCTTTGGTAGGCATGGAAGTTGACAATGTTTTGATCGATATTAACGGTCCAGAAATGCCGATTATGGACGGAAGCAGTCGTCCCTTCGTGGATGCCATTGAAGCCAATGAAATCATAGAACTCGAAGCAGAGAGAGAATATTTTGAGATTCCTTATAACATCAACTTTACGGATGAAGAAAATAAGGTTGAAATCATTGCGATGCCTGTAAACGACTACAGATTAACTGTTATGGTTGATTACAATTCCCCCGTTTTGGGCAGTCAGCATGCCGCAATTACCAATATGGGCGAATTCAAAAAGGAGATTTCACCTTGCAGAACATTCTGCTTCCTTCATGAATTGGAATATTTGCTTCAGAACAATCTCATTAAGGGGGGTGATTTAAACAATGCAATTGTTGTAGTTGATAGAAAAGTTGAGCAAGACGAATTGGATCGATTGGCCTCAGTGTTTCATAAGAACACGGTTGAAGTTACCCAAAACGGCATCTTGAACAACTTGGATTTGCGTTTTCAAAATGAGCCTGCACGACATAAATTGTTAGATATGATCGGCGATTTGGCTTTGGTAGGAATGCCAATCAAAGGGCAAATCATGGCTGCAAGACCTGGTCATGCGAGCAATGTAGCGTTTGCTAAAAAAATCAAACAAGTGATGAAAAAAGAAATGCGCAGAAAACAGGATGGTGCCCCCTATTACAACCCCAATGAAAAACCTTTGTATGCCACCAAAGATGTGATGAAAATGCTTCCCCATGCCCATCCATTTTTGTTGGTCGATAAGATCATTTCGAAAACAGAGAATTCCATTGTGGGCATCAAAAATATCACTTTTGACCAACCATTCTTTGCAGGACATTTTCCGGGAGATCCAATTATGCCAGGGGTTTTGCAACTTGAAGCCATGGCTCAATGTGGAGGAATATTAATATTGAGTACTGTTGAAGATCCAGAAAACTATGGTACGTATTTCTTGAAAATCGACAATACGAAGTTCAAAGACAAGGTAGTCCCAGGAGATACATTAATCATGAAATTGGAATTGATCGAACCCGTTCGTCGTGGATTGTGCATGATGCGAGGACGTGCATGGGTGGGAGAAAAATTGGTTTGTGAATCAGAAATGATGGCGCAAATCGTAAAAATCGCTTAATTCGTAAAACTAAGATTTAAAAAAATGATTCAGCCCCTGGCATACGTTCACCCCTCGGCAAAAATATCAGATCACGTAATCATTGATCCGTTTGTCACCATTCACGCCGATGTAGAAATTGGTGAAGGTACCCATGTTATGTCGGGTGCAACCATTTTCAAAGGAACAAGAATTGGAAAAAGTTGTCGGATTTTCCCGGGCGCCTCTATCGGAGCGATACCCCAAGATTTAAAGTTTGACGGCGAAGAAACCCTGACTATTATTGGCAATAACACCACGATTCGCGAATACGTAACAATAAACAAAGGCACCAAAGCTTCAGGTCTCACTAAAGTTGGCAACAATGTACTTTTGATGGCTTACGTTCACTTGGCACATGATGTTGTAATTGAAGACCATTGCATTTTGGCCAATAGTGTTCAAGTCGCAGGGCACGTTACCGTTGGCGAATGGGCAATATTGGGCGGCGCTGCTCTCGTACATCAATTTGTTAAAATTGGTCGTCATGCCATGATCAGCGGTGGATCTCTAGTTAGAAAGGATGTCCCTCCATATACCAAAGCCGCAAGGGAACCTTTGAGTTATGAGGGTGTAAATAGCGTTGGACTGCGTAGAAGAGAGTTCTCCACGGAAAAGATTGCTGAAATTCAAGATATCTATAGAACCTTATTTGTTAAAGGTTACAATACGGCAAAATCAATTAAAATCATTGAAACCGAATTTTCCCCAACTACCGAGAGAGATGAAATTTTACAGTTCATTAAGGAATCTGATCGCGGTATCATGAAAGGCTACATCGCCAAATAAACATGAAAATTACTTTTCAAGATTGTGGCAAAAACTACCATAGAACGTGGTTGTTTCGGCATTTAAATCTTGAATTGGATTTAGGACTCGATACCCAGCCACTCAAATTGGCTCTTTTGGGCGGAAATGGCAGTGGGAAATCGACATTAACGTTGATGATATCAGGGCAAACCAACCCAACGGAAGGAAGTATAGATTGGCTCGATATTCATGGCAAGCAGATCACTTCTGATTCATGGTATCAGCACATCGCACTTGCATCTCCGGCCCTTGAATTACCTGAGGAATTCACATTACAAGAATGGTTTAACTTTCACCAAAGTGTCAAGGGATTTGCTTCGGGTGTCACCTTAGATCGTTTGATCTCCATTTGTGGATTCTCGAACAATACAAAATCTAAGGCACTCCTCACCTTTTCCAGTGGAATGAAACAGCGTGTAAAGTTATGTATGGCTTTGATGGGAACTGAGTCATTGGTAATTCTCGACGAACCTTTAACCAATTTGGATCTCAATGGAAGTCAATTGTACGATGAGCTTCTCAAAACCTTTTTGGGAAATCGCGCATTAATCATTGCATCCAATCGAGAGGATGAATGGAAACCGTATTGCAATCAGGTTTTAGACGTCACCAAAATTAATGCTGAACAAGCAGTTTGATCGACGAACTCTGTCCTACCGCATTGGTAATTTTCACAAAATACACCCCATTACTTAGGTCTTGTATCGGAATTCCAACGCCTTGCTCATTCACACCCAAATGGGTTTGATATTGCAATTGAGATTGTAAGTTATACAATTCGATTTTCCAATCCGCTGTGGATGCACCCTTACCTCTAGAAAGTACAACGATATTTGATCCAGGATTGGGATACAAATTGGCCGCTACAGATTCTGTGATATTCACGTTAGAAGACAACTTTTTAGAATTCAATGAATTGGCCCACATCAATCCTCCTCTACCCAATCCAAATACCATTTCTTGCAATGAATCACCTGTAAGCTCTGCAAAAGCCGGTACAACTCGTGAACCCAATTTAGGCAAGGTAGAATCTGAAACAGTGTATTCAAAGAACCAACTTGTATCGGCGAGCAATGAATCGGTATAAGGATGGCCATCAATCTGATATAATCTTGTGTATCCGTAGGCGGTCCCAACCAAAAACTCCTTTTTTCCATCGCCATTGAGGTCTGTGACTCTTGGCACTGCATAACCAAATGATTTCCAATCACCTGGGCTCACATCCACTCTCCATTCATTTCCTCGGGCACCCCAAGCATTTCTGGTTTTCAAAGTGTAATTATTGTATGATTTGTTTCCGGCTTCAAACAATGAAATACGACCGTTATAATAACCAACCAACAAATCCATGTTTCCATCGGCATTGTAATCATAAAGAAAAGGCGCGGCATTGGTTTCTCCCATTTCCAGTGAAACCTTTAACAAATCACGTGTTTTACAGGTCCATTTTACAGGTTGATTTACTCCAGCAACATTCTCATAGAGAACGATTCTACCATTGATCAATCCTATCAATAAATCCAAATCGCCATCGCTATCGATATCACCTACTGTTGGAATCATATGTTGATAGGCCAAATCGGGGGAGTCCGAAAATCTCATATAATTTCGGTCTTTAATCGTATAAACAGGATTCTTTGAGTCCCCAGTGTTTTCAAAAAGTGCGATATGATCCCTTACACCTTTTGTTGCTGCAAAATCACCATTATTCGCAACCAGCAAATCTTGGTCGCCATCGGCATCAACATCTACAAACACAGGTGCTGTACGAGCGCCCAAGTCCAATGTTTTTTCGGTGAGTAAATTTGATTTTTCGTATTGAAAATTGGGTTTATTGCTCTGACCCAAATTCTTGTAGTACCAAATTTGATTGGTTTCTTTTACATCGGTAAAATTATTGGGGGCGATGACTAAGTCTTGCACACCATCCCCACTGATATCCACCAAATAACCTGCAGGAAACATAATTTGATTGGCAGCCACCGTGTTTCTGGGGAAAATTGTATCGTAGGCAACCATCGTATCATAATACGTTTTGGCTTGCGTCTTCCCATTCTTCAAATAAGTAAATCTCGGGAAACCGATATTGGAAATCATCAGTTCTTTGTCGCCATCGGCATCCGCGTCATACATCAAACAAGTTGCACCGCCAGTATGCCTCGGCTTTAACTTGTCTTTGTAAGGACATTCACCCAACAAAATAGAATTGTCAAACCCCTCATTAAAATACCCAAAGCAAACATCCATAATTTGAAATTCGAAGGTGTCTTTGGACCATTTTTTCTCAGCTCGTACGTCTTTGAACAATCTGTAGGTATAATTCCCTTGATCATAAGACAAAATATCCAAATCCCCATCTCCGTCGATATCAGAGATTTCTGGCATATCGAACTTAGAAAAACTCAATGGGTTGTATAAATTAAAAAACGAGGAATCGAATTGATTGCGATAATACCAAGGACCAATCCCATTAAACTTCAACTTATTAGAACCTGAAGTAGTTTGGTTGATGTAAATAAGCAAATTACTGCTTTCAGATAAGGTAAAAATATCCCATTTCCCATCGCTATTGATATCTGCGGTTTTGTAGTAGTACAGGCCTTTTGGAAGCGATGCCTCATATTCTGGAGCGTATTGAAAAACATCATTCTGTAATCTCAAAAATGGCATCACCTTAGAATCATATCGATCAAACACAATGATATCCAACAATTTGTCGCCATTTAAGTCCATGTGTTGGAATTGTGGCGAATTAAAGCCTCCCCAAAATGGACTTTCAATTTGATTTGGACCATCGAAAACTTTAAATCCTTTTGAATTACTTCTATAGTTTAACTGCGCATCCGCAGAGTTTAGCAAAAAGAAAACGGTAAGAAATAGTATAAGTTTACGCATATGGGTTTGTTTCGTGAATATAAGACAGACAATTTGCAGATTCAATTCGAAGCATGAGTTTCTTTCAATTTAATTAATTTATTCGCGATGACTCCGAAATATTAGCCACCCCATTTTTTGGGGATTTATTGTTTGCATTGCACAATTGATTTGAATTAGGTTTGAAAAATGGAATGGTCGGACTTCATTAATAGAGTTTACCCAGCGTTTGTTGCTGCAAATTATCAATTATGTACGGATTCAAGGTCCTTGAAACCCGGTGATATTTTTGTTTGCTTAAAGGGTGATCGATTTGATGGGAACGATTTTGCCAATCAGGCAATTGAGCAAGGCGCTAGTGTAGTAATCGTTGATAGTGAAACGTTAAAGCTCGACTCCCGTTTTGTCTTTGTTGAAAACAGTTTATTTGCGCTGCAGCAACTCGCAAAGCATCATTTTGCACAAATGCCTTGTAAGAAAATCATTGTAGGCGGTAGCAATGGCAAAACCACAACAAAAGAGGTGAGTAAAACTGTCTTAAGCGATGCGGGAATCACCTTAGCAACCCCGGGAAATTGGAACAACCACATCGGCGTACCACTTACATTGCTTAGTGTGAAACCGGAACACGAATATGCAATTATTGAACTAGGCACCAACCACCCTGGAGAAATGAAAGTATTGTGTGATTTGATTTCTCCAGACGCTGGCATCATCACCAACATCGGAAAAGAACATTTAGAAGGCTTCGGGGATATTGAAACAGTTGCCAAAGAGGAAAGCGAAGTTTACCTCAGCCTGATGTCGAACCAAGGTTTAGCCATTGTTAATATCGATGATTCATGGCTCAACTCCATGAAGAAAAGACTAAGCAATCAATTAACCATCAGCACATTAAGTGATACAGCGGATTTCTATGCTCATATTCAGGATGAAATGCCATTGCTCACCTTCGATTTATATCATCAACAGATTCTCGTTGGTTCTTTTTCTTCTCCTTTGAGCGGTCGATACAATGCCTACAACTTATTATTTGGCACTGCTTTGGGTGTTTCGCAGGGTTTAAACGTTCATAAGGCCATGTCGCTGGCATGCAGTTACGTTCCTAGCAACAATCGCAGTGAATGGAGAACCATTGATGGCATTCAGATTTTCCTAGATGCGTATAATGCCAATCCGAGTTCAATGACATTTGCGATACAGTCATTTGCGACGTTAAAAGGCAATAAGCAACTCTTTTTGGGCGACATGCTTGAGTTGGGTGATCATAGTAGAGCAGAACACATCGCCTTGCTTGAGCTTTGTAACTCCCTTGGAATTCAGGACAGTACTTTTTTGGTAGGTGAAGAATTCTGTAATTCATGCCCAAATCACCCCTATCGCTTTCAAACGATAGATGCTTTACTGGCATGGCTGGACACTCACCCCATCGACTGCGACTATGCCTTTATCAAAGGAAGTCGTGGCATCAAAATGGAAAGATTGTTAGAGCATTTTCAATCCAAATAAAAAAGGAGGAAATTTCTTTCCTCCTCTCTATTATAATTTCTGTATTACTTTAAAAACCGTAGGTGTTGTATAATGACACTGCGCCGGTAGCCAACATATTTAACAAGGCCAAGGGAATCATAGATTTCCATCCCAACCTCATCAATTGATCATATCTGAAACGAGGCAAGGTCCAACGAATCCACATAAATAGGAAAACAAAGAAGAAAATCTTACCGAACATTACACCCACTTGTGCCAATCCCAGCCAGGTTGGGTCTGTAATCAAATGCATACCAGGGAAATTGTATCCGCCGAAGTAAACACATGCCATAACTGCACTTGAGATAAACATATTGATATATTCTGCAAACAAGTAGAAACCCAATTTCATCGAAGAGTATTCCACGTGGTATCCGCCAATCAATTCTGTTTCGCATTCTGCCAAATCAAACGGGGCTCGGTTACATTCGGCCAAGGCGCATGTTAAAAACAATAAGAAACCCAATGGCTGATACCAAACATTCCAATTCAATCCTTGCTGCTGCTCTACCATTTCTTTCAAGCTCAAAGTTCCGCTCATCATCACCACAGCAATCAAGGCCAAACCCATACTCAATTCATAGCTAATCATTTGCGCACTCGCGCGGATTGCACCATACAGTGAATATTTATTGTTCGATGCCCATCCGCCAATCATGATGCCATAAACACCGATACTCACAATACCCATAATGTACAATACCCCAATGTTGACATCGGCTACCTGTAATTGAACATTTCTTCCAAAAATCGGCAAAGTTGTACCCCAAGGAATAACGGCACTGGTGATGGTTGCAACAATCATTGCAATACCAGGACCCAAAATAAAGAGCCATTTTTCGGCATTTTTGGGGATGATCTCTTCCTTAAACAACAATTTACCACCGTCGGCGAAGGGCTGAAATATCCCAAAAGGACCTACCCTGTTTGGACCCAAGCGATCTTGGAAGAAAGCAGCGATTTTTCGTTCCCCGAAGGTGAAATACAATGCCATTACCAGCGTAATCATCAAAATCACGACGATAAGTATGAGTTTCTCTAAAAATAATGCACTATCCATATTCGTCTTAGGCTTTGTTTAATAAGGGGGTGTGCGATGGTGCCTCTACCTCGTAGTGGTTGGCAGAAATCACTGAAGAACGGTCAATATGTCTTGGGCCTTCTATCGTCCAATCTGATTTGTCTTTCTTTTCGAAACGACATTCATTGCAAATAAACTCTTTCACTTCACCATATTGATCTTTACGAGCGGTAACACGAGCCACTTCATCGCCGATCATCCAAACAACGGCTTTTCCTGAACAACATTTGCAATCTCTGTGCGCATCCATGGGCTTGGTATACCAAACACGAGAACGGAATCTAAACGTTTTATCTGTTAACGCACCCACCGGACACACATCAATCACGTTACCAATGAACTCGTTTTTTAAATTCTTTTCGATAAACGTCCCGATTTCAGCTGCATCACCACGTTTTAATACGCCATGCTCTCGCTTGTCCGTCAGCTGATTGGCTGTGTAAACACATCTGTAACACAAAATACAACGCGTCATGTGCAATTTGATGTATTCGCCGATATCCACCTTATCGAAGGTTCTTCTTTCAAATTCGTAGCGGGTTGTGCTTTTGCCATGTTCGTATGCCAAATCCTGCAAATGACATTCACCAGCTTGGTCGCACACTGGGCAATCCAATGGGTGGTTGATCAAAAGCATTTCTACAACACCAGCGCGGGCATCCATTACTTTTTCGCTGCTCTTGTTCTTCACTTCCATACCATCCATGATTGGAGTTGAACAACTCGCAACCAATTTGGGCATAGGTCGAGGATCTTTTTCAGAGCCTTTGCTAACTTCTACGAGGCAGGTACGACATTTACCACCACTGCCTTGCAAACTGCTATAATAGCACATAGCCGGAGGGACAACATCGCCGCCAATTAATCGTGCTGCATTTAGGATGGTGGTCCCTGGATCAACTTCCACTTCTACACCATCTATGGTTACTTTGAATTTTGGGTTAGTTTCTGACATGATTATGCGTTAACTGGCTCAAACTTTTTTTCGGTTACTAAACCGTAATTTTTTGTTGTACAGAGTTTTGGCTCATTTACGTGCCATTCAAACTCTTCTCTAAAATGACGAATGGCAGCGGCAACTGGCCAAGCAGCAGCATCACCCAATGGGCAAATGGTGTTGCCTTCGATTTTTCTTTGAATATCCCAAAGCAAATCGATGTCTTCCATTTTACCATGTCCATATTCTAAACGATGTAAAACTTTTTCCATCCAGCCCGTTCCTTCTCTGCAAGGGCTGCACTGTCCACAACTCTCATGGTGATAAAAACGAGAAAAGTTCCAAGTATTGCGAACGATACATTGGTCTTCATCATAGACTATAAATCCTCCAGAGCCCAACATACTTCCTGTGGCAAATCCGCCATCAGACAAGCTCTCGTACGACATTAAACGATCTTCACCGGCCGCGGTTTTGCACACCAAATAATGAGGTAAAATGGGTACTGACGAACCACCAGGTACGCAGGCCTTTAATTTCTTGCCATTTTTCATTCCACCGCAATAGGTATCAGAGTAAATAAACTCTTCCACGGTGATTCCCATGGTAATTTCATAAACACCTGGTTTATTGATATTGCCCGAAGCACTGATCAATTTAGTACCTGTACTTCTGCCTATTCCGATTTGCGCATAAGCATCGCCCCCTTCATTTACGATGGGAACTACTGCAGCTATCGTTTCTACGTTATTTACCACGGTTGGTCTGCCCCACAAACCTTTAACCGCCGGGAATGGTGGTTTGATTCGGGGATTTCCACGCTTACCTTCTAAACTCTCAATCAATGCCGTTTCTTCACCGCAGATGTACGCTCCGGCTCCTGTTGAAACCGCTAAGTCCAAATCAAAACCGCTCCCTTTGATGTTTTTACCGAGCCATCCGTTTGCATAGGCCTCAGCAATGGCTTTTTCCAAAATCTGAAGGACATACATGTATTCGCCACGGATGTAAATGTAAGACTGATTGCAACCCAAGGCATAGGACGACAAGATCATTCCTTCAATCAAAAGGTGAGGAATTTTCTCCATCAAATAGCGATCCTTGAATGTTCCTGGTTCGCTTTCATCGGCGTTACACAACAAATGACGTGGAACTCCTTCTGGCTTGGCGATAAAACTCCATTTCATTCCGGTTGGGAATCCCGCACCGCCGCGACCTCTAAGTCCAGATTTTTTTACTTCTTCTACTATATCATCGGGCGACATGGATTTAAGGGCTTTTTCAACCGCTTTATATCCCCCTTGTTTGCGATAAACATCATGGGTTTGAATCCCTTCTACCCCGATATGCTCTAATAATAGTTTGCGATCCATGATTATAGTCCCAAATAATTGGCTTTAGGGTTATTACGATATTGTTCGATCAATTCATCCACTTTGGCTTCAGTAAGGTGTTCGTGGAATTTCTCACCTGCTTGTAACATTGGAGCATAACCACAGGCACCCAAACATTCTACTGTTTTCAATGTAAACAAGCCATCAGCTGTGGTCTCACCATCTTTGATGCCCAATTTGTTTTCAATATAAGAAACAATTTTCTCGGCTCCTTCGATCATGCAAGGTCCTGTTCTGCACACTTCCAATTTTACTTTCCCTACAGGTTTAGTATCATACATCGAATAGAAAGTAGCCACTTCATATACTTCGATAGGCAAAATATGCAGCAATCTCGCCACATAGTCCATTACGGGTTCTGACAAATGACCAAAATGGGCTTGTGCGATGTGTAATACACTTAACAAAGCACTTTTCTGCATCCCTTCTGGGAATTTCGCAATTTGTCGCCCCACTTCTTGCAACAAATCTTCTGGAAATTGAATATTCTCTTGACTCACAACGATACAATTAAGCGTCTAACTCTCCCGCGATTACGTTCATACTACTCATCGTCAAAATCGCATCGCTGAGTACTGAATCCACAATCATTTCTGGATAAGCTTGATAATAAATAAAACATGGTCTACGGAAATGCAGACGATAAGGTGTTCTTCCGCCATCGCTCACCAAATAATAACCCAACTCTCCATTGGCGCCTTCTACAGAGTGATAAACCTCACCCGCAGGAATGGTAGTTTCACCCATCACAATTTTAAAGTGATAAATGAGCGATTCCATACTGCGATATACTTCTTCTTTTGGAGGCAAATAGAATTCTGGTACGTTGGCATGAAAATCACCGGCAGGCATTTTATCCAAGGCCTGACGAATGATGCTTAAGCTCTGACGTATTTCTTCCTGGCGGACCACGAAACGATCATAGGTATCGCCATCTTTTCCAACCGGAATACTAAAATCGAAATCTTGGTAGCTTGAATATGGATTCATCACACGGACATCATAATCCAATCCGGCAGCTCTCAAGTTTGGTCCTGAAAAACTATACTCAACAGCTCTTTCTGCGGTAATAGGTCCTGCGCCAATAACACGATCCATAAAAATACGGTTGCGTGTGAGCAGGCGATCAAACTCATCAAAATTTGCAGGGAATTCTTTCAAGAACGCATTCAACTTGGCATGAAAAATATCATTAAAATCCCGTTCAAAGCCCCCGATTCTACCCAAATTGGTAGTTAAGCGAGCGCCGCAAATTTCCTCGTACAATTCGTAAATTTTCTCACGTTCTTGGAACATATAGGTAAACCCAGTCAATGCTCCAGTATCCACACCAATAACAGAATTACAAACCAAGTGATCCGCAATACGAGCCAATTCCATTACGATTACACGCATGTAATCCACTCGCTTTGGAACCTCAATGCCAGCTAGTTTTTCAACTGTCATGTGCCATCCAATGTTATTGATTGGCGATGAACAGTAATTCAAACGATCCGTGATCGGGGTAATTTGGTTATACGGTCTGCGTTCAGCCAATTTTTCAAAGGCTCTGTGAATATATCCGATAGTTGGTTCCGCACTTAGAATTCTCTCCCCGTCCACTTTCAAGATATTCTGAAAGATACCGTGTGTGGCGGGATGCGTAGGCCCTAAGTTTAGGGTTGCTATATCACCGTCTATGGTCTCCGTGGAGATCATTTGACCTGTACTTTTAATCGTTAACTCGCTCATCGTCCGAAGAATGTATCGTTTTTATCGGTTCTGGTTTCGTCTTCCAATGCATATTGTTTACGCAAAGGATGATAATCCATATCGTCCATATTAAGAATTCTACGCAAATCTGGGTGACCTACGAAGTTCACGCCATAAAAATCAAACGTTTCTCTTTCCATCCAGTTTGCGCCAGCGAAAAGTCCTGTCAACGTGGGAACATTAATTTCTGATTCAGACAAACCCACTTTCAATCGAACACGCTGATTTTCAACCAAATTGTGGAGGTGATAAATCACTTCAAATTCAGAACCAACTCTTTCAGGATAGTGAGCCGCGCAAATGTCTGTCAAATAAATAAATCCCTGCTTATTCTTGAGAGACTCAACGAGGTCAATCAATTGATTCGCCTGGATATTCACATTCAACATATCGTATTGATCCACAGAGCAAACCGCCGTATTATTGGTTTGTTCTAAAATGGATGCCATTAAGATTTCGTTGTTCATCCCTGTTCTTATTTGGCTTGTTCAATATTGTAACTCTCAAGCATTTTGGCGTATTCATCCGTATCTCTTCTGCGAAGACTTTCGTTTTTAGCCAATTCTTGAATTTTCATCAAGCCCTCAATGATTTGCTCTGGACGTGGAGGACAACCAGGCACGTACACATCTACTGGAATTACTTTATCGATCCCTTGAAGAACGCTGTAGGTATCAAATATCCCTCCGGAGCAAGCACAAGCCCCAACAGACAAAACCCATTTGGGTTCGGCCATTTGATCGTAAACCTGCTTAAGAACGGGGGCCATCTTTTTTGAAATGGTACCCATCACCATCAGCAAATCCGTTTGTCGCGGAGTAAACGCCAATCTCTCTGAACCAAATCTAGCCAAATCATAGTTCGCTCCCATGGTTGCCATGAATTCAATTCCGCAGCAAGAGGTAGCAAAAGGCAACGGCCAAATGGAATTGGCACGCGCCAAACCTATCACTTTATCTAATGAAGTCGCAAAGAATCCTTGTCCTTCAACTCCTTCGGGTGACTCAACAATTTTTACCATAATTTATTATTTTTCCCACTCAAGGGCACCTCGTTTCCAAACATAAATAAATCCCATCAAAAAGAATCCCACAAAGGCAACCACAGCGCCAAAGCCTGACCAACCCATCTCTTTGAAGTTAACAGCATAGGGGTAAAAGAAAATCACTTCCACATCAAAAAGAACAAACAAGATTGCAGAAAGAAAGTATTTCACTGAAACCGGAAATCTCGCATTGCCTTGGTTTTCAATTCCACACTCAAAATTATCTTCTCGTTTGGCAGTTTTCCGATTGGGACCCAACAAATGGGACACGCCTAAAGTCAGTGCTACAAATCCCACAGCGACACCGATTTGTATCAGGATGGGTAAGTAATCGTTTGGTGTATTCATCTAATTGCAAATCTAATAAATCACTTTGAGCCTTGGGTATTTTATTGAATTAAAAATGCGATTTTTTGACAACTTTTTTGCCATTTGGGAATTTCGGAGGACTCGCATATTTTTGTTGCAACAAGAATACTATGAAAAAACACATTAAATCATCATTGATCATCATTGCAGGGGCAATTTTGGTTATGGTAAATTCGAGCAATGCAAATGGTCCCGGTGGCGACAGAACAGGTGCTCCAGGGTCGTCAGGTAATTGCGCTTCGTGTCATGGCGGAACGGCAAATTTGGGCGGTGACATCGTGATATCAGCAGTAGACAAAACAACGGCCACTGTTGCAACCGAGTACACACCCGGTAAAACTTACACTATTGGTATTAAAATGGGTGGCACTTCAACAAAGAAAGGATTTCAAATTACAGCCATCAATTCTAGCAACGTGGGAATTGGCACATTTAGCGGAAATTCAACTGGCACAAGAATTTATTCATCTGGAAACCGCAGTATTTGCGGACACAACACTCCAGGACTCGGTGTTTGGTATGTTGATTGGACTGCGCCTGCAACTGCTTCTGGTACCGTTTCTTTCTACGCTTCGGGTGTTGTTTCGAATGCCAACGGTAGCGACAATGGCGACCAAATGGTGAAAACATCTTTCAATTTGACTGCAGCGGCAGCTTCAAAAACGGAACAAATCAACAGCGCAATCAACTTCACCGTTTACCCCAACCCTGCATCACACGAATTGAAATTTTCTTCAGTTGTTAGCAGTGTTTCAATTATGAATCAAACTGGCAAAATCGTTTACTCAGGTAAAAATGTGAACCAAGTGAACATTGAGAACTTTGCAAACGGTTTGTATTTTGTAAACGCAATTGGAGAAAATCAAACACCCATCTGCAAGCAATTCATTAAGCAGTAATAGAGGCTTAATTTCTTTTCAAAGCATTCAACGCCCGGTGGAAACGCTGGGCGTTTTTGTTATGTTCCTCTAAAGTAATTGCAAAATCATGTTGCGGTGTAAGATCTGCCTTGGCGCAAAAATATAAATACGGGTAATCGGCCCCAAAAAGACAAGAATCAACTGCATTTAGGTTGGGGATACACAATGCTCCGATCGGCAAACCAGTATTCAAATAGGTGTTGAAAGGCGATTCGATTTTTGTATCTCGATTCAGCACCCTTCCAGCCCTACCCCTTGCAAAAACAACGGTGGGATCCGCTTGGAGCAACATTCCTTTGGCCAGTCTATTTTTATATGTCGATGCGATTTTACCGTATTCACCAGTAAAATTGCTCTCTTTGGTCACTATGGATGCAAGTTTCACAACATCAACCGGAGTGAGATTTATGCGATGGGCCGCAAGCATTCTTTCTTTTGTCCAAAAGTCATGGGCCGACTTAGACATTTTATCCATGAAAGACTCAATCGTTGTTTTGCGTTTAAATAAGTATGAATTTGGGATAAACAACGCCTGCCAGCTTAATGGGTGTATTTCACCTTCACTAAAAGTCAATTCATTCCACAGCTTATAAGTCTCTTCGTCTGATAGGAATCGTTTCAAATCGCCTTTTTTCCAAGAGAATTTTTCGGACATTTTTGTGTCCAACGTTTCTAAATCCCAGTTACTGTTGATTGTAACGAGCTGCTGTTCTCTTTGAAAACGAACCAACAATCGAATCAAATTCCAAAAACTCGTTTT
>DDYM01000061.1:142033-142784 GCA_002347985.1 Bacteroidetes bacterium UBA2234
GTATTTATTGAATGCTTCATCGGAGATTGGTGTTTGAAATGTGATCAGTTCATTTTCTTGGTTATTTGAGTACCAAGTTTGAGTAAACCAAACCCAAGCAGCTGTTGCAACCAAAATCAACGACAGAAGACCAAAAATCGATTTTAAACGCATGTTATTGCAAAAATGCATTTTTTCGGTGTAATGCGCGAATTTTCTGACCTAAATAGACATCTTGGCGACAAAAAACATTAGGTTTGCGATGTGAAAATACTTCTCATTGGATACGGGAAAATGGGCCAAATTATTGAAAAACTGGCTGTTCAACGTGGGCATGAAATTGTAGGCAAATACGATTCAAAGAACCCATATTCATCTGAAAATCATATCGAAGCAGACGTAGCAATAGAATTCAGTTCACCCGAATTGGCGACAAGTCACATTCATAAAGGCATTCAAAATAGAATCCCAATGGTAGTGGGAACAACGGGTTGGTACGAGGAGTTCGAACAAGTAAAAAATCTATGTCACCAACAAAATGGCGCACTTTTTACCGCAACGAACTTCAGTCTTGGGGTAAATCTGTTCTTTGAAATGAGCAAAAAACTCACAAGTCTGATGAATGGCCACAATTACCAGAGCCAAATCCATGAAATCCATCATACAGAAAAGAAAGACGCACCCAGTGGAACTGCAATCACATTGGCGGAAAATGTAATTCAAGCATCGTCAACACTGAAAAATTGGGCATTAACGAAGGAGCCATTAGCGT
>DDYM01000061.1:142816-146311 GCA_002347985.1 Bacteroidetes bacterium UBA2234
ACCCATATTTTGAGTTTCGAGAGTTCGGTCGATAAAATCAAACTGGAACACGAAGCCAAAAATCGTGAAGGATTTGCCATTGGAGCCATCGTGGCGGCGGAATGGTTAATTGGAAAAACGGGCGTGTTTGGTATGTCCGACTTACTTAACTTTGAAAACTGATTTAATTCATGGAGAGCTTTAATTCCAACCTATTCCTCATCCTTTGGGTGATTTGTTTTGTCCTCACACGTGTTGGACTATCCAAAATGTTCAAGTCCGCCGGACAAAAAGCAGTGATGGCATGGATTCCTATTCTGAGTTGGTGGTATTGGATCAAAATAGTAGGTCGTCCGAAATGGTATATGATTGGAATGGTGATACCGGGTGTCAACATCCTGTTCAGCTTCAACATCACACTTGATATCCTTCGATCTTTTGGAAAAAACGGATATTGGCAGCAGTTGATTGGCACCGTATTTAGCTTTATCTACTTCCCTATTTTGGCCTTTAGAGATCTAAAATACTATGGTCCTGCTGGCGATCGTGATTGGAAAGAAGCCAATGTACCTAAGCACAACGGCTTAAGGGAATGGGGCGATGCGATTTTATTTGCGGCCTACGTTGCCGGCGGAATGAGAGCGATTTATTTCGACCTATATCAAATCCCTACGCCGTCTATGGAATCAAACTTGATGGTGGGTGATTATTTGGTGGTGAGTCGTGCCAAAATAGGAATGCGGATCCCTATGTCGCCTATCTCAGTACCTGTTTTATCAACCAAGCAAATCATGGGTGTAAAAGCATATTCGGATTTGTTGGAATTGCCGTACATGCGATTGCCAGGTTGGTATACAATTAAAAACAACGATATCATTGTATTCAATTGGCCTGCAGACGACGATGCCAATGCCGATGGCGTTTCCGATTACAAACAGTCCGAAACCGGTATGGAATTGAATCTTCCAATCGACAAAAAAGACAACTATGTAAAGCGTTGTGTAGGAATACCTGGAGACCGTGTTTCAATTGTGGGTGGCAACATTTACATCAATGGCAAGCCATTGGCTCGAGTGGGCAAACAACAAAAACGATATCTCGCCTTGATGCGCGAACCTATTACCGAAGATTTTTTAGCCGATAACAATCTTGGCGATTTCAATTTCCCACCCAATGCCGAATTGATACAAAAAGCGGCGGAAAAAACGGGCAAATACATAATCCCCTACCACATTTTTACCTGGCCTGAGAATTATGAGCAACTAAAGAACAATCCTTCTGTATTAAGTATTTTTCCGGATACGATGGACGTTGGATATCAAAGAGTGCTTTTCCCAGGAAACGTAAGAGAAAATGGTCAGCTCATCGACAACCATGCGGATACTTCACTGACAGACTTTTTGAAAGTCAAATGGAATTTGAACAATTACGGGGAAGTCTATTTACCAAAACGTGGTGAAACGATTACTTTAACAACCCAAAATTGGGATTTCTTGAAATTGGCAATCAACAAGTATGAAAACGGCGGGGTTATCCAAAAAAATGGCAAGTTCTATGTTGACGGCGGTTCTAAGGAAATCAAGAGTTACACCTTCAAAATGGGATATTACTGGATGATTGGCGACAACCGATACAACAGTTTAGACTCTAGATATTGGGGTTATGTACCTGAAGACCATATCGTTGGCAAACCTGTATTTACCTTCTTTAGCATCAAGAAAGTGATGGCGATTGATCCAGAAACCAATCAACCTTTGAGCTACAACGGCAATATGGAATATCGTTCCAAAGGAATTCGTTGGAGCAAGATATTTAGTTGGATTGAGTAAGATTTCGCAAACTGATTCTGCCCGGACGATTGGGATTATTTTTTCATTCAGATTACATTAGAAGAGCTGCGTTTCTTCGTACCAATTCCACTTCCAACCCAAGGAGAAATAGTATTCATGACTTTTCTGAAAGCCCGATTGGCCTCTGTATTGTGCATTCAGGGTGACCCACATATTGTGCATCACCTCATACAATATCTGGGTTTTGGTATTGATAATTCTGGCAAATTCACCTTGATACATTTGAACGTTATCGTCCTGAACCCTAGAATTATAACTGCGTAAAATATTCCCGCCATAATTTGGACCCGATTGATAGGGATCAAACCCCTTCATCGCAATCATGGTGGTATGAATCAAAGTAAAGCCAGGAATGTATCGGGGTTTAATCACCGCACGAAACACTCCTTCTCTAAAATTGCTTCCCAATGGATGTGCTAAGGGCTGATTGTAATTCGTGTAACTGGTGTACTGGTCCCAATGAGAATAGGTATAAGGTCGAACCGAGTTGAATTCTATCTGAAACAACAAATCCCCGAATTGATCGATTTTTGGCTGAATGAGCGCACCAAGTTGGTACCCTTGTTTGTTTGACCAATTTCCGCCTTTGACAACTTCCTTTAGATTAAATTCGTCCAACAATAGCTGACCATAAAGTGTAAACATCTTACGCTTGTAACGCGCGTCAAAAGCAATCAAAGCATTATCTCCCGAACCCAAATCCCTTTCCAACGAACGATAAAAAATGATGGGATTTAGGTAATTCATATCAAAGCCACCATTGGCTCTGTGATGAATAATCATTTCATTCAGACCCAGCTCAAATCCCGTTTTCCCAAACTCCAATGCACCGCGATGTGATGCTAAATATTTTTTTTCGTTGATATGGCTACCTGCAAAAAAACCATCCCCTGTAGTGAGTTCTTTATATAAATTCTGATAAGTAAATGGTCCGATTCTCGAATTCAAACGCAGATAGGCTGACGCCGGCGAAAAATTGCTGAGAATTAAACTTCGATAACCGTATCCGATAAATTGGTTATCATGTCCAAAAGAGAGCAATATGTGATTTTTATCGCTTGCCGTGTTCACCAAATTCGTGTACACAGAACCTCTTGCCATAAAATAATCGCTGTAATTCCAGGCATTTTTCATCCAGAAGCCTACACCAGGAATAACTCCAATTGAGTCCATGTAATTTTGGGTGTACTTTCTGGCAAATGATTGTGCTTCATACAATTGGGAAGTAAATGCAACTCTCCCTCCTATCTTTCCCATCACTTCCGCACCCCTTCCGTTTTGCAGTACTTTGGGACTTGAAGGTGGATTTAGTTCCACATCTACAATGGGATTGATCACAAAATAATTGTTTTGAGGATCTTTATCATCGCGATAAGAATAAAACCAAGCAGGTGTTGCCCACAAAGAATTCTTACCGATAGACTTAACCCAAGACTTGTTCCCTAAACCAGCTCTAACACAACCATGGTATTCCGGGTGATTGTAATAAAAATAATCGCTTGCTCTCTTTACTTGCTCTCGAGGAAAGGACAACTTTGTCAGAATTACATCCAAGGTATCGGTGCGATCATTACTTTTTGGTTTTTCGAGGCTCTTATTCCATGCAGCAGCTACCAATTCTGGAGTTTGGGGGTAAAATCTAAATCCATTGATCAAGTTTTTACTG
>DDYM01000061.1:146358-153724 GCA_002347985.1 Bacteroidetes bacterium UBA2234
ATCAGGAGTACAGAATTTGTTGATTTTTTCATGATTAATTCAGTGAAATCGGTGGGATCATTTGATCCGCCGAATTGTAGAACATCAACCCATTTATGGTTGGATTTAACCAATTAATAATTGGCATATCTTCCAAAATTCGTTGAACATCTTCTTCTGAATCCGCTTCGATACTACACCACCACTTATCCAAATTTTCAGATACAGCATACATGTGAAAAATGCCTCTTTGGAACATTTCTTCAACAAAGGCTCGTTGTTTTGGAATCAATCGTGCCATTCGCTCATCCATGCGAGAAATATCACTCTCTACAATAAACAGTGCCATATTTATACAGGGCAATTTAGTGGAACTATATCGGAATACCCAACAAGATTCCCTGCAAAATTCAAATTTTCACAATAACCATGAGGNNATTTCGTTGGGTTGTAGAAGTCCCAATGCACACAATACGCCATGGGCTACTTGATACTGAGGACCCATTTTCCCGTCGTCTACCTTAATTGCAATTCCCCAATTCTTCTCTGGAATCGACAGGCAATACACACCATCAGCTCCGGTTTTACCCACTATTCTACCATTGGTAATTCGCATTAAATCAGTACAATAACGTTTGGTTCCTGCGATCAACTCCGGATATTGTGTCACGGCATGTACAATGCGTTTACATGCAGAATCCAACGCCTCATCTTTCCATGGCATCGGCGCTATTAGATTTTTGTAGGCCAATGCTTGATTGTACAATGGCATTCCAAAAATGGGGGCAGAACAACCATCTACACCCACGCTTAGTTCTTCCTCATTTATTTCGTAAAACTGAGCCGTAATCAACTTAATCGATTGATGCAAAGGATGTTGTGGACTCAAATAATCAACGAGTGAATAGTCTTGATGTACACAATGCGCCAAAAAACCTGCGTGTTTTCCGCTGCAGTTGTTGTGCATACAAGAAGGCTCCAAATCATTCTTAATCAATCGAATATAATCGTTTTTGCGCGTGGGTTGTTGGGCTCCACATTGCAAGTAGTCTTTGTTTAGGCTCACTTTGCTTAACACTTCATCAACTACCGCAAGGTGCATATCCTCTCCGTTGTGCGATGCACACATAATGGCCAATTCTTTGGGTCCAAAGCCCAAGGCATCAAATCCACCAGAAAGCAAAAAAGGTATATGTTGAAAGTATTTCAGTGCAGAACGAGGAAAAGATCGTTGTTGAATATCTCCTACACTCCAGACAATATCACCCTTTTCATCAACCACACAAAAGGAACCTCTATGAAAACTCTCTACGATCCCCCCTCTGTAATTTTGTACCAGTATAGGGTTTGAAGAATTATTTTGATCTGTCATTTTTTACAATCTCTGTTGGCCCAATAAAAACAATACAGCCATTCTAACAGCAACACCATTTTCAACTTGCTGAAGGATAATACTGTGTTTAGAATCGGCGACATCACTTGTGATCTCAACACCTCTATTTATTGGCCCTGGGTGCATGATACAAATCTCTTTGTCCAATCGATTCAATTTATCGAGCGTTAATCCATACAAATTGGAGTACTCTTTTAATGATGGAAAATACCGCTGATCTTGTCGCTCCAACTGAATTCTCAGCATATTCGCAACATCGCACCATTGTAAAGCTTCGTCCAAATTGTGCGATACTTTCACTCCAAGATGCGTGATATGTTTTGGGATTAAGGTTGCAGGTCCACAAACCATGACTTCTGCACCCAGCAATTGAAGGCTGTAAATGTTACTCAAAGCAACGCGGGAATGCAATATATCACCAACGATAACCACTTTTTTGCCTGCCACATCGCCCAATCTCTCTCTGATAGAAAATGCATCAAGCAAAGCTTGGGTGGGGTGCTCATGGGTTCCATCGCCGGCGTTAACAATTTGCGCATCGATGTGTTTGGACAAGAAAAGGCAAGCGCCTGGCGCAGGATGTCTCATCACAACCATGTCCACCTTCATACTGAGGATATTGTTCACAGTATCTATTAAGGTTTCACCTTTTTTAACGCTCGATGAAGAACTTGAAAAGTTAATCGTATCGGCGCCCAATCGCTTTTCTGCAAGCTCAAATGAAACACGGGTGCGAGTGGAATTTTCAAAAAACAAATTGGCAATTGTAATATCGCGCAAGGCCGGTGTTTTCTTTACCGGACCGTTAAGCAATTCCTTAAAATTATCGGCAGTTTCAAAAATGGTTTGGATGTGCGATTCGCTCAATCCTTTGATTCCTAATAAGTGTTTGATGGGTGTGTTCGATGTCATTCTTTACTACTTAAAAGCCACACTTGAGGATGATCCAATGACCAATCCACTTTCACATGTTCACCTGTACTGCGAGAATCCACCACAACCCCAGTGTAATTGGGAGAAATGGGCAATTCACGCTGGAAACGTCGGTCAACAAGCACCATTAATTCCACCTGCTTTGGCCTACCAAAACTCATCAAAGCATCAATGGAAGCGCGCACACTCCTACCGGTATATAGCACATCGTCTACCAAAACAATATTGAGATTTTCTGTTGAGAAATTGATATGTGATTTCTTGGGCATAAAAATCTCGCCTCGTCCAATGTCATCGCGAAAGAAAGTATGGTCCAATTCGCCATACTTCAAATTCGTTTCTGGCTGAAGTTCGGTAATTGCCTCAACCAAACGCTTAGACAATTGAATTCCTCTCGGTTGAAGTCCGATGATAGCGGTGCTAGAAAAATCACCGTGCAACTCAATCAACTGCAGTGCAAACCTTTTTATAATTAGGTTTAATTTATTCTGGCTGATGAGTAATTTAGGCTGACTCATTGGATAGCAAAATTACGGTTTCAAACTCTTCTTTGGTGATTGATATTACAGATAATCTGGGTTGTTTAATTAATCCAATGTTGGACAATCTCGGATCGGATTTCAAAACGGAAAGCGGAACTGGTTTTTTTAGCGGATAAACGGGTTTCACATCAACCACTACCCAAGCAGTTTCTGAGGTAGTTGGGTCTTGGTAATGTGTTTTAATCACTTCCGCTACACCCACAACTTCTTTGCCCTCATTGCTGTGATAGAACAAACATAAATCTCCCAATTCCATCCCCTGCAAATTGTTTCTGGCTTGATAATTTCGAACACCATCCCAAAATGTTTGTCCGTCTTTAATGAACTTCTCCCAACTGTATTTAAAGGGCTCAGATTTAATCAACCAAAAGTTCATAGAAGCAAAATAATGTCAATTTTAACAAAGTCCAAACAAATCAGACACAGATAGAATCACCAATTTATTGACAATTTCCCTGTTGATGAAAATATTGACAAAAAAAGTTGGATAAACTTGACAATATCAAATTTGTGTTGTTCATTTACCAAGCACAAAGTTGTCAATTTTTTTAACAATGTATCTCAAAGAAAACCTCAAATTATTACGCAAGCGCCGAAAACGGAGTCAGGAAGATGTTGCCAAAAGCTTACAACTCACTCGATCCGCATATAACAGTTATGAAAATGGTGTTGCGGAGCCGGGCATTCAAATTTTAATTCGCTTGTCGGAGTTTTTTCAAATCAACATCGACAAACTAATCAGAATCGATTTGAATCAACTTGGAGAGATGCAACTTTCTCAATTGGAAAAAGGGTTCGACTTAGACTTGTCGGGCACTCGACTGCGGGTTTTGGCAACTACGGTAAATTCAGACAACGAGGAAAATATCGAATTGGTTCCTGTAAAAGCGAAAGCGGGATATGCTACAGGATATGCCGATCCGGACTACATAAAAACATTACCTGCCTTCAACCTTCCTTTTTTATCGGCCAATCGTAAATATCGAAGTTTTCCGATATCCGGAGACAGCATGCCACCGGTTTCTGATGGGGCCTTTGTAACGGGCGAATACATTCAGGATTGGAATATGGTAAGAAATGGACATCCTTACATCGTGATCACACAAGACGATGGCATTGTTTTCAAGGTGCTTTACAACCGGGTAGAAGAAGATGGAACATTTCTGTTGTGTAGTACCAATCCTGCCTATGCTCCGTACACTGTAAAAGTGAGTGAAATTTTGGAAGTATGGAAATTCGTAAACTATATCAATCCCAAATTTGAAGAGCCAAAAGCCACTGAATCGGATGATATCGGACCAGCAATTCGAATGATTCAACGAGAAATCGGATTGATCAAAGACAAGGTCAAGAACATTGAAGAAAAGATATAATCGTTTCTTTCATGAATTTAGGCATTGAGAATGCCTCAGTTTGAATGGATTGTTTTATTTTTGCGCACACTTTATTCAGCGTAAATGAAATTCGGTAAAAAAGTATACCTTGAGTGGTACAGAAGCATTCTATTGCAACGTCGTTTTGAAGAAAAGGCTGCACAATTATACGGACAGCAAAAAATCAAGGGATTTTGTCATTTATACATAGGTCAAGAAGCCATCACAGCGGGAATGATGTCGGCCATTAAAAAGGGCGACAAAGTAATCACTGCATATCGTGATCACGGACATGCTTTAGCAATGGGTGTATCTGCAAATGCAGTTATGGCAGAATTATTTGGCAAAGAGACTGGCTGTACTGGAGGAAAAGGCGGAAGTATGCATATGTTCTCGAAGGAGCACAATTTTGTAGGTGGACATGGAATTGTGGGAGCACAAATCCCGATGGGTGCCGGCCTTGCCTTTGCTGAAAAATACAACAATACAGGAAATGTGAGTTTAACATTCTTTGGAGATGGAGCTGCCCGTCAGGGAGCCCTTCACGAAGCGTATAACATGGCCATGTTGTGGAAATTGCCCGCGGTATTTATTTGTGAAAACAACCAATATGCGATGGGAACGAGCGTAGAGAGAACAACCAATCTATTGGATATTTACAAAATTGGTTTGGGGTTTGACATGCCAAGTTTTCAAGTAGATGGAATGAAGTGTGAAACCGTACATGAAGCGATTGCAGATGCTTGTGAACATGCACGCGCAGGAAAAGGCCCTGTTTTTCTTGAGATTAAGACGTACCGATATCGTGGACATAGCATGAGTGATCCTGCTAGTTACCGTACCAAGGAAGAGGTTGCAGATTACAAAACCAAAGATCCATTAGAAACCACGAAAGACACAATTTTAAAGAAGAAATTCGCTTCTGAAAAAGAATTGGACGCAATGGAAGACGAGATTATGAGCATCGTAAATGCGAGCGTTGAATTTGCTGAAAACTCGAATTACCCCGATGCATCAGAACTCTTTACTGATGTTTATATCGAAAACGACTATCCATATATTACTGACTAAATTTTAATTTCTTATATTCGCGCCCTCTTTTAACAATTATGAACATCAAAGAAAGCTATCAACTGCTGCAAGCCAGAATTAAAAACTTCTACGAAGTGAATAAGAAACATGTTCAAATCGTAGGTATTGCAACCTTGGCGATCGTAGGTGGCATGGTATATTGGTTCAATTTCTACATGCCTTCTCAAGAAAAAGAAGCTTCAGTGAAATTTGCAAAAATGTACCACTTCTTCAAAACAGATTCATTTGATATCGTTTTAAAAGGAGACAAAAAGAACAAAATCACTTCTGCTGTTGACATTGCTGACGATTATGGTTTCACCAAGAAAGGCAAAGAGGCGGCTTTGGTTGCTGGTTTGTCGTACTTGAAAAAAGCCGAATACAAAAAAGCTTTGGATTATTTGGACAAATTCAGTGCGAACGATGCATTGTTGGGTCCTTCAATCATTGCGGCAAAAGCGGCTTGTAAAAGTGGATTGGGCGATTTGGAAAAAGCGGCTAGTTTGTATGAAAAAGCAGCTCGCTTGGGTGAGAATGAATATACAAGCATGTACTTCCAAAAAGCGGGTGTGCATTACGAATTGACAAAAAACTACAGTGCTGCATTGGCTTGCTACGAAGAGCTTGATAGCAAATATGGAGCAACCAGAGAAGGTCAAGACGCTGAGAAGTACATCTATCGCCTCAAAGGCTTGATGGGTGAATTGAACAAATAACACGCAGGTGGCAACAGCGATTTCTTCTTCTCCCTCACCTACTTTTTCCTACAACAAAAAACACTACCAAATCGGGGTGGTGACAGCGTCTTGGAATGATCATATTACCTCGGTTCTAAGGCAGGGTGCCATTGACACATTAAATCATCATAAATCTTTCCAATCCATTTCGATTGTTGAAGCCAGCGTTCCAGGGGCATTTGAAATCCCTACTGCAGCCCAATGGTTATTCGAAAAAGGATGTGATGCCGTTGTAACCTTGGGTTGTGTCATTAAGGGCGATACGCCTCATTTTGATTTTGTTTGCGAGGCAGTGACTCGTGGAGTTGGCGACTTATCGTTAAAAACGAATAGACCTTGCATATTTGGTGTCATTACAACCAATACAGAAGTACAAGCCTTAGAACGTGCCGGTGGCAAGTTAGGCAACAAGGGTTCAGAGGCAGCCGAGGCTGCATTATGGATGCTATTTACAAAAGAATCTATTGATCAACAATAATTTACCCTATTTCAACACTTATTTACCATGTCAGACGAATTAGAAAAGGCAGCTGAAAGTTACGCGGAGCAATTAAATGTCGCCGAAAAAATGATTGAACTCAATGCTGAGGAGATTTCATTGGAATTGCAGTACGCAACTTTGAGTAAGGAAGAGTTACTTGCAGCCGCCGAGGAATTGGTTCACGCTACAGACGTTAAAAAAGCCTATAATCAGTTGCAGGCTATCCGCAATGCAATGGATGATTTGCTTGACCAAGAAAGACCCAGCCTAATTCGTACATGGGTTGAGGGAGGAAACGACCCTAGAGATTTCGTTGCACCTGTAGACAACACCAAACAGTCTATACAGCAAATCATTACAGCTTTCAAAAAAAGACGTGAAGATGAGCGTAAACGTGCAGAAGAGGAAAAACTTCACAACCTGAAACAAAAGCAGCTCATTCTGGAAAAAATCAAAGCGCTGGTTGATTCTGAAGAGAACGATCAGAGTTTGAATGCGTTGAGGGAATACATGCGACAGTGGAAAGAAGTTCGCCAAATTCCAAAGGAGTATCAAGACGAACTCTACGCAGCCTACAAGTTTCAAGTGGATAAATTCTATAACCAACTTTCTGTTTTCAACGAGTTGAAAGAGTTGGATAAAGATAAAAACTTGGAGTTGAAGATCGACCTTATCAAGCGGGCCGAGCAATTGAAAGACGAGCCCAATATCAGAAAAGCTCTTTTGCAATTGAACAAATACCACGATGATTGGAAAAATACCGGTCCTGTTAGGGCTGAAATTTCTGAAGACATTTGGAAACGATTTAAAGCAGCGTCTGACATCGTAATTGATGCAAAAAAGGCTGAACAAGCTAC
>DDYM01000061.1:153748-175373 GCA_002347985.1 Bacteroidetes bacterium UBA2234
GCTGTAGTCCCTACTCAACCCAAAGAATGGGCTAAAATAGGAAAAGAATTGGATGAGTTGATGGCAGAATGGAAGAAGATTGGTCCAGTGCCAGCCGACAAAAACGAGGAAGTTTGGAACAAATTCAAAGCCATCCGAAATCAATATTATGGTGAAAGAAAGCACTTCTTTAAAGATTTAAACTCGAGTAAAAAAGACAATCTGAGTAAAAAAGAGGCCCTTTGTGAGAAAGCGGAATCATTAAAAGATTCTAGCGAGTTCATGAAGACCTCCGATGCATTGGCAAAACTTCAAGACGAATGGAAAACTGTTGGACCTGTTCCTGAAGATCAAAACGATATCGTTTGGAAACGTTTTAGATCAGCCTTTGACCATTTCTACGCTAGAAAGAACGAATGGTTCAAGCAGCGTAAACAGGAAGAAAGTGGCGCAGTTGTTAAAAAGAAAGAGGTTATTGTTGGACTTGAAGCACTTAAATCCAATGAAACCATAGACCATCAGACCCTTTTCAATGAACTTAAATCTTGGCAGAAACAATGGAATGATGCCGGCTTCATTTCTGGAAAGTCGTACCAACAATTGAATAAGACCTACCAAGCCTTAGCCGACGAAATTTTCAATAGATATCGCACCGCAAGCAATAATCAAAGAAACTCCAACCAAAAAGAGCATTTCAGTTCTCTTGCATCTAGCACTGATGGTCAAAAGCGTTTACAAATGGAAGAACGCAAGATCAAGGAAAAGATCGCCAAGTTTAAAGATGAAATCGCGACGATGGAAAACAACAAGAGCTTCTTCAAACACAGCAAAAATGCGGGGGCTTTTGTAAAACAGTTTGATGACAATATTGCGAAAGCGACGGAACAAATCGCGAAAGCAGAACAAGAATTAAAGTTGCTGAAAAGTGTAAAATCATGAGCCTGAATGGGTTATTCGGTTGGCTCGACTATTTAATTTATTTGGTCCAATCTACTAACCGTCATGGTGTTCATTCGCCATTCGTTTATGATTTTGCCGACAATGTTCTGTATCGACAGATTGCCAATTCTTACGAACCCTCTGCAGAGTTATGCAGAAAAAGGATGGTTCAATCCGATGCCAATATTCAGTTGCAAAGTGATGAAACAGCGATATCGATCAGCCAATTGGCTTACTATCGCATACCACTAGCAAAATACAATCGACTGTTGTTTCGATGGATCCAACACAAACAACTTGGGGGAAATATTATAGAGATTGGAAGTACTTTGGGTGTTCTGCCACTGTATTTACAAAGGGGCAATATCAACCACAATCATGAACTGATTCAACGTTTTTTCAGTTACGATCGATCCAAAAAAATAAACGAAATCACTCAATTCAATTTGAGAAGTTACGAATGCAACGAGTTGGTTATCTCCCACCCTTTTTCAGCGATTAATGACATAACGCATCATTTTGAGCATCATCGTTATGCCCAATCTCCAATCAGTTTGGTAAGTATCAACGACGATTCCATTCCAGATGAAGAATTTTGGTCGCTCCTGGACTTCCTTTCCGTTCAACTTGAGCCCAATGGCTGCATCGCAATTTCAAACATCAACAAAACGGTGGATTCCCGACTAAGATGGAAACAGATTGAAAACGACGAAAAATTTCAAGTGACCATCGATTTGTTTGGAATGGGTTTGATTTTTGTTAGAAAAGAACAAATAAAAGAAGCATTTTTGCTTAGATATTGATGGATACGGAATCAGTTTATACACACAAAGTAAGAGTTCGCTACGCCGAATGTGACAGGATGGGATTTGTACATCACTCCAATTGGCCTTTGTATTATGAAGAAGCGAGGACAGAGCAGATGAGAACGAAAGGCATCACCTACAAAGACATGGAAGACGACGGACTCATTATGCCAGTAAAATCCATGAGTATCGACTTTAAAAGAGCGGGCAGATACGATGATTTATTGAATATCGAAGTTTGGATTGAAGGAATTCCTGAAATCAGATGCACTTTCAAATACAGGACTACCAACCAACACGGTGAACTTCTCAATACCGCTACGATGGAACTTTTTTATGCCAGAAAATCAGACCTTCGTCCTGTAAGAATACCAGACATTATCAAGGAAAAATACGGGTATTAATATTTGATCCAAGTAATGGGATACTACAAATCGATAAAAGACAAAATTGAGAATACCGCGCATGAGGTAGAAGAACACTTGTCTTCCAACGAGCAGCAACCCAAAAACAATCAGGGCCCCACCCACCCCTTCATGATTTATCTACAAAACAAGCGTTTGGAAGCGTTTCAAGGGGAGAGTTTATACAACGTTGGGAAGTACTTTTTCCGTTCGATGTTCATGGAGAATCTGAACACCCGTGCTTCTAGCTTGAGTTTCAATTTCTTTCTAGCGCTATTCCCCGCGATAATATTTTTGCTAACTCTTATCGGTTACTTACCATTAAATGGGCTAAAAACGCAATTCATTCAGGAGTTATCAATCATTCTACCCAAACAGAGTTTTAAGGAAATTCAAGGAACCATTTTAGAGATATTACACAAACAAAACAGTGGATTGCTATCCTTCGGATTTATCACCACGATTTACTTTTCTTCCAACGCTTTTCATTTGCTGATCAACTCATTTAACCGTCGTTTACCCTTCGGAAAGAAGAAAAATTGGTTTCAGATCCGTTTAAAAGCGATTTTCATGACATTTTGGATTAGTGTGATTGTAATCATCACTTTATTGATATTGACTTACGCATACCAAAGTGTGAATTATATCGTTTCACATGACTGGCCATTGGCAGGGGTCTATGAGTTTTTTATTTTATTGCTGGAATATTTTGTTTTGGCAGCACTTATTTTAATAGCTACTTCAAGTATTTACTTCTTTGGTCCTTCCAATCATAAGCGATGGAAGTTCCTGAGTGCGGGCAGTGTTATGGCATCGATTTTATCAGCCATTTCAACCGTTTCGTTCGGATTGTACGTCAACAATTTCAATACTTACAACAAGGTATACGGATCCATTGGAGCCATCATCGCCTTGATGATTCTTATTTACATCAACATGCTTACGATTATTGTAGGTTTTGAATTAAATGTAAGTATCGAAAAAGCGATTGCTCAACGCGATAAGCATGCCAATGCCTTGAATGGCGGATTGTGATTTTATCCAATAAAAATCTTCTCAACGAAATTTGGACCCAATCTTTCGTTGATATTTAGTCGCAATTGCTCCCTTTGCATAAACATTTCATTCTTTAAAGGCGCTTGATCAAAACTCACATACAACGTCTTTCCTCGCATTTCAATTTTGCTGGTATGCTTTGCGATTAATGGCCCCACAATCTCACCCCAAAGCTTCACCAATTCCATCTCGTCCATTTTCTGGGTGATCCGATATTTATCGTACATACGTTTGATAACATCGGTAATCACCTTTTCCTTCTTTTCAAGGACATCTTTTCTTGGCAGATCAATCATAACGAGACAATGTAAAAATACGAATTATTGAGGCCAATTCAACATCAAGAAGTTGCCAATTTACTCTTCCTATATCCATAGGAGAAATACACGATTAGCCCAATGCCAAACCATCCAAAAAACCAATACCAGTTGTTGGCTTCCATTCCAGTGAGCAGATACGCACAAATAGATAAGCCGAGTAAGGGGATCAGCGACCAATTTCGAATAAAACTCATTGTCGATAACCCAATCAACAAAATCCAGTATAAACGATGGGCTACGACAAACATGGTGCTCCAATTGCCCCACTCAAGGATTTGTGAAAAATAGGTAGGAAAATTATATCGTACAATCGCGATTGAAATGGCAATGATGGCAGAATACAAATATTTACCGTTGATGTATGGCATCACAAAACCCTTGCCTTCCCCGTCTTTTCTGGGTGGCAATAACAATACTCCACCACAAACAAGTACAAAAGCGAATATGGTTCCAATACTAGTGAAATCCAAAACAAAGCCTTCATTGGTAAAAAGTATTGGCACTCCAACCATTAATCCGGTAATGATAGTAGAGAACGAAGGTGTACTAAATTTGGGATGCACGCGTGAAAAGGCTGGCGGAAGCAAACCATCACGACTCATACTGAGCCAAATTCTAGGCTGTCCCATTTGGAACACTAGCAACACACTCGCCATAGCAACCACGGCAACAATTGAAACGATGTACTCCAACCAATCAATGCCGCGGGCTCCGAGCACATAGGCCAAAGGATCACCCACACCCAACGTATCATAGGGAACCATCCCTGTCAAAACCAATGTGATGAAAATATACAGTATCGTACAAATCAGTAGTGAATAGAACATACCCCGAGGCAAATCCCTTTGGGGGTTTTTTGATTCTTCCGCCAATGTACTCACGGCATCGAAACCAATGTAAGTGAAGAACAAAGCCGAAACTCCTTGCATCACGCCTTCAAAGCCTTGGGGCATAAAGGGTGTATAGTTTTTTACATCGATGTAGGCTACCCCAACAACAATTACCAATACAATGGCGATGAGCTTGAGAATCACCATCAAATTGGAAGCATTTCTGGATTCCTTGATACCACGGTAAACCAACATGGTAATTAGAACATTAATCAGTAAAGCAGGCGCATCAAAAACGATATGAAAACCGAAAAACTGGGGTGCGTTCGCGAAAGCATCAAAAGCGTCTTTATCTGCCTGGCTGTAACTGTTTAGGTTGGACGATTTCCATAATTCACCGAATTGACCCTCTGTAATAGCGATGTTCATTTTATTCAAGACCCCTTGATACATTTCATGGGCAGTTGAATAATCTGTAACCATCCATCGAGGCAAAACCCAACCCAGTTGATCTAAAAGATGAACAACGTAACCCGACCAGGAAAAGGCCACATAAATGTTTCCGATGGCATATTCCATTATAAGCGCCCAGCCGATAATCCAAGCGAACAATTCACCAAACGATGCATATGCGTAAGTATAAGCGCTTCCCGACACAGGTATCCGTGAGGCAAATTCAGCGTAACACAGCGCGGCAAATGCACAAGCCACACCACAAATAATGATCAAATAAACAGATGCCGGACCGCCTTTTGCGCACGCATCCCCAATGGAACTAAAAATACCCGCACCTATGATAGCAGCGATGCCAAAAAAGGTCAAATCTCTGACCCCCAACACACGTTTCAATGATGTATCCCCTTGATTTACAGGAAAATCCGTTTTAACCCGAAATAAATTACGCCAACTCATGGATAGTTCTACGATAATACAACCAAAAGTGATAAAGATTGGAAAATTATCTAACTTTGTGTAGATGCGAATTTTACAAGCCATATTGATGAGTATTTTGGTTCTCTTCTCCAGCGGAGGAGCCCAAATGGCTTACCATATTTGCGAAGAAGATGGCATGCATTTGATTTTCGACAACTGCAATGAATCAGCAGCCCAAGAATTGTCAAAAGGGATAAATTCTGATTGCTGTAAATCCACACAAGTGGAATACGCTATAACTGAAAATTGCAAATGTGATGAACCGCAAGAAGCAAAGCTCGACGATTGTTGTACAGAGGGTTATTTTTTCGCCCTATCGCCCTACCCATCTGTCTTTACAAAGTTTACTTTGGCCAATCCATTAGTTCAAATCATTCCCTCCACTGAAAGTACTTTAACCAATCAAATTTTAATCGAATCCAACAATAATTGTAAAATCATTCATGAAAAGCCACCCTCCCGGCTATCGAATTTGTATTTGAATGATTTGAAATGTGTATGGTTGATTTAGGTCGTTTAAAAAAATCATTTCACAGACCCAATTCAATTATCAAATTCAATACAAACAATCATGAAAACAAAACACATTTTAAATTCAATATTGGCCATTATTGGCATATTAACAGCGGCTTTCACTTTGCCAAACACAAATAAAATCGGGCCCAAACCCATAAGAAAAACGGTTATTTCGTTTGAGGTACAAGGCAACTGCGCCGAATGTAAAGAGCGCATCGAAAGTGCATTGGATAAAAAAGGCATTTACAAAGCCATTTACAACATTGAAAGTAGCATGGTGACCATCACTTATGATCCAACCAAATTGCAAGAAATTCAATTACACAATATGATTGCAATGGTGGGTCACGACACCGACAAAGTAAAGGCGAGCAATGTAGTATATCAGAGCTTGCCTGATTGTTGTAAATATCGCAAGGACGACGACGAATGGGGACCAGGAAAACATTAATTCTGTTTTTTTGCCTTGTTAATTCCTTAACCCTTTTTTCCCAAAACAACACTGCATCTGCTGCAAATAGTGGGTTTGATACCATTCCAAAAAAAACGGATAGCATTGCTGCAGTTGAAATTCACAAGGAACGAGGTGCTTATTTTAATGGCAAAGGAGTTGGTTTACAAGAGATTCTGACTGAAACAGAATTTAAGAAGGCAGCATGTTGCACCTTATCGGAAAGTTTTGAACTCAGCAATACCGTTGAAGTGAGCAATGCAGATGGGGTTTCGGGAATCAAACAAGTTGAAATGCTTGGTTTGAGTGGGAAATACGTATTGATGAGTAGAGAGAATATTCCGAGTATCAATGGACTTGCCACTCTCAATGGACTTTCAAACATTCCCGGACCTATGGTTTCAGCGGTTCAATTAGCCAAAGGTGCGGGCTCTGCCACCCTGGGATTTGATGGTTTAACCGGCGGATTGAATTATCAATTAAAAGCCGGCATGAAAGACCCCAAGTTGTTCGTGAATGTGTATTCCAATCAGCAGGCGCGCAGTGAAATCAATGTAATAAGCAAGACCATTGTCGCCAATAGAGCCATCAATCACATGTATTTACATTCTGGCGGACAATATTTAACCACAGACATGGGAAAAGATGGGTTTGCAGATATGCCATTATCCCAACGGTTTTTTATTGCAGATCACTTTCAGATTCCCGGCAATAAAGTTGAAATACAAGGTGGGGCACTCGCCTATTCCGATATCAAGCGAGGCGGAAAGCTAGTCAATGGGAGTAAAAATGAAATCAGTAAAGACCAAAACGATTTCCGATTTGATTTTACGGATCAGCATGCCGAGGGTTATTCCAAAATCGGGGTGTTTTTAAATAAAACAGGTAGCAAAAGCATTGGCAACATCATTGATATTTCTAGACATCGGACAAATTCTATCTTGAATTCACTGCTCAACCGAAATTATCAGGCTTCGGAAGATCGTTTCTATTACAGCGGGGTGTTTCAAAAAGAGAGTTTAACCCACAATCGTGTTAACCTAGGAATGACGATTTCAGCCAATCATTTGGATGAAAATCTCTCGAATCAACGAGGAGATTCTTTTCGATTGAATGGCTGGCAAAAAACTGCCGGCGTTTTTGGTGAGTATACCGTTGAAGGGGAAAAGCTATCGGCGGTTATTGGAATGCGTGCCGATTACCACAACATTTACAAAGGATTTTTCACACCGAGATTGCATGCAAAATATCAAATCAACAAAACCAACCGTTTGAATATTCAAGGAGGCATGGCCCGCAGAAGTAGTTATTTCATCGCAGAAAATCTGCCTATGTTGATCAATGGACGGACAATAAAAATTGATTCTGCATCGCTCATTCAAAACCAATGGCTGCCGCAGGAAAAGGCATGGAATTACGGAGTAAGTTATCTTAGGAATTTTATGCTATTGGATTACCCGGCAACCTTAGTCATGGATTATTTCGAGACGCGTTTCCTGAGTCAAATATTGGTGGATCGCGACCAAAGTGCTACTGATGTTTACATCAATTCGGTTCAAGGAAAAAAAGCAGGCAAAACAAGCATCGCACAGGTAGATTTAAACGGTTATTTACATCGTAGATTGAGTTTCAAGTTGAGTTATCGTTGGATCAATAGTCAACAGTGGCTGAATAATCAATTTCAGCAGCAGCCATTACAATCAGTGCATCGCGCAATTGGTGCATTACAATACCAAACGAGAAACAAATGGTACGTGGATGCAGTTTGTCAATTCAACAGCAAAAAACGACTTCCCTTCTATTCCAGCGTTAACCATGCTCATCACGAGTCGTACAGTCCCAACTATTGGATTATCAACTTACAAATCCGCAAGACGATATCAAATCGTTTTGAATTTTACGTAGGTGGTGAGAATTTGGCCAATGTTTCGCAGCATCACCCTATCATCAATTCACTGAATCCTGCTGCTAACGATTTCGATGCGGGCTATGCTTGGGGACCTACGAATGGAATCACGGTATACGCCGGATTGAGATGGAGTATTTTCTAATTCAATAATCAAACGATGATTGTACAACANNNNGCTAGCATTTCGGGCTGATTTTCTAACATAGTACGATGATGTTCTATTGTAGGAAGGTCGGCCCGCGAAGCGGGCCCAGTCATCAACTCCCAGGGCTTGCCCTGACCAAAATTCTCAGCTGTTTTGGTTAATATCGACAAAACCCAATTGGGATTTAAATCCTGGTTTAGCAATAAATCCTGGGCGATTCCAGCCATAGCCATAGTATAGTTATTTGCAAAAACACCTGCCAAATGCAAAAATGACCTCTGTTGTGAATTCAATTTTTCAATGGTTCCCACTCCCATTTGCTCCGCGATTTCAAGCAGCGAATTCATTACAACTTCGTTTGAAGCCTCTACAAAAACGGGAATGACACTCCAATCCTCCTTGCCCTGTCCAGCAAAACTCTGCAAAGGATAAAAAACACCAGAATTTCCATTTTTCAACCCAATAATTGACGTTGCACCGGAACAATGTATCAATGTCACCCCCTCGATATCAACTTGTTGAAAAAGAATATCTATCTCTCGATCCACGACTGATACAAAAACGATATCGCCCGGACGAAAAAACTCATTGGGGGATTTTAAGACTTCTTCAGACAACCAAACCGGCACCTTAATCGGCAAGTTCTGCTTCGAGATGTCCCGAGTAATAATTGCATGTACTCCAATTGAAGATCGTGTCATCCCTTCATACAGCGCTCTGCCTACTTTGCCGAGGCCCCATATGATGACACGTTGGGTCATGAGGTTAATTGCTTTTGTTTTTGAATTCGGTTTAATACTGAAATCACAAAACCTATTACCATGATAATCGTTCCCGCCCAAACCAGATTGATCCATGGAAATTCAATCACCTGAATTACAATATAATCCCAAACCGGAGTCTTCTCGCCAGTCTGAATCACAAAACGAATGTTCTGATGCGCAGGATTTGGGTCGATGATTTGCAAATTGATTATGTTCGCCATAATTCCAAAGCGATCATTTTCAGCTGGTTTCATATCAAAATCACCTGTCTGCTCATTTATCATGAATTCAGGACGCAACCAAGCTGAATCGCCAAGTCGTTTTGCCTTGATAGCAAGTACCAATTTCAAACCTGCAGTCTCTTTGGTACGATGGATACTGTCAATCGTCATAATCACCTTCCCCGTTTGAGTGATGAAAGGAGTAAAAAATCCGACAGTGTCAACCCTGAAATTGCTGAATGGTTCTTTGCGATCCATACTGCTTTCATAGTTCACATGTGTGAAAATATCTTTGTGCAGAAAATGCCTGGTAGAAGGCTCTGCGAGCAAACCCATTTTGGGATTATTTTGCGTTTTGGGCTCCAATACAAAACTGTCCACGGTTTTGCCTTGTTCATCCTTTTTCACAAATGCCACCTTAAAGTATTTATCAATACTATCTACTCCAAGTCCTTTTCTATCATCGAGATATATGGCGGTATATTGTTGTAAATCTTGTGGTTTATTCTTGTACAACAACTGATTCTCCCGGTTAAATTTTATCCCTTTGGTGTCTTGATTGCCTTTTTGGTCAACCTCTGGGGCCATATCAATACCCTCTTTGGTAGACGACAGTATGTTCTTGTTTACAGAGCTAACCAATACACCCATCATCAAAATACCGAAACCGATGTGCGACACATTTCCGCCCCATCGCTTCCATTCCGTTTTTTTCTTTTGGATGCCATACACCATATTAAAAACTACTACGGCAACAGTTAGCAATAAAAACAGAATAAACTGATATCCCTCAACTACGAATCCCAACGTGAGCAACAAGGTCGCAATCAGTGTTAAGGCGATATTGACCAACAAGGGTCGTTTGATTGATGCGATGTCGGTTTCACGGAATTTAAACCAGTATCCTAAAGACATTAGTAGAAAGATCGGCATCGCCAGCCAGAGTTGCACTTTGTTATAATCCGCCGCGGTGGGCACTGCTGTTTTATAACCAAACAATTTATTAAAAACGGGAATACTTGTGGCAGCGAACACCTGAACCAAAGACAATATCAAAAACATCGACCCCAAGAACATCCAAAATTCTCTTGAGTCCATGCGTTCATCGGACATTTCCATTTTTGTCCGTTGATACAAAACATAAATATAATAAATCAACCAACCAAAGAATAGACAAGTGCCCAATCCCTTTAACCATTGGTAAAACGTAGCAATTGATTCTGGAGCTTCAATAGAATAGGCCAAAACCATAGGAATCAGCATCACAGCCAAAATCGAGAACAGAGCTATCTTTCTTTGTTTCCCTTTTAGCACCACAACCAAGGCTAGAGCCAAGAATGCTAACAAGAACAAAAGAAGTTGACCCGATAATCCCAAATCCGTGAAAGAGTGCACACTGGCCTCCCCCAAGATTCCGCTGCGTGTAAGGAAGGTAGCATATAAAACGAGCCAAAACGACAATTGAACCAACAAATGTGAGGTGAATAAATGACGGCCTGTGGCTTTTGTGATGATCAACATATGCGCAGCACTCGCCATAATCAACCAAGGCATAAGTGAAGCATTTTCTACCGGATCCCATGCCCAGTAGCCACCAAACGACAAACTCTCATAGGCCCAGAAACCTCCCATGATGATTCCCAAACCTAAAATACCCGCACAAATCAAACTCCAAATATGAGCTGGCGCAATCCAACCTCTATCATTCCCTCGCCACAGGGCAGATAAACTGTATGCAAACGGAACAATGGCAGTGGCAAAGCCCAAAAACAGCGTAGGCGGGTGAATCACCATCCAATAATTCTGCAACAGCGCATTTAAGCCATTTCCATCTTTAAAAACTTGAAGGTAATTTTCAACCCCCAACTGGCCCAGAATAGGAATGTTTAAGAAATCAGGTCGCTGTTCACGAAGTAAATCAAAGGGTGAACTACCAATTTTAAAATCACCCCAATGAAATCCAACTAGCATGGAACCCAAGGCAATTTGAGCAAAGGCAATGACAACCATGACTGGACTCTCCCAGTCTTTGGCACTTCGTTGCAACACCAAACCTATCAATGCATTCCAGAAAAGCCAAAGAAGAAAACTCCCTTCTTGACCTTCCCAGAAACAGGAAATCATATAGTATACCGGCAACGCATTGCTTGAATGTCGCCAAGCATAATAAAATTCATATCGATGATAAAAAATGATCGAAAACAATACCACGAAAACGCCCACAATAGAAATCGCATGCAATTGAAAACAGCGTTTTGCCCATTGTAACATCGACGATTCCTTTGACGATTCATGTTGAAAGTAGAAATACGCCGATGCAATTGCTGCAACAAACGCAAGAATCGTGAAGGCATGACCTAGGTTACCCAACCACAGCCACTCTCCGGCAAAAACGATATTCTTTATTGGCTCGTTCATTTGTTCGATTTCACAGCTCCTGGTGCGTCTTCATACTTGGATGGGCATTTGCTCAAAATCTCTGTCGCCAAGAAATGGTCGTCTTGGTATGTTCCAATCAAAACCATCTTTTCCAATTGCTCAAACTGAGCGGGCTTGGGCTTGGTGAAAACTACTTTGCTTTCGTTATTCAATGAGTCAAACCCGTAAAACTCAAGGTGATTGGCATTAGTTTGGGCATCATAAATCACTGGCTTGGCTTTGTTTAGCTTGCAAACAACGTGAACCGCTTTTCCGGGATTTTCAACTGCAATGCGCTTGGCATCAGGAAAGGCAACGTATTGTGTAGTATTGCCGTACATGCTAATCACAGTGGCTATGCCAACCCCAGCCAACACCAACAGAATCAAATGAAATGGCTTCATGATTGATTTTTCTCTAAACGTGAAATTTTGCGATCCAATCGAACCAAATAAAATAGTATTCCAATAAAAATGATTGCCAAAACCCCATATACGGCATTCATTAAATTGTGATGGGCCAACAATTCAGCCGCGTTGGCATCAAATTGTTCACTGACAGATGTTTTCATTTGTTAAGTTGTTTTTCGTTTAACTGAGCAATTCTTAATCGCAAATTCGCGATCCAATAAAAAAGAGCAATCCATCCAATCACCGCAGGGTAAAAGAACAATCGCATCGTAGAGTCCAAATCGTATTTATTGAAACCCACTGTCCCACCAGAACCCGGATGCAATGAATTCGGCGATAATTTGGGCATAATGACAATCAAAGCAATAAAAATGGGAAAAATAAACACAGAATATACCGAGGTGATTCTTGCTCTTTGGTAGGGATCACTCATGGTTGACCTCAGCAGTAAATACGCCATGTACATCGTCATTCCAATGGCTACACCATTCAATTTGGGATCAGCTGCAGGCCACCAAGATTGCCAAGTAACCCTCGCCCATGTGGCTCCAGTGATACATCCCAATATTCCCGCCAAAATTCCCACTCGGATTAATGAATCAGCCATAATATCGTCTTCTAAATTGGAAAACCTCAAATACTTCAAGGCATACCACGAGGCGATACCCAATAAGGCGAGCATAGCAAACCACATCGGAACATGATAAAAAAGATTGCGAACACTTTCATTTAGCACAACTCTATTGGGGAAACTCATTTCAAATTTCTCACGTTCGATGGCAATGTTCTCATTGGAACTCATTTTGATCGTAGAGTTACCAACCGTATCGCCCAAACTTCTTTCCAAGAAAATCGCATCTGGCAAACCCAAATATTTGCCATTTGACAGTTCAATGAACACAGAATAATATTCATTTGAAATATCAGCTTGGCCCATTTTGATATCAAACTTGGCGATAACCTGACCGTGATTGGCCGAGAAATCGATTTTTTCACTTTCCCAACGACCTTGAATTCCTTTGGAAACCAAAATGACTTTTGCTGGCATTTGAAATTTCCCGTCTTTGGATACTGATTCAATTGCCGATGTATTTTCTCTCAGCCACGGGGCGTTGTATACATTTAGTTTAATCGAGATATCATTGCCTGAGGATAATTTAACCGGGGAAACCGCAGTAATACCGGGTTTCAATGGCAAAAACAATCCTCCCAATACTACATAGAGCAGGAAAATTGAAGCAACCCATTTATACCAATGTTTTTTCAGATTCATCCTTTTCTGCGTTTTATCTCTGATTCAATCAAAGCCAATTCCCTACCCATCTGACCGGCCATTCCGCTGTTCTCCTGAGCACGTCTAGTTAAATACGGAATCACCGCGAGCACAGGGCCATACGGCACATATTTACTCACTCTATAGCCGCTATTCGATAAATTAAAACTGATATGATCGCTCATTCCTAACAACTGGGAAAATGAAACCTTAGAATCGCCGTTATCCAATCCATGTTTCGACAGCAATGATGCACCCAACATTGAGGAATTCTCATTGTGCGTTGCAATACACACGGAAACAGAATTGTGGTTCTCTAAACAGAATTCAACAGCCAAATTATAATCTCTATCTGTGGCCTCTTTATTGGGCTGAATTGGATCTTGATAGCCCATTTTCACTGCCCTCGCCCTCTCTTTTTCCATATAAGCGCCCCTGACCAATTTATAACCGTATTTGCATTTATTCTCCGCAACTTGATTCTGTAGATACGCCAAACGATCATGTCGATACATCTGCAATGTGTTGAATATCCATGCTTTTTCATGGTTCAACTGCTCCATGGCATGGGTTGCCATTAAATCAATTGCGGGTTGTAGCCATGTCTCTTCGGCGTCGACAAAAATCTGAACTTTACTTTCTGCCGCCGATTTACACAACTTCATAAATCGAGCATAACCCTTTTGCCAGTCCGGTATCAATTGCGACTCCAATTGATTTTCTACCAATGAAATATCACTTACACCATTGTTTTCGATGACCAATGATGCAGATTCCAAAACTTCGGAAGACATGATTCCTGTGGTTTTAAATACTGAAAATGGAATATCCTTATTGCCTTTTGCGCGCTCAATCGTTTTGAGAATTTCGGCAGCAGTCAGTTCAAAAGTTGATTCACTTTCCTCGCCCTCCACGGAATAATCCAAAATGGTACCAATGCCACTTTTTGCCAAAGATTCTATTGCACGATCACATTCATGAATGGTTTCACCCCCACAAAACTGCTCAAAAATGGTCTTTTTTATGGTGAATTTCAATCCCAATCCCACAGCCAACTTAGCCATCGCGGGTCCATAAGTTAAAAGTGCAGGATAATTGAATGATTTAAACAACATCCTTGCCTTAGACAATTCTGAATCGCTTTTGTGAGCAAAGGCAACCGACGTATTTTGAAAAGAAAGTTCAGCCATGAATGATGTTTACAAAAATAGCAAAGAAATTTGGGTGTTTTGAGGGAAATCGGAATTAATTATGGCAATCGTAAATGCAGTGATTCCAAGGCTTCGCCCAATGCAGGATGCTTTTTCACCAAATAATCTAGCTTTTCTTTATCCGTATAAGGTCGTCTCTCAACCACTTGAATTTCACCCATTTCCCAACCGATATTTTTTACTTGATTGCCAGGCAAACGACGTTTTAAAAATTGCATCAATTGGGGCTTTATTTCCTCGATGATTGATTCTTGGCCTGAGGTGGATAATTCAATCACCAACTGACCGTCATTCAGTCGATATCTCAATGATTTCAAGCATGTTGAAATTCGGGGCCCTTGGGTTTGATAGAAACCCACATAGGCATCTTCCAATGAATTGTAGGTTTCAATGGATGCTAAACCTGAATCCGAATTGGGCGTTGGCTGGGCAGTTTCGGTTGATTGACGATCTGAATTAGAGCCTTTGTCTTCCAAAGCCGAATCTGTAGTGCTAAGTCCATTCTCATCGCTCTCGGCCTCGGATTGACTTTTTGCCAGCAGTTCTTTTTGACGCTTGAATGCTTCAAATCCAGACAACTTGCTCTTATCGGTAATAATTTGAACGGCCGGTGTAGGAGGCTTAGCAATGGGCGCTTTAGCGACAGGAGTTGTTGAGATAGGTACAGATGAGATGGGAGCTGACCCAACCGCACTTGAATCTATTGGACTTGCCGCCTCCTGTGTTTTCGTGGCCTCAGCGATTGACTTTTCAGAAACTTTATTGATATTCGGTTTTACCTTCTCTTCTACGATGCTCGGTGCATTTTTGAACGATGATGATTTTACCGAATCAGAATTACTCAGTTTTTTTTTTACTTCCTCAAGGGAAGGAATATTTTGAATGAAGGATTGTAAATGGCCGAGTTTCATTAACAGCAACTCCACCAGAAGTCGCGGATTTCTTGATGCCTTGTATTTCTCTTCCGCTTCAGACACCAAACTCAAACTGTTTAAAATAAAAGCAAAACTAAACTGGGCCGATTGCTCAATGTATTTTGTCTTGAATGAATCAGAAACGTCAACCAATGCTTGGGTTTTTGTCTCTTTACAAACCGCTAAATTTCTAAAATGCGACGCCAAACCACCCAAAAATGTGGATCCATCAAAACCTTTTTTCACAATAGCATCATAAGAAAGTAGTGCATCGGATATTTGCGATTGATACAACATGGAAGACACATTAAAGAAGGTATCTAAATCCAAAACACTTAAGATATCAACTGCCGTTTCATAGGTTATTTGTCCGCCGCCAAAACTCACCAACTGATCAAACATCGACAATGCATCGCGAAGTCCGCCATCTGCTTTTCTTGCTATCAAATGCAAAGCATCCAATTCCGCCGTGATATTTTCTTTTTTTGCAATGCCTTCAAGGTGTGAAACCATGTCTTTGGTTTCAATCCGATTGAAGTTAAAAACCTGACATCGACTGAGAATCGTTGGAAGAATTTTGTGTTTTTCTGTTGTAGCGAGGATAAAAATGGCATAGGCCGGTGGTTCCTCCAATGTTTTCAGGAACGCATTGAAAGCCTGGGTAGACAGCATATGAACCTCGTCAATGATGTACACCTTGTATTTCCCTACTTGGGGAGGGATTCGTACTTGATCTATGAGATGACGAATGTCTTCTACAGAATTATTGCTCGCCGCATCGAGTTCAAAAATATTAAACGCGTAATCTTGATTTGGATCACCCCCGTCTTGGGCATTTATTACCTTCGCTAAAATCCTAGCACAGGTTGTCTTACCAACACCTCTGGGCCCCGTAAAGAGAAAGGCTTGGGCCAATTTATTGTTGTTGATTTCATGCATCAACGTCTCAGCCACCTGGTGCTGACCAACCACATCATCAAATGTAGTAGGACGATACTTTCTAGCCGAAACAACAAACTGATCCATGAATGCAAAGTAACCCCAATCAAGCCATGTTGCCAAACTTGTTGACCCACAAAAAACCCACAAATTCTCAAAGGATTGTGTAAATTGCGTTCTAATTAGAGATCATGAATATTGGAGACAACCTAAAGCATTTCGAGCTCAAAAGTACCACTGGCGAAGTGGTTAGTACATATCATTTATCTGACAAAAGTGCCCTTCTCATTGTGGTAACTTGCAATCATTGTCCAACTGCATTGGCATACTGGCCCAGAATCATATCCTTGGCAAAACAATACGAAGAAGACAATTTAGGCGTTTTGGCGATCAACGGAAACGACGCCAGTCAGAAACCGATGGATAGTTTTGCTGAAATGCAACGATTGGCATCTCAATATGGGGTTCCATTTCCTTATTTGCACGATGAATCACAAGAAATCTTAAAGCAATTGGGAGCAGAAAGAACGCCGGAAGTTTTTCTATTCAATGCACGTAGAGAATTGGTTTATAAAGGCGCCATTGATGATTCTTGGGAAAACGAAGCTGCAGTAATGCGTGTTTATTTAGAGGATGCAATTGAATTTGCATTGGACGGACTGGAAATTGACTACCCTGAAATTCCTGCGGTAGGATGTTCCATCAAGTGGAAATCATAAAATGGGTGCGCGCGTCGCTCTCATCACAGGAGCATCTTCCGGAATAGGAAGGGCTCTGGCCATTGAAGCAATAAAGCGTGGATACTCCGTTGGTTTGATGGCTAGATCGGCAGAATCATTGGCCGAAACAGCAGCAATGTGCTCTCATCAGATCCAAAAGTCGGATTCAATCGACACTTTGAAAGTATTTTCTTTCATTGGCGATGTCTGTCTTGAAAACGACTGTCGGAACTTCATAGAGCAAAGCTTGTTAGCACTCGAGAGAATCGATGTACTCATCAACAATGCTGGCATTTCGATGCGAGGCATTTTTGTAGATACCGATCTTTCTGTGCTAAAACGATTGATGGATACAAACTTTTGGGGCACCGTTTATTGCAGCAAATACGCCCTACCCCAATTGTTAGTAAACAAGGGTTCAGTTGTAGGTATATCTTCCATTGCTGGATTCAAAGGTTTACCAGCACGCACCGGATATAGTGCAAGCAAATTTGCGATGCAAGGGTTCTTGGAGAGTTTGCGATGTGAAAATTTAGAAACTGGATTACAGGTGTTAATTGCTTGCCCCGGGTATACGGAGAGCAATATTCGAAAAACGGCATTGGATCAAAATGGCTCTCAACAAAATGATTCTCCGTTGAAAGAAGAAAAATTAATGTCGGCCGAGGCGGTAGCCGAGGCCACCTGGACTGCCATCGAAAAAAAACGCAGTTACCTCATCCTTACACTGCAAGGAAAAATGGCTGTATTTATAAATAAGTGGTTTCCCAAATTGGCGGATCGATTGACCTACAATGTAATTAAAAAAGAGCCCAATTCACCGTTCAAGTAATTTCAGTTAGCTGCGCTAGAACTGATTTTTTTATTTTACAATTCCATCAATCAATTTCTAATCAAGTAAACAGTCCCTGAATGGGTCAAAAATACACCTGTATTCTTAACCCCAGAGACGATATAAACATATTGTCCCTCCATCGCCGGTTCCCCTTTTGTATCAGTACCATCCCAATATCGATTTGTTTCAGAGGATTCAAACAACTTTTCACCCCATCGATTAAAGACCATGAATTTATATTTGTCCAATAATTCGGCATTGTATGGACCAAAAACATTATTACCACCTTTTCCATCAGGTGTAAATGCATTGGGGAAATAAATGTTTTGACTGATTGAAATATACTTATTGAACTCAAGGGAATCCATGCACCCCTTATCAGTTGTCACTCTAAGTTTTACCCACTGAGTCCCCAAATCCGAAATGTTAGCGGTGCCAGGACCTATTCCCAAACCGATCAATTTGTTTTTATGAATCCATTCAACCTTGTTACCAGATGTACCTGTGTAAAGATAATTCCAATGAGTTACACCACTGCTTTCATGAGCAAAATCAAAATTATAATTGATGATTGGCTTGGGATTAACTGTAATCACAGCTTGATCCGTATCACAACAACCAACTTCATTTTCTACAATCAAATCGAGTTTGAATTGTCCTGCTGTCTTGAATAAATATTTGGGCGACACGATTTGAGAATCGGTTCCATTGGCGAGCCACCGCCTTTTAACAATTTTACTACCCTTATAATCCTCAGTAAATCGAATTGACACCCATTCGCCCAAACATAATTGTGTATCAAAAACAGCAATTTCCGGAGACTCAAGAACTACCAAATTTGAAGTCATAGAATCCCTACATCCCCAAACATTATCACCTTTGAGTTTAACGGAATATTTACCCGGTGCAGAAATTCTAAATCCATTCACCTTCTTTCCATTCGCGAATTTATTTTCAGGCAGATTCCATGTAAATCTGGTTGTATTGTTACCTGAATTAAGTACTTCTAAATTAAAAACATGCCCATTCATGCATTGAATTGAATCATTTACAGTCAAATCAAAATTTCCAACTGAACTTACAAATACGCTTGCAGTATCCCCAGCTTTACAACCATTTTGATTCGAAACATTTAATATCAATGCGAATCTCCCCGTATCAACCAAATTCCAAACGGGTTGGGATGTTGAACCAAAGTTGTTTCCGCATTTCCAGGAGTAAAATACGATTGGCGATGTGGACTTAATTATTACCGTTGGTCGTAATTGATTTGGAGCACACAAAGAAGTATCTCTGAGTTTAATGGATGGTTTTTCGTATATGACAATTTGAGACTTCGCAGAATCTCTACAACCCCATGCATCAACAACTGTTAATTTCAGAGCAAAGGTCCCTGATTTGTTTACAGTAAAACGCTTTATACTCTGACCCTCCGCTGTCTTATTTTCGGGCAGTTGCCAATAAAATTTATTTTGAGAAGAACTGCCATTTCCACTAAAATCGAAGGAATGTCCTTCAAAACACTGGTCTGAGTCATTCATTCCAATGGATAAATCTCCAATATTTGCAACCTCAATGTTGGCCGTATCATTACCACGACATCCAAATGCATCTGTCACAGACAAAATCATAACAAATTTCCCTGTATCAATCAAACTCCATGTGGGCTGAACTGACAAGCTGGTATTACCGCCAAAGCGCCAATAATATTGATTAATTTTATTTTTTGACGTAACTACAGCGCTCGAGGTAAATTGTAATTGGTTACATAATAATGTATCTCGGATATTTACGATAGGTTTTGGGATGATTTTGATGGGAATTTGGATAGAATCGCCGCAAGGTGACACATAACTCACTGTGTAATCTCCGTTGGGAAGAAACATTGGAAGCAATGCATCGGTAAGGACCTTGTGTAAGTAACCCGTCGCAGAGGCATTTGTGGTTTTTCGAATATAGAATTTACCAGTTTTATTATCAATCGATTGACTTTTCAACCAAATGAACTCAGACAAGTCAACGGGCGATAGTGAACCTTCACAAGCCGCGTAAGACTTTCGCTTTAATTCGAGACTACATGGTAGCGGATCAGCCACGACCTCTACCCAATCTAACCCATCATCAGGCATGAAGGCCGCACGAAAATTATTGAACCAAGGGGATGATTTCAATGGTTCAAATGGAGTACTACGATATACCGGATAAACCCATGTTTGCTGCTTAGATCTATCGTCAACAGGCGTCAATGTATATTTGGTCATCACCAAAGAATCATGAATGATTCGAAATTCAGCCATGGCTTCAAAAAACAATCCCAACGGCATATTCGCATTGATTTTATTCACAAAAAAATAATCAGGCTGTGAGGTTGTACTCCTAGACCTGGCACTCCACCAATCAACCCAGGCTCCAACAATATACCCTTCTGGTGTATTTCCACTTCCATAAATCGCTGGATGATAGTTAGAATTACTTACCGGAATTGAGCCCAACCAATATTCGTTATAATCCCCTACCGTTGTTGTTCTACAAACAAAGGAACCTTTAATTCGAACAGAATGGGTAGTAAGGTTGTAATGCTTTTTTGTATAGACACCTGCAACTCCATAGTGTGAACCCGCATCCAACACATTCGTTCCTTTTGCTACATTGGAATTGTAGCTATTGGTTTTAGAGAAATTTGCAACGAAAGTTGGCGTGGTTTCGGACTGACAGTACAAAGGTTTGCTCAGGGTATCTGGATTAAATCCTTTTGAATTGTAATCAGTTAATGAATTCCAATGAACATTGGCGGTGGTCATGTCGTATCTCACAGAATCATACTGTGAATAAGCCACTTGACTTTGGAACAAAATCATCAAGCAGAATACGAATTTCGATTTACCTAAAAATGTAAATTTAATCACAACCCGATTTTATTTACCCAATTTATTTTACAACGCTAATTTAGACAAATAATTTCTTTCCATTGTGGCTTCTTCATTGATGATTGGTTTTATTTTCGCATTCTACAATGAAAAACAAGGTTATCCTTTGGGTTTTTATATCAATGTTCTCATTGGATACATCAGCCCAAATTTCAAACACCGCATTTATTGATTCTATTGGGGGTGAAAAGGTTGGAAAATTAACTATTTCTGGGTGGCTCGATGCCTATTATGGAAAGATGTCGCCCAATGCCGACAAAGTTCCTCATTTGGTTTCATCGGCAAGTTTAAATCAGGTTGACATCAATCTGACATATTTGGATTTTAGATATGCAAACAAGGGGGTCAAAGCCAGAATAGTGCCGGCTTACGGCAGTTACATGGACGCCAATTATGCATCGGAGAAAAGTGGTTTAAAGAACTTAATGGAGGCCAGTGTTGGGGTTAGACTCAACGAAAAAAAGGACATTTGGTTGGAGGCGGGCCTCATTGGATCACCCTTTACGAATGAGAATCCTGTAAGCAGGGACCACTTGATTTACACGCGTTCCATGGCCGCCGAATTTTGTCCCTATTACCTGATGGGAGCCAAAGTTATTGCGCCTCTCAATTCCAAATTGAAAACCTCTTTTTATCTATTGAACGGATGGCAAACGTTAGGTCCTCAGTATAAAACTCCTGCGTTTGCTACACAGTTGGAATACAC
>DDYM01000037.1:0-8182 GCA_002347985.1 Bacteroidetes bacterium UBA2234
TCGTTTCCCTTAATTTCAATCTGTTCTGAAAATTTTGCGGCAGCAAAAGCAGTGAAAAGTCTGCAAGGTGTGCCAGCATCTTGAAAGTAAAAAGGATTGGAACGATTGTGTTCTATTCCCAATAAAGCATCAATTAACAATCGGGTGTCCCTACAGCCATTGGAAATTACATCAGGGTTATCGTTGAGCCAACTTGATAGCCGACCTTGCCCAGCAATTATCACCAAAGCGCGGTTAAGTAAGCTTTTGCTTAAGGGTAGGTCAATGGGGATGGCCGACATAGTCATTCAGTACTTTGATAATAGACTCCGGCGCAACAGGGATGTTGAACCGACAATCTCCGGGGGTAAAAGCCATCGAAAATAGTAGGGTGTCGTTGTTGTTCTTTTTGTCGGCTCGGATATAATTCATCAACGCCGGAATATCGCTTTGTGTGAAATGAATCGGGGGATATAAATTCTGGACAATCTCTTTTATGCACTGATGGAAATCTTGCGAAGTTTCCTGTTCGGTGGATACTGAAATTGCCAGTGCAGATTCCAAAGCAAGGCCCCAGGCTACGGCGAATCCATGAGGTATGGCCTTGCCTTGATCCAAACTAAACGATTCCAGTGCATGGCCAATTGTATGTCCGAGATTTAACAATTTACGTTGTCCTTTTTCCTCGAAATCTTCACTTACAATGCGTGATTTGATTTTGATGTTCCATTGAAGGATACTCAGCCAAGCTTGGTAATCATTGGTGTTTGGCATGGGTTGTTGCACTTGTTGCCAAGCTTTTCCACCCAGAAGAATGCCGTGTTTGATCACTTCCGCCCAACCGCTAAGGATTTCAGTTTGTGGCAATGTTTTTAACCAATGTGGAGTGATGAAGATATGCGATGCTTGGGTAAAAGTACCTATGTAGTTTTTGTAGTGTCCTAGGTTGATGCCGGTTTTGCCACCAACAGATGCGTCCACCATGGCCAACAGGGTTGTGGGAATATTCCAAAATTCAATGCCTCTCAAATAAGTGGAAGCGCAGAAACCGCCAACATCGCAGAGAGCCCCGCCACCTATGTTTATCAGAAGAGAGCCGCGTTGGGCATTGTTGCTTTGTAACCAGTTGAAAATTGATTCGCATATAATAAGCGATTTTGCCTCTTCGCCATCCGGTATCGTGAGGATGTTTGATTCAGGAATTCCGCCTACGCAATCGTCGATGAACGACAAACAAAGCGAGTGGGTGGAGTGACTGCAAAGAAAAAAAACATCGGGTTTGGGTGCGATGGTATTGTTAGAAGTGCTATCAAACCTAGACGATAACGCTTCAGAGAATTCCGTGGCGATATCCAAGCCACACCAAATCATGATTTGATTTTTTCGTACCGTTGGCTGTTGGTTGGGTCGATTTCCGATAGAAATTTTGCCATCGCCGTTTTTTCAGGGACTGGTGCTCCTTTATAAATTTCGACCAACTCAGGCCATTTTGTGGAGAAGAACGACTTCTGCAACAGGCAGTTTTGGAAGATCGACTGCGTTTCTTTTAGTTTTTTGATGTATTCGGTGATATTCTTTCTCGCTTGATCCGGATTGGCAGCGAACTGATCCATTCCTTTGCGATGATAATTGTATGTAAGCAATCGGAGGTCTTTAAATCGGGGGTTGGTGAGATTTTCGGCCAAATAGAAACGATTCCGTATTCCTTTGCCATCGCCTTGATTCCAGCCCATTTTATTTGTCATCATGGATACCATGCTTTGCATCTTGGCGAAATAGGGCGAACCTCCCAATTCTGAATAACTGTCGAAATCCATCCCAATAGCAAGGTTTACATAATATGCCAACAGAGTTGTGAAGTCGTTCATATTCATGTTCTCCTGGTACTCAAGGTTTTCGAATTCTCTGTAACTGAAAGTAATGTCTTCGTCGTTGAATTGGAAGATTGTGGTTTTATAGGTAGAATTATAGGTGGGTCTAACAACCTGAAACTGCATTGTACCCGAAAAGTCGTTGTTGTTTATCGCGGTGATATCGAAAAACATGCTGAATTCGATTTTTTCTTGGGTTGCGATGTTTTCATCGGTCCATTTTCTCGTGTTGATGAATTGTTGGGCGGCGTTTTGCAGTGTTTGGAGCACTTGTTTGTCCGTGAGCTGAACCCTCGGTGCCACAATCTGAATGTTTGCTTTTACCTCTTGAGAGAGTAAGCTGGGTATGTTCATTGTTAGGACAACAACGACAAAAAGTAGTTTTTTGAAGGGGTTGATTGTGATTTTCATCAATGAGTTTTGGTTAACCATTCTGATAATGACTGAAGGAGTTGCTGAGCCACCAGCGATTTGGAAGCGGTGGGGATTTGCCATTGTGCGCCATCTTTGCAGAGGACGGTCACGGCATTTGTATCCACGCCAAAACCAGCATCGGGGTTGCTCTGTGAATTAAGAACGATGCAATCTAGGTTTTTCTTTTGCAATTTGGCGAGTGCATTGTTCTTTTCGTTTTCGGTTTCCAAAGCAAAGCCTACGGTGATTTGATTATTGCGTTTGTTCTCCGACAGTTCACTGAGGATATCAGGATTTTTTTTCAGCGTGATGGTAATTGAATCCTCGGTTTTTTTGATTTTCTGGGATGCAACTTCAACCGGAGCGAAGTCGGCCACGGCCGCAGCCATAATCAGAATATCGCATTTGGGAAACAATGCAAGGCACTGTTGATGCATTTCATTTGCCGAAGTTACGCCGTAGGTGTTGCAGTTTTCTGGAATTGCGATGCTTACGGATCCAAAAACGAGGTCAACGGTAGCGCCGGACTGTATCAAGGCATCTGCAATCGCAAAGCCCATTTTCCCAGAACTGTGGTTGCCAATAAAACGAACGGGGTCAATGGCTTCTTGGGTTCCGCCGGCGGTGAGTAAAATTCTTTTACCGGTAAAGAAATTGGGCGGTGGGAGCAGTTGGTTTTCCAGAGCAGAGAAAATTTGCTCGGGTTCGGCCATTCGACCTTTGCCTGTAAGTCCAGAGGCCAATTCGCCATCTTCGGGTTCAATGATATGAATACCGCGATCGATTAAGGTTTGAATGTTGGTCTGGGTGGAAGCATGAGTCCACATGTCGAGATCCATCGCCGGGGCCACCCAAATGGGACATCGTGCAGAAAGGATCACCGACATCAATAGATTGTCGCACAGACCATGTGCCATTTTGGCCAGCGTGTTTGCTCCGGCTGGGGCGATAATGATGGCATCGGCCCAAAGGGCGAGGTGGACATGGTTGTTCCATTCGCCTTGGGTGTTTTTGAAAAAATCAGAAAGGACTGGGTTTTCGGAAAGTACCGAAAGGGTTTGGGGCGTAACGAAAGATTTTGCTGCATCGGTCATAACAACCTGCACTTCCGCGCCCTCCTTTTTTAGAAGACGAACCAATTGTGGGACCTTATAAGCGGCGATGCCACCGGTGATCCCAACAATGATTTTCTTGTTTTTAAAGTGGTTTTTCCGGAGCATCGGGGATTCTCCAGTAGGTTTTTTGATCGTCAAACTCCTGCGTAGCCATCAATGTGGGTTTTGGCATGCGCTCGTACATCATTGAAATCTCAATTTGCTCTCTGTTTTCTTGTATTTCTTCCAAGTTGTCTGAGTCGTTGATAAATGGCTCCAAGCGATTACGCAACTCCTCTTTTTGCTTTTCAGCAATTTGGTTTGCACGCTTTGAAATGATGATTGCACTCAAATAAATGTTGTCGGTTTCTTGCTCAAGATTGCGCAAGTCACGTGTTTCGGCATTACGGGATATAGGATTGCTCATATGATTTCTTTCAATTTGGTGATTTCTTTGGTGATTTTTTCTCTTGTTTCTTTGGCATCAGAACTGTGAAGTCCTTCGGATCTGTTGGCGTCTAAGTAGTCGTCGATCAGGTCGATGGCTTTCTCCAGTCGTTCGATACGCTTGGTTTCCACGGAGTTCATGCCGTACAAAAACTGTGCCTTGTAGGCGATGTATTCTAGTTGCTCCTTTTGAGGAATATCTGGATAGGATTTCAATGCCAAAACAGCGGCAGCACTGGCGGCTTTGAATTCTGAAATCTGGAAATATTGGTTTACTTGCTCAAAGGCTTTTTTGTGCAAACGCCCCCGCAGATTGTCGATGTGCTCATTGCACTTGGTCATGTAATCCGAATCTGGATAGGCATTCATGAACTCTTGGATCTCATTGATAATGTCCACGGTGTTCTGTTGGTCTAAATCGAAATCGGCAACCGACATGTAATCGCAGTAGAGGGCCATATAAGAGCAATCAACCACTTTTGGGCTTCGGGTAAACTTATAGGTGAAGTCTTTGAATAGTGTACTTGCATCCTCATAGGCTTTGAGGTAATAGTAACAGTAGGCAACTTTTACGTAAGCGAGCTCCAAGCTGTCTCTTCGATTCTGGAAATATTCGTCTTTCAGTTGTTCGTAGAGGGGCACAGCGCGACTAAAATCTTTCTTGTTGTAAAGCTCTTCTGCCTTGGCAAATTTGATCGATGCGTTCTTGCCTTTGAAGATTTTTCCATAGTCGCCACACCCCCCGAGAATTGTAAGTAGGGTCAGCAATAGGATGGAATAGGTCTTGAATCGCATAATAAACTTGCAAATATAAGGAATATCAAGGGGTTTTGTATGAAAATCGACGGGGAATTTGGGCTATTGGTCAGATTGTTTTGTGTTCAGTGAATCTCTTGAAAACTTGTGTATACATAGCCGTCTTTTATCGTCAATTTTGAACCTTTATGGAAGCCCTCAACACTGTTTCATCCATGGCCACTATGGCTACACAAATTCGGCGCGATGTACTTCGCATGGTTCATGCTGTTTCTAGCGGTCACCCAGGAGGTTCTTTGGGTTGTGTGGATTATTTCACTGCGTTGCATTTTCATTTTATGAAGCACAATGCCGCCAATTTCAACATGAGTGGAAACGGCGAGGATGTGTTTTTTCTCAGCAATGGGCATATTTCACCGGTATATTACAGCACTTTGGCACGTTCTGGATACTTTCCAGTGCCGGAGTTGGCTACCTTTAGAAAGTTAAACACGCGTTTACAAGGTCACCCCGCAACCCATGAACACCTCCCCGGTATTCGCGTTGCGACAGGTTCTTTGGGCCAGGGTTTGAGTGTTGCGGCGGGATTGGCACTTCAGAAGAAAATTGATCACGACGATCATACAGTTTGGGTGGTAACGGGTGATGGGGAGTTGCAAGAAGGTCAAATTTGGGAGGCGGTGATGTTTGCGGCCCACAGGAAGTTGGACAATATGATTGTTGCGGTAGATTTCAATCAGAAGCAAATTGATGGATCTACAGGCGATGTGATGGGTTTGACTGAGTGGACATCGAAATTTTTGGCCTTTGGCTGGGAAGTGTTGGAGATGGATGGAAACAATTGGGATAGCATCATGAAAGTGGTGCCTGAGGCGCAATCGAAGTTGGGCGGCGGCAAGCCAATTGTCATCATCATGAAGACCGAAATGGGACAGGGTGTTGACTTTATGATGGGTACGCACGCTTGGCATGGCAAAGCACCAAACGACGAACAGTTGGAGCGTGCCTTGGCACAATTGCCAGTAACGGAACACGGAGATTATTAATGGCATGATAATGGATTGCCACCAATCCAGTTGAAACTAAAATAAGAACAATGAGAAAAATCACCCTAGTGCTCTGCTTGCTGATTACGTCTGTTTTGGGCGCGCAAGTAAAAAATGGCTATCCTGGACAAAAAACGCGGATGTTGTTTTTGCTCGATGGCAGCGGCAGTATGTTGGCAGAGATGGGGAATTCTACGCGTTGGGCGGTTGCTGTGACGTTGATGAATAAGATGGTTGATACATTGCGAACGGTGGAGAATTTGGAAGTGGGATTGCGCGTATTTGGTCATACACAACCCAACGAAAAAAAGGATTGCAATGATACCAAATTGGAAGTTCCTTTTGCACCTTTCAATCACAAGCAATTTGCAGCCAAACTAAAGACAATCAAGCCATTGGGTTATACGTCGATTGCGCAATCTTTGTTGGCATCGGCAAAAGATTTTCCGGAAGATCCCACGGCAAGAAATATTATCATTATTATCACGGATGGGGTAGAAGAGTGCGGTGGCGATCCTTGTGCAATAAGTATCGCACTGCAACAAAAAGGCATCATTCTAAAGCCGTTTGTAATTGGTTTGGGTACAGACAGTGAGTCGTTTAGAAACGCGTATTCCTGTACCGGAAGATATTTCAACGCCGAAACACCAGCCCAGTTTCAAAAGATCATTGGGGTGATTATCAATCAGGCATTGAACAATACCACGGTTCAAATCAACTTGCTGGACAACCAGGGTTTGCCGAGAGAAACGGACGTTCCCTTAACCATTTTTGATGCTGACAATGGTCAGATGGTAGAGAATGTCATTCACACGATGAATGGCAAAGGGGTGCCAGATACTTTGTATTTGGATCCTGTAAGACGCTACAGAGTGGTTGCGCACACCAAGCCACAAGTGAGTTCTGAAATTGTAGAAATTGTTCCGGGCAAGCACAATGTGATTCCTTTGCAGACGCCACAGGGAAGTTTGTTGTTGAAGATGGGTGGGATAACCAAATATCCTCGACTGCAAGCGATTGTGAGAAAGGGCAATACGATGCAAACGATCAATGCACAAGAGTTTAATACACTGGAGAAATATATCGTTGGGGGATATGATTTGGAGATTTTGACGATACCCAGGTTGAAGTTTAATGCAGTTCAAATCAAACAGAATCAAACGGTTACCATTGAGATTCCGAATCCGGGTGTTCTACAGTTAAGTATCGGCAAGGATGTTACTGGGGCTGTTTTTCAGCGGGTTGACAACAAGTTGGAGTGGGTGATGGATTTGAATGGCACTGTACCGAAGCAGATGATTAATATGCAACCGGGAGAGTATACGGTTGTTTATCGCACGGCAGGGGAAACGAGAACACTTTACAGCAAATCGAAAATATTTAAAATTAATTCAGGAACCAATACGCAATTATCGATCTAACACACATGAAATCATACGAAATTTTAGGACAAAAAGACACCCGTAGTGGGTTTGGTGCAGGACTTCACGAAGCTGGGAAATTGGACAGCAATGTAGTGGCGTTGTGCGCGGATTTAACGGGGTCTTTGATGATGGATGCCTTCAAAGATGAATTCCCGGAGCGATTTATTCAGGCGGGGATTGCGGAGGCAAATATGATTAGCGCATCGGCGGGTTTGGCTACCGGCGGAAAGATTCCATTTGCGGGTACTTTTGCGAATTTCGCAACAGGTCGCGTATATGATCAAATCAGACAGAGTGTTGCTTACAGTCATAAGAATGTGAAGATTTGTGCTTCTCACGCGGGGTTGACGTTGGGTGAGGATGGGGCAACGCACCAGATTTTGGAGGACATTGGCTTGATGAAGATGTTGCCGGGAATGGTTGTTATTAATCCTTGTGATTACAATCAGACAAAGGCGGCAACTATGGCGATTGCCAAATACGATGGCCCATGCTATTTGCGTTTTGGTCGTCCCAAATGGCCTGTTTTCATCCCAGAAGATATGCCATTTGAAATTGGAAAGGCATTGATGTTGAACGAGGGCAAGGATGTTACAATTTTTGCAACGGGACATATGGTTTGGAAGGCGATTGAGGCTGGACATGCATTGGCTGAGAAGGGGATTGATGCTGAAGTGATTAACATTCATACGATTAAGCCGTTGGACAGGGATGCAATTTTGGCATCGGCGAAGAAGACGGGTTGTGTTGTGAGTGCGGAGGAGCATCAGATGAATGGTGGTTTGGGCGATAGCATTGCGCAGTTGCTGGGCAGGGAGTTGCCAACGCCGATGGAGTATGTGGCTGTAAACGATTCTTTTGGGGAGAGTGGAACGCCGGATCAGTTGTTAGAGAAGTACGGTTTAACCACGGCTGCGATTGTAGCTGCGGCGGAGCGTGCGATTGCCAGAAAGGCATAAAAGGTTAGACAAATTCCATTCGTTGCGGGTCGTTTCGATGCGTAGGCGGTTGTATCTTTGAGGCCCGGCGCAGCCGGGCCTCATTTTTTACGGGGTAGTGAGCAATCAACGATGAATACGAGAGAAATTCTGGGTGCCTTTGCCCAAATCCAACCCATGCAAACACTGGCGGCCGCGGCGGAGCACGCGGCC
>DDYM01000037.1:8190-13469 GCA_002347985.1 Bacteroidetes bacterium UBA2234
CCCATCCACTTGCAAGGGCTGGCGGGCTCGGGCTTCGCCCTCGCCGCCGCCTCCCTCTATGCATCCACATCCCGCCCCATCATCGCCATACTACCCAACAAAGACGAAGCCCAGTACTTTAAATCAGACCTGGAAAATCTTCTGGTAGGAGAACCCATTTATTTCCTCCCCGATTCCTTCCTCAAACCCTATAATACCGCCCGCGAAAATGCCATGGGCGTGCAAGAACGCATAGAAACCCTCAATGCCCTTCGCAAAAACAACAAACGCATCTTCGTTACCTATGGCTCCGCCCTGGCAGAATACGTTGTAGATAAAATTGAACTGGAAAAATCCTCCATCGATATCGCCAGAGGCCAAAACCTCGATACCGATTTTCTGATGGAATTTCTCGAAATCAATGGCTTTGAACGCAGAGATTTTGTCTTTGAACCCGGTGAATTTAGCATTCGCGGTGGCATCGTGGATCTCTTTAGCTTTGCCCATGAATTCCCCTTTCGCATAGAATTGGATGGCGATATCATTGAAAGTATACGAACCTTTGATGTAAACGATCAGCTGTCGCTTAAAGAAATTGCGCATTTTTCACTGCTGCCCAATATCCAAGACCAACGCGATCAAGAAACTACAATCTCCATTACAGATTACTTCGATCCCAAAACGTTGGTATTTGCGTACGACCTGAGTTTTCAAATTGAAGAACTTGGCAAAGCATGGGAAAAAGCCCTTCAAATCCATCAAGAAGCGGTAGACTTTGGGAGGGAAATCGTACCCAAACACCCCAAACACATTTGGAATACGCCCAAAGGACTCATGACCGCACTTCAGTCGTTTACGCAAATCCACAATAGCGGAACCCGACCCACAGGGAAAATTGAAATTATCGAATTCCTGCAACAGCCTCAACCCCTGTTCAAAAGGAATTTTACAATGCTCACGGAATGGATGCAGTCCAATAAAGCCGAGGGATTGTCTACATTGGTGTTTAGTGAGAACAGTCGACAAATTGAAAGATTGATCGCCATTTTAGCCGATACCCAATCCCAAGCCAGTTTTGAACCCGTGTATCAAGGCTTGTCGTCCGGATTTGTGGATCGTGATATCAAAATTGCGTTTACCACCGAGCATCAGCTGTTTGATAAATATTATCGGCCTCGGGGGCGACAAAAATATTCTTCTCAAACGTCGCTCACAATCAGAGAACTCAAGCATTTAAAGCCCGGTGATTTTGTAACGCATATCGATCATGGAATTGGCAGATTTGCGGGCCTCGAGAAAATGGATGTTCACGGCGTCCTGCAAGAGGTGGTGCGCATCGTTTACAAAGACAATGATTTGCTTTATGTGTCGGTGAACAGCCTGCACAAAATAAGTAAATACACCGGAAAGGACGGCACACCCCCAAGCATGCACAAGCTAGGGAGTCCGCAATGGGATAAGCAAAAGAAGGCTACCAAGAAGAAGGTCAAGGACATAGCCCGTGAATTGATCGCTTTGTATGCCAAGCGAAAAGCGCAGCAGGGGTTTGCGTTTGGACCCGACAACTATATGCAGATGGAGTTGGAGGCGAGTTTCTTTTATGAAGACACGCCGGACCAAGCCAAGGCCGTTGAGGATACAAAACGCGATATGGAATCTCCCCAACCGATGGACCGTTTGGTTTGTGGTGATGTGGGTTTTGGAAAGACAGAAGTGGCGATGCGTGCGGCGTTTAAAGCCGTTTGTGATAGTAAACAGGTTGCCGTGTTGGTGCCTACCACGATTTTGGCGCAGCAGCATTATCGTTCCTTTTCAAAGCGATTTGCGGGGTTCCCGATTACCGTGGATTATATCAATCGATTTAAATCGGCCAAAGAGCAAAAGGCTACATTGGATAAAGTGAAAGCGGGGAAGGTAGATGTGCTCATCGGAACGCATCGGATCTTGGGGAAAGACATCGAGTTTAAAGATTTGGGGCTGATGATCATCGATGAAGAACAGAAATTCGGGGTGGCTGCCAAGGAGAAATTGAAGGAGTTTAAGGTGAATGTGGATGCATTGACACTTACGGCAACGCCTATTCCGCGGACTTTGCACTTCAGTTTGATGGGTGCTCGAGATTTGTCGATCATCAATACCCCTCCGCCCAACCGTCAGCCCGTGCATACCGAATTGCATATGTTTAACAAGGACTTGATTGCCGAGGCGGTTCAGCATGAAATGGAGCGGGGTGGTCAGGTTTTCTTCGTTCACAGTCGGGTGAAGGACATTCACGAGATGGCCAGGATTATCGGTGAATCTGTTCCGGGGTGCCGGGTTTGTGTGGCGCATGGTCAGATGGAAGGACATGAATTGGAGGATGTGATGGTGCAATTTATCGAGGGGGAGTTTGATGTGTTGGTGGCAACAACAATCATTGAGAGTGGATTGGATATACCCAATGCCAATACGATTATTATCAATAATGCCCATATGTTTGGTTTGAGCGATTTGCATCAGATGCGGGGTAGGGTTGGAAGAAGCAATACGAAGGCATTTTGTTATTTGCTTTCTCCGCCGGTCTCTGTTTTGAGCGAGGATGCCCGAAAACGGTTACGCACGTTGGAGGAATACAGTGAATTGGGCAGTGGGTTTCAGGTGGCGATGCGGGATTTGGATATCAGAGGGGCTGGAAACTTATTGGGCGGGGAGCAGTCGGGCTTTATCAGCGAGATGGGGTTTGATATGTATCATAAGATTTTGGATGAAGCGGTGCGGGAACTTAAAAATGAGGAGTTTGACGCATTATTTGATCAACCCGAGGACATAAGTAGCAGAGACTGTCAGGTTGATACCCAGTTTGAAATGCTGATTCCTTCGGATTATGTAACTCAGACGGCGGAGCGATTGGCTTTATACAGCGAACTATCGAACATCAATACCGAACTGGAATTGCAGCGATTTGCGAATAACCTAAAAGATCGTTTTGGGAAAATTCCAAATACGGTTGCCGCGCTTTTGGATACCGTTCGATTAAAATGGGCCGGTAAGCAACTGGGCATGGAGAAAATTGCATTGGGTAACGGAGGAATGCGTTGCTATTTTCCGGGTGATGCCAATGCTGCCGTATATCACAGCGACAGTTTTGTGGCGATTATGGGTTTTGTGGCCAGCAATCCCAATAAATTCAGTGTGAAGCAAACGGATAAGGCTTTGATTGTTAGTGTTAAGGGTATAGAAACAGTGTTTGAGGCGCTTCACGTGTTGGGGGAGTGGGACTTGCATCGAACAACAGAAAAATAAAAAACTGAGTATGAATCACGCCAGAACAACATTTGTTTTGTTATCTATTTTATTATCAAGTTGGCAGATATCGTACAGCCAAACACAAGTTATGACGAAAATGGAATTTGCAGAAAATCCTGCGCTGAAATATCATCCGCTAAAGCAGGATTGTCCTGGTACCCCGATTTCGAAAGGACGTTATTTCAATCCGGATTATCCGTTTTTATTGACGTTCAAGGAGGTTCGGAAATGGAAAAAGCAAACCAACCCCAATTTGGAATTTAAGAAGACTGATACATTTCAGTTGCCTATTTCTAAAGAGTTGGATTGGATAAAGGATGATTCGGTAGACGGAATTGCTTGGCTGGGACATGCTACGTTCTTTGTTCGAATTGGAGGAAAGACATTGATTACCGATCCTGTGTTTGGCAATGCGTCGCGTGTGTTAAAACGTTATTCGTCGATGCCCATTGCACCCGCTGAATTGCCAGGAATGGACTATGTGTTGCTGAGTCATGATCATCGCGACCACATGGATTACAGCAGTTTGCGTTTGTTGTCTAAATTGAACCCTAAGGCGCAGTATCTCTGTGGGTTGTCAACCGCACCCCTGTTAAAACGATTCAATCGAAATGGAAGAATTCAGGAGGCAGGGTGGTATCAGCAGTATCAATTGGATGACCAAACGATCAAGATTACCTATTTGCCGACGCGACATTGGTGTAGAAGGTGGATTACAGATACCAATCGACATTTGTGGGGGGCGTTTGTGATTGAAATGGGTGGCAAGGTGATTTATTTTGGGGGCGATTCTGGCTATGGGAAACACTACCAAGAAACGCGAGAGTTATTTCCTCATATAGATATCGCGATTCTAGGAATCGGGGCGTATCAACCGGAATGGTTTATGGAATCAAATCACTCATCGCCAGCAAAGGCTTATCAGTCTTTTTTGGATTTGGGAGCAACGTATATGGTGCCGATGCATTATGGAACCTTTGATTTGAGTGATGAGCCCATTGGCGAGCCCGGCGAGCGATTGTTGTCAATTGCCACCGAAAATAAAATGACCCAGCGGGTATTGTTACCGGCACTGGGTCAGAATATTGTTGGAATGATGCATTCCAATTAACATTGAATTTTACTCTTTCATCGCGGAGGAGAGGTCAACATCACTAGTTTTACTCTTCTTTACTTTCTTCGCTTTTTTTGCTTTTGCGGGTTTCACTGCTTTCGGTGCTTCAGTATCGTTTGAAACAAATTCGCTGTTTGCTGACGCCTGAGGTGCAATTTCTTGTATGCTCTCGCTCACTGGGGCCGATGATTCCGATTTGATATCGGCTTTTACTTCGCTGCTATCAATAGTAGATTCTACAATGGTAGCGGTAGTGTCGATGGTCTCCTCGTCGTAATTCATGGAACCACCCAAGAATCCGAGCGGACAACCGTTGTTACTCATTACGCCAAATGTTTTATAGCAACTGTCTGCCTTGTCGCGAATACCGTCACCATCTCTGTCTTTTCTAATGCCTATATTAATGTTGAGGCCAAATTGGATCGACTGTCTGTGGGATGCGGCGTAATTGAAAGCATTTGATAAGGTGTTGAACGACATCCAAGGCTGCACGGGTCCAAGGTTTAAACTCATTCCAAAGCCAATGCTGTGTTGAGGATTCTTGTAGTCGTAAATGCCGTAATTCAATCTCAAATCAACCCATTCACCCAATTCTTTATGGATATTGATGTTTGTGAATGACTTATCGCCTTTGATTCCGTAACCGCCGCCATAATTAAGCTGTAAATAGGTTCTGGGTGTGAAGAAGTACTCAACTCCAATGTTGTAACGCGCGTGAAGTTTGGTCTCGTAGCTTGTTAATTTGGTGGAATGATTATCAAACGCTTTGCTAAAAGAGTCTAGTAAAATATCCTTTATGCTGCCATTTTTTAAGGAACTAAATTGGCTTGTGTCAATTCCAGTAAATGTCCAAGGTTTTTCAGCCATGTGATGTTCCTCTGCACCCATATTCCAAGTGATT
>DDYM01000037.1:13496-21458 GCA_002347985.1 Bacteroidetes bacterium UBA2234
TTGTTTTGAAATGCGTCTTGGATGGCTTGCCCCGCATCGTAGGTTGAATCGTTTAATGCTTTCATCACGCTGAGTCCTAACAAAGATGTCTGAGCATCAAAGGCACCGCCCATGCGAAGTTGATATATTGAATTTGCATTCGTGTCCGTTTCCAAGAAAGCATAGGCTGATTTCAAATTGGCATGAACCAATCCAGTGATTCGACTGTAACTCACTCCAACCGTTAATTTGTTGCCTATCATTCTGCCGTAACTATATTTTGTTTCGACATAACTCATAAATTCGGTCCCTGAGATATCGAAATTTGCTCTTTTGCCAAAATACTCCTGGTTGCCAAACAGGGCCATTCCAAGAATGTCTTTTGGTAGAACGAGAGAACCTTGGGTATTGATACTCGTATTTACGGAGAAATAGGATTTTTTGCCGCGAATACCCATGTTTAATAGATTGTTGCGATTTATGAAGTCAGTTCTCAGTTCTACGTTGGAATCATTGATGATATTCCTGATTGTAGATTGAGCGTCAGTTCCCTTGGCATAAAAGGTTTTTATATTGTAACCAGGATAATAGGCAGATAGGCCAGACCCAAATCCCAACGTGAACTTGTATTGGGGCAAGAAAGCGGGGTTTACATCATTGGATTGCGCCAAATGCCTGTTGTTGAAATCCAGCCCTGATTGAGCAATGGTTAAATTACACAGTCCAATTACGATGGCGAATACTATATTTTGCTTTTTCATCGATCTGATTTTATTTGCCCGACAATTTTGCACGGAAGGCCAACGCGATATCCAACTTGTTGTCGGTGTGGATGTTCACCGATTGTGTTCCTTTATTGTAGGTGTAAAAATGCGTTTTAAAAATTATCTTCTGCGCATAATTTGTTTTGGTTGCCATACGACTCAACTTGGCTGCATCTAGCAGAATAGATGTCATATTTTCTGTTCTTGTGATCACTCTTCCCGTGGCATCAGGTATACCCGAGGCAATGAGTGTTGTGTTGGTTAGGGAATCCATGATAACTCCGCTCGCATTGGCGAAATAGAGGTCTAATGTGCCTTCCAATGGGAAACCGTTCGTGGTCTTGATTTTTAACTCTAGATATTCGAATTGATCCAATCCTTTGAAAACATCTTTGACATCGGCTGTATCGCTGATACTGAAGTCTTGGGCAATAATTGAAAGTGGAAGATTCGCTTCAAAACTGATCGCTAGATTACTCTTCTTGTCAACAAAATCATTGTATCCCTTAAACCCATCTTTGTTTAAGTAGGCTTTTCCCGCAATGGCAAATTTGGTTGGTGGCAGTCCCAAGGCCTGTACAATCTTTGAATTGGTTTTGTCGATGTCGAACTTGCTATCTACCGTTGTTCCGGCCTGAGGAATGCTTGGATATCCAAAATTCATCACAGGTGGTTGCATGTCAACGCTCGCGCCGTTATTGTCCTTCGCAACGATGCTTAATTCCAAACGAATTGGGATGCCGAAAGAATTCTTGACGATAATCGACATTTTGGGATTTGTGAGTGTAAGACCTTTGCCTAAGTTGGCTAGGGCGTCGAAGTTGACATCGTTCACATCTACGGTCCATGTTTTTTGACCCATATAGCCATCTACGTAATCGATGATAATTTTAGCTGGATCAATTTCAATTTTCACATAATTGCTTGAATCGAAATCTACCATATTACCGGATGAGCTGATGTAGGGGGCTACAGAAACACGCAGCATATTGTGTGTTTGTGTGTCGATTGCTCCGAGGAAGATATTCGCATTAGACAAGTCGAAGCTTCCTGTTTTACTGCCTTTAGGTAATGTGATTGCATTGGGGGAAAGTGGATTTCCACCAACAGTGGCATCGGGGAATTGAATGGAAAGGTTCAGTGTTTCGGCAAATTTGCTGTCGGCGACGTAAGGGATTACTGCCGCACCAAACTTAACATTACGCAATTTGTAATCTTCGGTGGGTGAACCAAGGTTCAGCGCTAGCATTTGCGTTTGAATGACTTGACTCGGAATGATTGCTCTTCCCCATGTTGTTTTCATTCCAACCCCTTGAATGTCAATAGTAAGATCGTCATTGAGATTGATACGGACTTTCGTGCTGCTTTTGGCAAGGTCAACCGATAAAATTTGGAACGACAAATCATTACTCATTGTAACGCCAGCCATTTTGATGGAATCTTGTCCTTTCGATTTGGGTAGAATATTGGCATAATTCAATGTGCCTAAAGTTCTTTTATACTTGTTGTCGTAGATTACAACTTGCGCTTTGGTTAATACAGTGGGGAAGTTGTTTGTTAACGTAAATCGCAAATACCCTTTCGATATATGGATGTACTCGTAATTGGTAGGTTTTGCTACAAAATTTGTATCACCGAATGGGCTGGTCATTGCGGGGAAAATAGTGTCCTTGCCATTATAGTAATTGAATAACTTCTGCGTTGTAGTGTCTGATGAATTTACTAAATCTTGAAGGGTAATGGCTTCAGTTTGTTGGATTTTTGGGACATCGATTTCTCCCAGTGTAAAGTTGACATTTGATTTGGGTAATGATATGTTTTGTAGGATTGAATCCGCGCCGATGGTTACAATTGAGTCTTTTCGAACCACAAATCGGATTAAACCATCCGGATCGTGCACAACGATACTGTCTTGTTTTAGAATTTTGCCGGCGGTGATGCTCACGCTAGCCAACGGGGTGACAATTCCAGGCTGAAGTTTTACGTCTTGGTATTTGTTTAGGTCTAGATCCGCTTTTTTACAGGCAGATAATCCCAAAGTGATGGCCAAAATGGCGATGGCCAGCCGGTTTAGGTTGTTGTTTTTCATTCGATTGAATACAAGAATTTAAAATGTGTTAAAACTCAAACACAAAATTACTTAAAACTAAACTTCATTGTGGTTTAGATTGGGTGAAATTCGTTTGATCAGGGAAAAATATTGGTGAACTAAATGGAATTTATACTTTTCGTATACCATTCTCTTCAATGATGATCTCTTTTGCTTTGTAAAGAACCCCCACAGTTTGTTTAAAAGCTTTCTTACTCATTCCCAATTTGGATTGAATAAGATTAGCATCAGATTTGTCGTGCAAAGGCAAAAATCCGCCGGCAGATGAGATGGCTTCAAGGAGTGTTTCAGACAATGTACCCACTTTTTTGTGGCCCATTGGGGTAAGCGAGACATCTACATGTCCATTTTCTCTCACCAAACGGACGTAACCTTTCAATTGGTCTCCGATTTCAATTCTCTGAAAGACTTCGTTTTTGTAAATGATACCTTGATGTTTTTGGTTGATGATAACCCGGAATCCGATTTCAGTTTCTTCAAAACACAGCAAATCTACAGGTGTGTTATACAACAGATTTACCTCGGTTTTCTCTAGCCATTTAGAAATCTTGGTGCTCGCTAACAGGCGATCGGTGACTTCGTCACGATACAAGTAGGCTACCGTATGTTCGCCTTCCACCAATTTTCTGTGTTGCTCTTTGAACGGAACAAACAGGTCTTTCTCCAAGCCCCAATCAAGGAAGGCTCCGATTCCTGTTGCCGAAACAACCTCTAAACAGGCAAATTGCCCGATTTCAATCATCGGAACAATGGTGGTTGCAGTTAAGCGATCTTCAGAATCTCTAAAAATGAAAACATTGATAATGTCGCCCTCAATGGCTTCAGCTGGACAAAATTTGTTGGGGAGTAATACTTCTACTCCCATTTCATCAACCAGATACCAACCTTGAGGAGTATCGTGATGAAAGGTTAAATCAAGGAATAGGCCAGTCTGAATCATATCGAACTGCAAAAGTCGGGGTAAACTTTCACATTCACACGATATTAGATGTTTATCTCAGCAGAGTAACGCTTCCAGAGAAGTGCTGAAGTTCGTTTTCGGGGTTTTTGAAGGTGGCATCGTAAATGTAAACACCACTCTGACAAAGTTCACCATTTACAAAACCATCCCAGAGTTGAGATTGGTCTTTGGATTCAAATATCTGTTGACCGTACCTGTTATAAATGATGAGTCGATAATTGCTAACTGTAAGTGGTGAATACAATCCAAAGTAGTCATTGGTGCCGTCAGAATTCTTCGGTGTGAAAGCCGTCGGGAACCAATACAATGGGATTGATTTCACTTTGATACTCTTGGTCATCGTGTCTGCACAACCGTACTGATTGTCGGCAATCAACGTGATGTTATAACTACCATACATTTTATAAATATGCTGCGGGTCTCTTACCAAATCATAATAACCATCACCAAAATCCCAAGACCATTTGGTGTCGATCTTTGAGTTGTTCGTGAATGTCACATTCTGGGTCATCAAAGGAATGTAAGGGTCGTATTTGAAATCGGCGATTGCCCTTGGGTAAACACGCAAATTCTGAGCGTTCGTATCTTTACAACCATAGCTGTTGGTTACAATCAAACGCACTTTGTAGGTTCCGGAATCGGGGTACAAAATATTTTCGTCGCGCTGTCCAGATTTTCTGCCATTTCCAAAATCCCAGTTGTAGTTGCTGATAGTCCCAATTCCGGCAGTAGATACATTCGTGAATGGGAAAATGAGATCTTCACAATCAGGCTTCACCATGAAGTAGGAATAGGGCTTGTTCGCGATAAAAAGTGTACGGATGATGGTGTCTTTACAAAGGTTGCTGTTGTATACGATGTATTGAACCGTAGGGTATCCTGCAGATCCGTAATAGTGTGATGGACTTTTGCCCGCCGTTGTTGTGCCATCGCCAAACCACCAATATTCTTTGGCTAAAAATCCACTTCCTGGGGATGTGAGCGATGTGAATTTAACGACTTCATTTTCACAGGTGTCTTCAACAACAAATTTGGCTTGTGGGGCACCTAGGATGTTGACGTTTTTAAAGGTCGTGTCTTCACAGCCATTGGCCGCTCTCACGATAAGTCGTACTTTGTATACGCCTGCAGGTGAAAAATGTCCCACTGTTGAATCTCCACTTCCTTTGTTTCCGTTGCCATAGTCCCAACGCCATTGAACCAGCGTGTCGTCAACTACTGTGGATTTGTCGGTGAATAACACGGAGTCTTTTTCACAAACACCCAAAGATGCAAAGTTGGCGATAGGGCAGGGCGTAGTATCACTCAGTGTCCAGATGCCGGTGTATTTTTGTCCTGTATGTATCAACAGTGTGTTTTTCGCGGCATCAACTCGCGATTGCACGGGGTAGCTCCATTTATTGGAAGCCGCAATCCAAGTAATTGCTCCCATGTTGGGTTCCTTGATCGTGTTTGTTCCCGTATTGTGTTCTGGGTCTAAGTATGAAAATCCAAGGCTAATTTCTGGCTTGGTATTGTAGCCACCGTCGTTTAAAACCCAAAAACGGTCTAACATTCTTCGGGCATTTTCAGTCCCAAATTCGTTTTTTACGTTGTTAACACCTGTTGGCATGGGCCTGTTGTTGGGCAAGGAAACCGTGGGTGTTGGGTAGGTTGAAATGGTAACAAAACCGCTGTCTTTTGACTGAAGACCTACATTTTTTACATTGTAATCGAATGGGATATTGGCGCCAGTGATTGTCTGGAATGGAACGGTATATTGAGGACCCGCCCCAGCGTCACGAATATTCCACTGTACGTTTCCGTATCCAAATGAGGGGAATGTTTCTGAAACTATACCGCCTGTTGTCTTTGCGATGGCTGTTTCCGACCTGTTGTTAATGATTAGGGTTCTGCCATTCAAAAGAAGCTGTTTGGAGAATAAGTTTAATTTTCCTGTTCCACCTCCAGCGTGTCCTCCTCCAACAAGTATGTTCACCTGCATTGTGGGGTTTGCGCTGCANNCCTGTATAGAACAAATTGACATCGCCATTGAAAATCAGTCTGGAGGTTCCTTGTGCTTTGTAATTGCCTTTGGTCCCACTGATTACAATAAAACTTCCCGAGTTGGCCACCACATGTGCGCCATTATGTACCCAACCCTGACCATAGAGGAGGGTTGAGGTCAATAGTGCTAGGGATAGCAGTAACTTTTTCATCGTTTCTGTTTAGAGCGGATTATTTTTTGTTCTGCAATTCAGTAATGGCTTTTAACAAAGCTTCATTTTGTTTCTTCAACAATTCAATCTGAGCTTGCTGCTCTTGCATGGCCTTAACCATGGGCACAACGAATTCGCTATATCTCAAACCATAAAGGTCTGATTCTGATTTTGCTTTGTCAACTCCTGAAAATTCATATCCAATCTCATTCGCTGCTTTTTCAACATCTTGGGCTACAAATCCAGAGAAGCGAACACCAACGTTAGGGTTGTTTTCGTTTGTGGCTGGTTTTTCGGCAGAGCCTGGCTTAAGCGTCTTGTTCAGTTTGTCGAAGTCGAAATTGTAAGTAACCGGTCTTAATTTCAAGATGAAATCCAAGCCCGGTACATTTTCTTGGATGTTGGTTTTGTAACGACCGTCTGACACGTTTGTCCAGTTTGCAAATCCTCCGATAGAGGTTACAAAATTGTTTCCAATTCGCACTTGGTTGCTTGCTGTAGTTACGGCTTNNCGGCTTGGAATCCAATGGCGGTGTTGTTTCCACCTGTCGATACTAGAGCCAACGATTGATAACCAAAGGCCGTATTATTATTGGCGTTGGTTAATTGGTCTAATGCATCGTATCCAACGGCAGTGTTGTTGCCTGCGGTAGTGGAGTTGGGCATGGCACCGTAACCGATGGCTACGTTTAGGTTACCTGTAGTATTTGCATCCAACGATTGAAATCCCATTGCTGTGTTATAGGAACCCGAAGTTGTACCAGTCATTGATTGAAAGCCCACTGCTGTATTTCTGCCCGTGTTTGCACCGGCATTGTTGAAAGTTCTCAATGCCGCCGATCCAACAGCAACGTTGAATTCAGAAACGGTTCCGGTTAACATTGCTTCAAAACCAATCGCAACGTTGTTACCACCCGTTGTATTGGAACTCAAAGTGCTGTTACCAATCGCTACGTTGTTGGTACCGGTTGTATTTGCATTGGCAGCTGCTGTTCCCATTGCTGTGTTTTCACCCCCTGTTGTAGTTGAAGGCAATGCACGGGCACCCACAGCAGTATTGTTCTGCGCTGTTGTGTTTGATGTTAATGATTGATAACCGATGGCAGTGTTATTGCCGGCGGTTGTATTTGATGCAAGGGCTTGGTAACCCACTGCTACGATGTTACTACCTGTGGTTGTTACGGCTGCAGCGCGGTTACCCACGGCGGTGTTGTTATTTGCCGTAGTACTTGTAGTTAAAGTTTGATATCCAATCGCAGTGTTGTTTGTACCCGTTGTATTTGCTGCCAATGCACTTGAACCAATTGCGTTGTTGAAAGATGTTGTCCCCGTTGCTAATGCGTTGTTTCCGATCGCAATATTGTCGGTTCCAGTTGAGTTTGTATTCAATGAGCTGTTGCCAATGGCAATGTTCTGACTTCCAGTTGTTAATGCCACGGCAGCAGGTGCTCCAATGGCTACGTTATTTGTACCAGTTGTGTTTGCGGCCATTGCGCGATAACCCATTGCTGTGTTATTTGAAGCGGTGGTATTGGCTGCCATTGCTTGGTGTCCCATCGCTGTGTTGTTGGCTCCAGTAGTATTGGCCGCCAAAGAATTAGAGCCATGGGCATTGTTGAAAGAACTTGTAGTTACAGCCATTGAATTGTTACCTACAGCCACGTTGTCCGACCCCGTTGAATTTGCATTCAATGCAGTATTTCCGATGGCTATGTTTTGGCTTCCTGAGGTAATTGCTACTCCAGCAGGCGCTCCAATTGCAACGTTATTTGTTCCTGATGTGTTGGCAGTTAATGATCTAAATCCAACCGCAGTATTATTGCTTGCCGTTGTGCTATTTGCCAAAGTCAAATAACCTACTGCCGTATTATTCCCTCCGGTTGTGTTGGCTAACAATGCGTCTGAACCCAAAGCAGAATTGTTTGAACTTGTTGTTGTTGCGATCATTGC
>DDYM01000023.1:0-13900 GCA_002347985.1 Bacteroidetes bacterium UBA2234
GAGGGGTTGTTCAACAATTGCTGGGTTTGTTCGGCGGTGAGTCCGTACAATACTTTGCCCATCAGCTGCGATAAGCCAAGTCCAACCAAGCTAAAAATGATGATGCAGAACAGGAGTGCGCCTACGCCCCAAAGATTTCTGAGCGGATTGGTAGAAGGGGTTTGTGAAAGCATATGTAACTTTGCAGCAAAGTTGGTAAAAATTGGCGACATAGCGTTGGGGGAATTTCCTTTGTTGTTGGCACCCATGGAGGATGTGAGTGATCCGCCTTTTAGATACGTGTGTAAACAGCAGGGAGCCGACCTGATGTACACGGAGTTTATTAGCAGCGAGGGGTTGATTCGCGATGCGGTGAAGAGCAGACAAAAACTGGATATTTTCGATTACGAACGTCCGATAGGCATTCAGATTTTCGGGGGCGACGAAGAGGCGATGGGTTTGGCAGCAAAGATTGTGGATGCCACACAGCCCGATTTGTTGGATATCAATTTTGGTTGTCCGGTGCAGAAAGTGGTTTGCAAAGGCGCGGGTGCTGGGGTATTGAAGGACATAGATTTGATGGTTCGATTGACCTCGGCTGTGGTTCGCGGGACATCGTTGCCGGTAACGGTGAAGACGCGATTGGGCTGGGACGATAGCACGAAAAATATTGAGGAGGTAGCGGAGCGATTGCAGGACGTGGGGGTAAAGGCCTTAACGATTCATGGCAGAACGCGGGTGCAGTTGTACAAGGGCGAAGCGGATTGGACGTTGATTGCGAAGGTGAAAAACAATCCGAGGATTAAAATTCCGATTTTTGGCAACGGCGATATTGATTCTCCACAGAAGGCCTTGGAATATCGGAATAGGTATGGGGTGGATGGTATTATGATTGGGAGGGCGAGCATCGGATACCCATGGATTTTCAGGGAGGTGAAGCATTTTATGGCTACGGGCGAGATGTTGGAAGGGCCAACATTGGTGGAAAGGCTGGATGCTTGTTTAACCCATTTTGAAAAAAGTATTGATTGGAAGGGTGAGAAAGTGGGGATTTTTGAAATGCGAAGGCATTATGCCAATTATTTCAAGGGGTTGCCCAATTTCAAAGAGTATCGCATGAAGTTGGTAGGCAGCGAATCACCCGAAGGAATTCGTGAAATTATAAACAATATTGCTTCTGAATATTCAGGCTTAGAACTGAATTGAGGAGTGTATGGTTTTTTTTAATACATTTGCTTAAAACTACAATTACATGAAAAAAATATTACTTTCTTTGGTGATGCTTGGTTCGGCTTCATTGTCGCAAGCTCAGTATTTCAGCGTTCCTTTTTTGAATGCTGGAAAAAACCCAGGCGGCGTGAATGCTGATGGTGAAAATCCTTATCCTTCAACTGCTAACGTAGGTTGGAATGCAATTTGGAATGGCGATGCAACTTCTACGCCCGATTATGCTGCTGAGCAAACTTTGCCTTTTGCTTTCAAATTCAATGGTACTGCTGTTACAAAATATACAGCGAGTAACTTCGGTACAGTTTCTTTTGATGCTGGTACTCCTACTGTGAAGCCTTCTGCGTTTTCAAATTTGACTTTGCCTGATGCGAACATCCCTAACAATTCAGTATGTGTATTGGGTATGACGCCTAAAAGTGTTGTAAGTGGCACAACTACTTATAAGAGTGCGGTTATGACCAAAACTTATGGTAAGGCGCCTTATCGTCAACATTGGGTATGGTTTAACTTCTTTGGTGAGGCTAACATCCAAAATGGATGGACTTATTGGGCCATCGTAATGGAAGAAACTACCAACAATATTTACGTAGTTGACATGAAGACATTGTGTGTTACTACTGCGGGTGGTTTGTGTACTAGCAACGTAAAAATGAGTGTGGGTATTCAAACTAGCAGCTCTACCGCATACAATTTGTCTGCTTCTCCAAACGTGGGTGCTCAACAAATCACTGCGAATATTTTCACTGCAGAAGACAATAGCTATTATCAGTTCATTCAGGGCAATCAACCTACCAATGATTTGAGTGGGAAGGCGGGAACAATGTCTCAATTCTTAGTTTTGGGTAACGCTCCTTTCTCTGTAACTGGAAACTTCTTCAACATTGGAACTTCAAAAGTTACCGGTGCTGATTTGAACTATTCTGTGAATGGTGGTGCTGTAGTAACCGGTGCTGCTTCAGGAGCTAACATTTCTACTTTCGCTAGTCAAGAATTGGCTCACCCAACCAAGTGGACTCCATCTGCGGTGGGTGTGTATACTATTAAGTATTGGGCTTCAAAAATCAACGGTTCAAACGATGAGAATTTGGGTAACGACACGATTACTATGGTAGTAAACGTAGTTGATAAGATCATTCCTCGTAAGATTTTACATGAAGTATTTACTTCTTCAACTTGTGCTCCTTGTGCAGGTGGTAACGTAAACTTTGAAGGTATTGTGGCTCAGAAATCTAGCCATAGCACTGTGAAATACCAAATGAGCTGGCCTGGAACTGGTGATCCATACTATACTGCAGAAGGTGGCGTACGTCGTACCTACTACGGTGTGAATTCAATTCCAATGATGTTTGTTGACGGTGGTTGGGGTGGAAACGCTGCAAGTTATACTTCAGCTTTGTACGATCAATTTGCTGCCAAGCCTGCATTCATGGATATCAAAGGAAACGTTTCTTTGACATGGAAGAACAAAATCACAGCGAACATTGATATCACTCCTGTGGCTAACTTCAGCAGTACTAACATGAAGTTGTTCGCAACGATTGTTGAAGGAGTTACTTATGCGAATAAGAAAACCAACGGTGAAAAGCAATTTGAAAATGTAATGAAAAAGGTTATGCCTGACGGTAATGGTTTGGCTTTGGCTGCGATGACGAAGGATACAAAAGTGAGCAAGACTTTGTCTTTCACTTTCAACGGTTCTTACCGTTTGCCTGGTGATGCTACTTCTCCGATCAATTTGGCTACTGAAAACAGCTGTGAATCATGGGATGATTTGTCGGTTGTGGTTTGGGTACAGGATGCGGTTACCAAAGAGGTATTGCAGTCTGAGACTTTCCCAATTGCTATGACAGGTGTTGAAGCGGTAGAGCAGAATTTGATGTTGTATCCTAACCCAGCGAACAGCGTATTCAACGTAGAGGCTCCAGAGATGGGTAACTCTATGGTGAGTGTAATGGATGTTCAGGGCAAGGTTGTATTTGCAGGCGCAATGGAGTCTGGCAAATTGTCTTTGAACGTTGCGGATTGGTCTGAGGGTATTTATGTTGTGAAAGTTTCTGGAAACAGCAAAACTTTGAACAGCAAAATTGTAGTTCGTCATTAATATCGGACTGTAGTTTATTTTGTTGTAAGGAATTGTAAAAGGGAGGCCCGCGCAGCGGGCCTCCCTTTTTTTTCGACAAAATTATATTCATTCTAAATTGAACTCGCCCCTCAATTCTGTAGAGAAAAGTCTTATTTCACTGCCTATCTTTGCAATACTTAAAACCTTTTCTGGCCATGTTATTGCGAAACATTGTGAACCGGGAAGAGTTGAAAAGGCGAATGGAAGCGGATACGCGACCTTACACCACCATCTCTTTCTATTGTTATCACCCTATCTCCAACCCGGAGTCGTTTAGAAACGATTTATTTTTGCGTTTTTCACAACTTGAAGTTGTGGGTAGAATCTATGTTGCCCAAGAGGGGATAAACGCACAACTTGCCTTGCCATCGATGCATTTTGATGCATTTAAGGAAGCGGTGTATTCGATCGACTTTCTGCGTGGGATACGATTGAATATCGCTATCGAAGAGAAACAGAAGTCGTTTATAAAATTGGATATCAAAGTTCGGGCGAAAATCGTAGCAGACGGAATCGACGATCCCACGTTCAGTTTGCAGAACCGTGGAAAATATCTCAACGCAGCCGATTGGAATCAGATGATGGAAAAGCCAGATTCGGTGGTGATCGACATGCGAAATCACTATGAAAGTGAAGTAGGTCGTTTTGAAGGAGCGAGCTGTCCGGATACCGATACATTCAGAGAAGAGTTGGCTCGGGTTCTGGATTTGTATAAAGAGGAAAAGGACAAGCCCATCTTAATGTATTGTACCGGTGGGATTCGATGTGAAAAGGCGAGTGCTTGGATGAAACACAACGGCTACAACGAGGTATATCATTTGGAGGGGGGAATTATTAACTATGTCAATCAGGTAAAGGCGGCCTCCCTGGAAAACAAATTTAAGGGGGTGAATTTCGTTTTTGATCAGCGCTTGGCAGAGCGTGTATCGGAGGATGTGATTGCACAATGTCATCAATGCGGTGAGCCGGCAGACAGGCATATCAATTGCGCCAACACGGGCTGTCATCTTTTGTTTATTCAGTGCGATGCATGTGCTGCGAAATTTGAGCATTGTTGTTCAGAGGAATGTAGAGCCATTATCCATCTGGATCCCGAAACCCAAGTGCAGCTGCGAAAGGGCAAACCTGCGGGCAGGATTTTTTCGAAAGGAAGGTTTCCTGGGAAAGTGTAAAATAATTTGAGCAGTTTGTCGTTAATGTGTAAGGAATTCTCGCAGGAAATATGGGCAGAGGAATTTTCAAAGGCCTGTCCGCCTATATTCGCGCTTTAAAATTTTAATTACACGATTGAATACAATGAGAAATACTCGTAATGGGCAAGAGAAATCTTGGTTACGATGGGCGGTGATACTGCTTTTTGTGATGACGATGTCCGATGCATATGGACAATGGGGTTTTGGTGGAGATGGTGGAAGTCCAGCACCTGCTGGCGGTGATACAACGGCTCCAGCGGCGGATGCCGGTGGTGGATGGGGTTCTGAAGGCGGCGGTGGTGCTGCGGAGGAGCCTGCAATTAAGAAAGCGCCTTATATCAGATTTGTGCCGCCTTATGATTCGATGAGGGAAATTATTTTTTACGAGAACATCATTGAAGATGAAGCTTGTGAAAATTGCGGGGCCGATTCTTTGTATTGGAGGGCCAAGAAATATTTGGTGCAGCGTTTTGGAAAAGAGGGGTATAAGAAGATGATTGTGGAGGACAAAATTGCGGAGCGCATTGTATTGAAAGTGACGATTCCCATGATTTGTACTTATGGTAAATACAATAAGAAGCAGGAGGGGATGTTAGAATACAAGTTGAGTTTGCGATTCAAGGACAGTAGGTATAAGTATCAATTTGGAAATTTCGTCCATGTAGAGGTAGAAGATGGTTTGGGAGCGAAGATTTCCAGAACCTACCATGAGCATTACATGCGATTGAAAAAGGGTTTTCAATTTACCGATCGATATTTGATGGCGGCGGACACGGAAGTGGCTGAAGTGGTTAAGGCATTGAAGAAAACTTTGCGGGAGCCATATCAACCGGACGAAGACGATTGGTAGAGGATTGCTTTCGCTTGGGCCAATTGATTGGCTCAAAATGTGCCGAAATGCGGCGGTTCACAGCGATTTTGGTGTCTATTTTAGAAAAGCCTGAAAAAAAGTTGTGGATATCTTGCTCTTAGAGAGAAAATTTCCTATTTTTGCAACCCCAAAAACTAAGTAAGAATTACAAACGTGAATCCACTAAGTACATACAAAACCGTTTCGGTAAACAAAATGACTGCTGACAAGCAGTGGTTTGTAGTTGACGCAAATGGACAGACATTAGGCCGTATGGCCTCTCAAATTGCTTCGGTTCTCCGTGGCAAAAACAAGCCATCTTTTACGCCTCACGTTGATTGCGGTGACAATGTCATTGTAATCAATGCTGCACATGTTGTGATGACGGCTGGTAAGTTCGACACCAAAGAGTATTTGCGTCACACGGGTTTCCCAGGTGGACAAAGATCTACATTGGCGAAGAACGTGAAGCCAGAGCGTTTGATTGAGATGGCGGTAAAAGGCATGTTGCCCAAAAATCGTTTGGGCCGTCGTTTATTTACCAATTTGTTCGTGTACGTAGGAACTGAACATCCTCATGCTGCACAACAGCCTAAAGTAATGAATATCGAAAACTGAGCCATATGATAAACACCTCAGGCAGAAGAAAAGCCGCAGTCGCCCGTGTATACCTGAAAGAAGGTAACGGCACAATCGTAGTAAATAAGAAAGCATTGGAAGTATATTTCCCACTTCCATGGCATCAATCAGCTATTCAAGCACCAATGACATTGACCGAGAATGCGGGCAAGTACGACATTCAAGTGAATGTTTGTGGTGGTGGAGTAAGCGGACAAGCGCAAGCGGTTCGTTTGGCCATTTCGAAGGCGTTGGTTGATATCAATGCTGAATTGAAGTCGCCTTTAAGACAGGCTGGATTCATGACGCGTGATTCCCGTGTGGTTGAACGTAAGAAACCAGGTCAGAAAAAGGCACGTCGTCGCTTCCAGTTCTCTAAACGTTAATTATACTCATGGCATATACTCAGCAGGATTTGTTGGAAGCAGGTGTACATTTTGGTCACCTTACCCGCAAATGGAATCCCAGGATGGCTCCATACATTTTTATGGAACAGAATGGTATCCACATCATTGATCTTAAAAAAACCGAAAGTAAATTAGAAGAGGCCAAAGCCGCTGCTAAAAATATTGCTCGCTCGGGTCGCCGGGTTTTGTTTGTGGCTACTAAGAAACAAGCAAAAGAAATCGTAGCCGCAGAAGCAAAGCGCGCTAATATGCCATTCACAACACAGCGTTGGTTGGGTGGTATGTTAACAAACTTCCAAACGGTTCGTAAGAGCATCAAGCGTATGCAGAACATCGATAAGATGGCTACTGATGGTACGTTTGAGCGCATCAACAAGAAAGAGCGTTTGATGTTGGATCGTGAAAAAGCAAAGTTGCAGATGATTTTGGGTGGTATCGAAGATATGACCAAATTGCCTGGTGCGATTTTCATGGTTGACGTGAAGCGTGAGCACATTGCAGTTTCTGAAGCAACTCGCTTGGGTATCCCAACAATTGCATTGGTTGATACCAACTCAGATCCTACAGTGGTTGATTATGCAATCCCAGGAAACGATGATGCTTCTAAGTCTATCTACTTGATCGTTCGCGAAATTGCGGATGCAATCATCGAAGGTAGCCAAGAGCGTAAGCGTGAAAAGTCTGAAGAAGAAGTAGCTCCAGCAGCTGAAGTATCAGAAGTAGCAGCGGAAGCATAATTTTTAAAATAGTTTATGACAACAATAACTGCATCAGAAGTAAATAAACTGCGCCAAATGACCGGTGCGGGAATGATGGATTGCAAAAATGCTTTGGTTGAAACCCAAGGTGATTTTGAAGCAGCTGTGGACTATTTGCGTAAAAAGGGAGCAAAAATTGCTGCCAAACGCGCAGACAGAGAAGCAACTGAAGGTTGTGTAATTGCTATGGTCAATGACGCTCGTAATACCGGTGTTATTGTTTTGTTAGCTTGTGAAACAGATTTCGTAGCCAAGAACGAAGCATTTGTTGAATTGGCAAAAAGCATCGCTACTTTGGCTTTGGATAACAAACCTGCTGATTTGGATGCTTTGAAAGCTTTGTCTTTGAATGGTGTGTCTGTGGCAGACCGTTTGTTGGACGAGGTTGCTAAGATTGGTGAAAAGATCGACGTAACTAAATACGAATTGGTTGAAGGTGCTAACGTGGTTTCTTACATTCACGGTTCAAACCGTATGGGCGTATTGGTAGAAATGAACAACGCCGCTACTGATGCCAATATGGTTGCAGGGAAAGACGTTGCAATGCAAATTGCTGCGATGAATCCAGTGGCTGTAAATCGTGATAGCGTAGATGCCAACACCATTGAGCGTGAATTGGAAATCGGTCGTGAGCAAGCACGTGCAGAGGGTAAGCCTGAAGCAATGATTGATCGTATCGCTACCGGTAAATTGGAGAAATTCTTCAAGGAGTCTACTTTGATTGCACAAGATTTCGTGAAAGACGGTTCAATGACAGTTGAGAAATATCTTTCAAGTGTGGAGCCAGGTCTCACAGTAACAAGATTCAAACGAGTTCAACTCGGTTAAGAATATTTAATCCCTCGAAAGAGGGATTTTTTTTGCTAATATTACAAGGTCAAATGAAATACAAACGGATACTTTTAAAGTTGAGTGGCGAATCTTTGTTGGGTTCGCAATCCTATGGCATCGATGCCAAAGTGTTGGAGTCATATTCTCTGGCTGTTAAGGAAGTCGTGGATGCAGGTGTAGAAGTAGCCGTTGTAATTGGCGGAGGAAATATTTTTCGTGGCGTTCAAGGAGCCCAAGGGGGTGTGGTAGATCGTGCAACAGGAGATTATATGGGCATGTTGGCAACGATGATGAATGCAATGGCACTGCAGGGTGCATTTGAACGTGTGGGCCTCTCTACGCGCTTATTGTCGGCCATTAAAATGGAACAAGTCGCTGAGCCATTCATTCGTAGAAGAGCGATGCGCCATTTGGAAAAAGGACGTGTTGTAATCTTCGGTGCGGGCACGGGCAATCCATATTTCACTACTGATACGGCTGCGTCTTTGAGAGCCGTAGAAATTGAAGCGGATGTTGTGATCAAGGGCACTCGTGTGGATGGAATCTATGATTCTGATCCAGAGAAGAACCCCAATGCGGTTAAATACGACGAAATATCATTCAAAAAGGTCTATGATTTGGGATTGGAAGTGATGGATTTAACGGCGATTACATTGTGTCAAGAGAACAACAAACCGATTGTAGTATTCGACATGAATGCGAAAGGCAATTTGTTGCGATTGGTGGCCGGTGAAAAGGTGGGTACTTTGGTTATTGATTAAGCAATTATTTTAGACTTTGGATAAAACAAAAAAGACGGCCGAGGCCGTCTTTTTTAATATCTAGTGGACTAACCGACTTATGCCAAAGAGTTCACGTGCTTCTGCAAACTTGATTTCAAGTTGCCCGCTTTGTTCTTGTGGATTACATTGCGCTTAGCCAATTTGTCTAACGCTGCAAATGCAGTTGCTAACAACTTAGAAGCCTCGTCCTTAGAATCCGCTTTACGGATATTCTTGATGATAGTACGAGCTGTTTTATGCTGATAACGATTGAGGTCACGCTTTGCGGCGTTGGCTCTGATTCTCTTGATTGCTGACTTATGATTTGCCATTTCTGTTAAAAAGGACTGCAAAGATAACTAAACTGTAGGAATCCTACAACTTATTTCAAAATTTATCAATCATTTTCTGGGGCTAAGGCCACCTTAAGACCTTGGAGTTCTGGGTTCAGGTGAATCTGACAACCCAAACGTGAGTTCGACTTCACAAAAAACGCTTGATCAAGCATCGCCAATTCGTCGTCCGAGGCCTCGGGTAATGAATGATTGCTCAACACATAAACCTGACATGTTGCGCAAAGTGCCATTCCGCCGCATTCGCCTTTTACTGGCAATTCAACAGCCCTGCAAAAATCCATCAAATTCAATCCCATGTCCGTGGGTGCTTGATAGGTTTGTTCTTGGCCGTTTCTATCAACGATAGTGATATCAATCATACTTGAATCCATTTATAGTAAATGTGTTAAATGGGCTTGACAATTTTTTGTGATGATGCGATAGTGTTTTTCATGGGCCTGTTTTTCAAGCACGTAAAGGCAAACATTGTTGTGCTCAAAATTGTCCATTTGATGCAAGGGCGTATCGGTCAGCAGACAAAGAAATCCCCTTAGGGCCCGTCCATGCATGCAAATTAAAACAGGTGATTTGTGGAGCGACTCGATTTTTTTCAAACCCAGTTTCTGACGTTTTAGCATCGAATTGGGAGTTTCGCCGCCATTGATTGCCACATTTAGTTCTCCGTTTCTCCATTTTGCCAGCATCGCATAAAATTCCCGACGAGAATGTTCGCTGGGTTGCTGTCCTTCCAAAATCCCCCAATTGATCTCATTGAGTTCGGGAATGATCTGGGTTTCGATGTGTAAATCTTGAAATGGGGCTACTGTTTGGTGGGTTCGTTTGAGGGAACTTACGAAAATCTGCTGAAAAGGAATGTGTTTGTACGCCTGATAAAAGGCATCCGCCTGAGCAATCCCCTTTTCATTGATATCGGTATCCACTCCTGAACCTTGGACAATGCCCATTTTATTATAGTTCGTTTCACCATGCCGAATGATATACATTGTTTTTGTGGCTTGTGAGGTTGAACTTTGCATGACAGATTGGGAATGGAAACTGCAAATATACAACAGGCATTGGCGATATATCGCTTGTCTGATGCGTTGATTCCCACAGCGGTTGTGGGAAACGTAATGTTGCATCCATCAGATCGTTGGCAATCGAATCCCAATCACGAACCCCATCAACTGTATTGGTCTGGATTTCATAGCCAAGGTGTTTCTAGCATTGATGCCTTCGATGCTGTGGAAGGTTGGGACGCATGTGAACTACAACTCAATGGTTATTTGTCGCGGAATCCCCTCCAATCCATTGATCTTACAACCACCCAAAAAACAGATTTTGTTTCAGAGGTAGATTCCATCAAGTCGATGATTTCACAGGGCTTGGGCAATAAAATTGTAGCAGCCAGAACAACCGTTATGGAGAAGCGAGTGGATGAATCTTCGCTATGGATGTCATTTCAAACATTGTGTGCTCAATATCCATCGGCATTTGTGTTTATGTTATTTGATCCTCAGGAGGGTGCATGGATGGGTGCAACTCCCGAGCGTTTGATCGATTGGGAACAAGGCAATGCGCGCATCATGTCGTTGGCGGGAACCCTCACCCAGTCGCAAGAGAACTGGACGGGTAAGGAAAGGAGCGAGCAGTCGGTCACCAGCAGTTTTATCCGTGAAAAGGTGAGCGATTTGGGGATCGACCCTACCGAAACAGAGGTGAGGGAATTGGAAATGGGGAACATCCGTCATTTGATGTCGGACTGGAATTTTCCCTTGGACAGATTGCAATTACATTCATTGATTGATCAACTGCATCCTACGCCAGCGGTTGGCGGTTATCCGCAGGAATGGGCAGTGAATTGGATACTGAATAACGAGGGTTTTGATCGGGGATTATACGCGGGATTTATTGGAGTGGAGTCGAGCGATTTTGCCAAATATCACGTGGTTCTGAGATGCTGTAAAGTGGGCAGCAATGGTTATCAGTTGTTTGGTGGATGCGGAGTGAATATTGATTCGGACGCCGAAACAGAGTGGCAAGAAACCGCTGCCAAAATGCAGTTGATAGCAACCTATTTGTAATTAACGAAAGATCGTTGGGTTGGGAATGCCTTGACCAAAATCGGTAACATCGAGGGCTTCTTTGGTAAAAATACCTTTTCTTGAAGGCTTATATCCAGAGTAATCGCCGGTGGGTATGTAATAATATACATTGCCTTTGGCGGCGGGGAAAGGTGGACCCACTTCATCAAATACGATGGTTTTCTGTTCTTCTTCGTAACGCATGAGAATTCGCGAAGATTTATGGTATTCAAAAACAACGCGCATTTCTTCCGATGGGTCTTCAATACCGTCTCTAAAGATGGGTGCGCCCCAGATTGGAAGATCGTTTTCAAACGAGAGTACATCAATAATGGAACGATTTGAATTGATGTTGTGTCCATCAAATGCCATCACTACATAATATTGTTTGCGCTTGATTTTGTGGGGAATGAGCTGATAATACAGACCGCCAATCCAATCTGGTTGTTCCACCGTTGTTTCCAGATAGTCTTTGGGCAGGTTTTGGGCGGTATCGAACAGTGAAAATAGGGTAATTCCCGATTTCGTTTTCCTTTGGATCACACCGTATTGGTTAAAAACCCCGTTTTTTAGTATGATGTTGAAGGTGAACAGTTTTACGTTGGCCTTTGGGTGCGATGCGATGGCAACGGTTGTCATTCTGAGGTTGGCAAACTCATAATCGAATGAAGCAGGATTGGCAAGGACTTCGAGGAGTTTGGATTGCAGGTTTTCAGCGCTGGCGCGTTTTGCGGAATCTGAAGTGGATGAAATAACGAAAGGCGCGATTTTGATCAAATCGTCTTCGTCTTGTTGCAGTGGTGTGAGCGACTGTCGATCCACAGGCGTTTCTACAGCAATGGGCTGTGGATCTTCGGTTTCAAGTTCTGCGGAATCTACTTGGGCACTGGCCGACATAGAGATGAGGCAAAGACATGCCCACAGCATTGCTTTGATTCCTTGAGTTGATTGGGTTGTTCTGATTAACATCGTCGTCTCAAGAGTAACGCGGTAAAACGAGAAAAATTCTGATGTTTTGGAATTAGCAATTCTCAACAACCACGGCACTTGCTCCACCGCCCCCGTTGCAGATGGCTGCACCGCCGTATTTGCCGTTGTTTTGCTTTAAAACGTGGAGAAGAGTTACAAGGATACGGGCGCCCGAGGCACCCAAAGGGTGGCCGAGGGCAACAGCGCCACCGTTTACGTTGACCTTGCTATCGTCCAAATTTAACAACTGATTGTTGGCCAGTGCTACAACTGAAAAAGCTTCGTTTAATTCAATGAAATCTAAATCAGCAACCGTAATACCTGCTCTTTGCGCCGCAATGGGAAGTGCTTTTGCTGGTGTAGTTGTGAACCACTCTGGGCTTTGTTCTGCATCTGCAAACCCCGTGATTTTTGCCAATGGTGTAAGACCCAATTCCTTGAGTTTTTCGCCACTTACCAAAACCAAAGCCGCGCCACCATCGTTTATGGTTGATGCATTGGCCGCTGTCACTGTTCCGTCTTTTTGGAATACAGTTTTTAAGCCTGGGATTTTATCGAAATTGACATTTTTATATTCTTCATCTTCTGCAACAATCACGTCGCCTTTGCGGGTTTGAACGGTCACAGGGACAATTTCATCGTTGAATTTACCGGCTTTCCAAGCGGCAGCAGCCCTTGTGTAGCTTTGAATTGCATAGTTGTCTTGTGCTTCACGACTAAAATTCATCTCTTTGGCACAAAGTTCAGCGCATGAACCCATGAGGGTTTTGCCATAAGCATCGGTAAGACCATCATTGATGATACCATCCAAGGCCTGAACGTTGCCGTATTTGTATCCAGCGCGAGAGTTTGGTAAATAATGAGGTGTAAGACTCATGTTTTCCATACCGCCAGCCACTACAATATCATTAAGACCCAGCATGATACTTTGCGCTGCCAGGGCAACTGATTTCAATCCGCTTGCGCATACTTTGTTAATCGTTGTTGCAGGAACATGGTCGCCAATGCCTGCAAATTTTGCTGCTTGACGAGCGGGTGCTTGACCTACGCCTGCTTGCAAAACGCAACCCATATATACTTCGTTGACATCATTCGGATTGATGCCAGCTTTTTCCAAAGCCCCTTTTATGGCGATGGCACCCAATTGAGTTGCAGGAACAGAAGAAAGGGAGCCATTGAAACTTCCCATTGGAGTTCTGGCTGCGGCGACGATATAAACTTCTTTTGACATACGATTTTTAAAAATACAAAGATAAGTGATTGCAGAGAATGGTGGGTGGTTGCGTCAATATGGGTTAGTTTTGCGGTAGAAAAATTGAGTTAATGATATTGTTGATTGAATCTTCGGCTGAATATCCCTCGGTGGCGCTTGTCACGGAAGAGGGTGTTTTGGTGCATTCAGAAGTGGGTGATGCGGTGCAATCGCATGCGGAATTGTTGCCTATGATGGTTCAAAGAGCTGTATCCATTGCGAATGGTGAACAAGGGATTTCTGCGGTTGGGTTTCACGAGGGGCCCGGCAGTTATACTGGCTTAAGAATAGGGGTGAGTTTGGCGAAGGGTATATGTTATGCGTTGGGTGTTCCGTTGATTTCGGTGAGCGGCTTTGAGGCCTTGGGCCTTGAAGTGTTGAAAACTCAACAAGCCATAAATAGCGTTTGGGTAATGATGGATGCCAGACGCGATGAAGTCTATTCAGCCAAATTAGACCGCGTCATGAATCAAGGCAGTGATTTGGAATATCGTGTGAGTGCGCCTGTTTC
>DDYM01000023.1:13945-14873 GCA_002347985.1 Bacteroidetes bacterium UBA2234
CGGCGTTGGCTATTGCGAAATTTAAATCAAAAGACTGGGTGGACCTGGCGTATTACGAGCCATATTATTTGAAGGATTTTGTGGCTGGAATCGGGAAGAAATTTGGACTTTGATGGAATCAGTATGACACTTGGGCTAGCGCAAAAACGAATTTTATTTCTCGACAATTTGGATAGTTTTTCCTATAACATCGTACATGGTTTATCGATGGGAGGAACGGAAGTAGTTGTTTTACGCGTAGACGAAATTGGCGATATCAGCGAGTCTGCTTGGTTATTGAAGTTGCAAGATTTTGATGGCTATGTGGTTGGCCCGGGTCCGGGCCAACCACATAGCCATCCGATGCTGATGACAACATTGGGATGGTCATTGGGCAGGCTGCCTATTTTAGGGGTTTGTTTGGGATTGCAGGCCATCGGTCAGGCCTATGGATGGAAGCTGATTCATGGTCAGGTCCCGGTGCATGGCAAGCCGTCATTTATCAAACATTCCGATCGCGGCATTTTTCAGGGTTTGTCCAATCCAATGCAGGTTGGCCGTTATCATTCACTGGTCATAGAATCGCCTGTGGAATCATCCAATTTACAAATTGAAGCTATGTGCGATGATGCAGTAATGGCGGTAAGTGATGAATCGAAAAAAGTTTGGGCCGTTCAATTTCACCCCGAGAGTATTCTCACGCCCGAAGGACAATTGTTATTTAATGCTTGGCTGAAGCGTTTGTAATTGCTTGAGCGATGTCGTTCGGCGCATAGCCACATCTACCATAAAGGACTTCTTCGTTGTTTCCGTGCTCGATGAAATCGTGGGGTATTCCCAAGTGAAGAAACTGAATTCGTGCTTTCTGTTTTTGAGAATCTTGCTCGGATTCGTTGGACGTTGTAATTGCATGCTCAAGACCTTCTCCCCAACCACCTTGTATACAACC
>DDYM01000023.1:14939-19112 GCA_002347985.1 Bacteroidetes bacterium UBA2234
TGTGCAAGTGATGGTATTGGACAGGGTCTTTCTTGGATGTTGAAGTTTCGAGAGAATTGCTGTTTTCTACATCTCCGAGACCTTGCTTGGATAAGATTTCGTTTGCTTGAATGGCCAAGTTGGTTGCGTGGCCCGTTGTGACTAGGAGTACGTTGGCGGGGCCGTCTGATTTTAACCATTGGGGCGATAGTGATCGAATGGCTAACTCTTTGTTGATGGATTGATCCCACTGATTGTCGGCGAGTGATCCTTTGGGGTATCGAATCGCTATGGGTCCTACATTTTGGGTTCCTAGCCAAAGGGCTGCATAAAGTTCTTGGGCGTTTCTTGGGGCCAGGATTTTGGTGTCTGGAATGCAGCGAAGGAAAGCAATGTCGAATGCTCCATGGTGTGTGGGGCCGTCTTCCCCTACCAAACCCGCTCTATCAATACAAAGAACAACCGATAGATTTTGCAGTGCAATGTCATGAATCCATTGGTCATAACCCCTTTGTAAAAAGGAAGAGTAAATATTTACGATGGGAATTGAACCTTGTGTTGCCATTCCCGCGGCAAATGTTAAGGCATGTTGTTCTGCAATACCGACATCAAAAAACCGATTCGGAAAGGCCGTCATCGCTTTAATCATTCCACAGGAAGAAGGCATAGCGGGGGTGATGCCAGCAATTTTTGGATTCGATTCTGCAAGCGCTAATAGCATATCGCCGTATACATCCTGCCACTTAACGGTTGGACGACTTGGTTGCTCAATCTTTACATATTTGTTTGCGCTGTGCCACTTTGTTTGCTCTTTTTCGGCGGGGGGATATCCTTTACCCTTAATTGTTTTGATGTGCAGGAGTCGTGGGCCTGTTTGATTGTAACAGTTTTGGATGGCCGGGAGCAATTCTTCCAAATTATGTCCATCAATTGGACCGCTATAGTTTAGGCCGAACCACTCAAACCAAGATTTGACTTTTTCGGGGGATGTTTTAAGTCTTGTATTAAGGGCGCCGGTGTTTGGGTCAATGCCCATGTTATTATCGTTTAGCACAATCATAACATTCAAATCTGATTCAAACAGATTGTTGAGTGCTTCGTAGGACAAGCCGGCGGTCAATGCTCCATCTCCCACTACCGCAACAAAGGTGGGTTGCTTTTGGTGGGTTGATGACTCAGGATCTGTGGTTTCAGTGTTGTTTGAATTTTGAATTTTTGACGCAGCGGCCATACCCATCACGGCAGAGATTGCTGTGCTTGAGTGGCCAGTTCCGAAGGCGTCGTAATTGCTTTCATCGCGTTTTGGAAAGCCAGAAAGTCCTTCATAACTGCGGATTGTATGCAATTGGTTGGCCCTGCCTGTTAAAACTTTATGGGGGTATGATTGATGGCCTACATCCCAAACCAGTCCGTCGGAAGAAAAATCCAATGTATGATGAAGAGCGACTGTTAATTCAATAACACCCAAATTTGAAGAAAAATGTCCGCCCGAATTAAGAACTGATTGTGTAATGAATTCGCGTAATTCTTTAGACAATTCTATCATTGTCTCTGTGCTTAAACTTTTAATAAACTTTTTATCCGATATTTTCGATAGTAATGCCAAGTCGTTTTGTGGTGAATACTGCAAAAATAGGGTAGAAACTTGAGTGAATGAACAATGGTTTTAGTGTATTTCGGGTGGCCGACATGGGGTTGTTTTTAACAATAGCGGAGAAAAATCAATGGTTATGTGCAAATTGAAAAAATGAATTTGAAAAAATCCATGAAAGATTTAATCGAATTATTTGGTGAATGATAATTAAAATTAGTAGGTTTGCATTTTAATTAAAAAGTGTAAATTCTTTAATTGTAAAAATTGCGTCATTTTTATGGAAAAAATAGAAACAAATTCAGTTGTAGGTCCTAAGAAAAGAGGACGTAAGCCAGGTTCTAAGAACAAGGTAAAATCAAAAAGAGTGTCAAAAAAAGTTGCATATTTAAGTGCATTTTCTCTTTTGGAACAGGAAATTCAATCTCTTTCAAATGCGTTGAAAAAAGCAACTGCGCAGGCTGAAAAAGAAATTGAAAAATTGGAGAAAAAGCAAGCGAAAGACATTGAGAAGGTGAAGGCGAGCGCGGCCAAATCTCTGGCTTTGTGGAAGGATCGTGCGAAGAAAAATCGTCTGAAATCATTAACCAAGGGTACAGGCAAACGCGGTCGTCCAGCAAAACCACAAGTGGAAAAAGTAGCGGGTCGTAGAGGACGTCCACCCAAAACAGGATACAGAAAAGGTGGCGGACGTCGTAAGGCGGGTGAATTGACCAAACGCGATGTGATTTTGAATTATGTTTTGGAATTGTCTCACGCAATTTCATCGGGTGATTTGATTACGGCATTGTTTGAGCGCAGTGGCGAAAGGGATAAGAAGCGTTTCTCACAAGGAATCTACACCACACTTACCCAAATGTACAAGGCGGGTAGTTTGGTGAAGGATGGTGCAGGAATGATTACAGCATCAAAATAGTTTTCTGTATTCACAATGCAGAAACCTGGGATTTCCAGAAATGTCGTTTAGAATTTCTGTGTCTCCTAGTGTACTAAATAGGGCTTTAATTTCTTTATCGAAATACTGATTGATTTCGAGCCATATTGAAAGAGTATGAATCGCGGAACTGGGTACCAGTTCCGCGATTTTTTTATAGAACTCAAGTGGGTCATGGCTTGGCGTAAACAATGCTTGTTCAGGTTCGAACATTAAAACCCTCTCTGACATCTGTCCTCTTTCTGATTCCGAAATATAGGGAGGGTTTGAAACAAGCAATTGAATATCCGAAGGCAGGGAAAATCCGTGTAAAATATTTTCATTACTGCTTGAAAATCTATCGCCAACTCCAAGTTTTTTCGCGTTAAAATTGGCAATATTCAGGGCGCCCTCAGAAATGTCGATCCCCGTAAATTGCCAGTTCTTGTTTTCTGTAAGTAAGTACATCGGAATGCAACCGGAGCCAGTTCCTAAGTCGATTCCTTTGATTCTTGACATTGAATTTAACCCTTCAGATTTGTTGAAATGAGAGCAAATCAAATCGCAAAGTTCTTCGGTTTCGGGTCGAGGAATTAGGGTGTCAGGGGTGACTTTTAGTTCAAGTTGTCCAAAAAATGCAATCTGGAAAATGTATTGGATTGGTTTGCCCGATTTGAGTTCATCAATGATGCGATGCAATTCATCAATCGAGTATTGTGGGTTGGATTGGAAATGGGGAAGAATCCAAAACAAGAAAGCTCGAAGTTCATCGTGGGTGAAATACTCTTTCAATTCCAAATGAATTATTTCTTGTATGGATTGGTTGTTCATTTTAGCGATTTAGGTATATCCAACGTAGATTCTGGGTACAAATGTCAGCATCGCGATGGAATGCATCGATATGAATGATATAATTTCCCTCGGAAAGTGTTCCGTTTGCCGTTAGAATGGGTATTGGCAGTATGCCCTCTTTGCCAATCATAACCTGAAAAATCGGTACGCCCATTAGGCTGCCTTGCATGTTGTAAATACTTGCCGTGATAATATATCCGGGTTGAGGCATGTTAAATGCCAATTGCAGTTGATTGGAATTTTCCGAATTGAGATAGCTCTGTAGTCCAACGATGTTGTCGAGAAGCGAAAAGCACTTTTTGTTGGTTTTCGAGGTGTTTAGGTTAACAAGTTGACTGTTTGATTCTGCCGGTGTTGCGTATCCCACTGTTGCGGCGGCGCTGATCCAAAATTGCTGGGATGAACTTGGGGCTTTGGGGTGATTCTTTTCTAAACTAATTCCTTTGGTTTCATTGATGAGATCATTGTGCATATTATCGTTATATTGCATTATATCTATAAATTGGGTTGAATTGGACTTGGTCAATTTCAGTGTTGCTCCCGTGGCAGGTAAGTTGGGAAATACGGTACAGATTTGATGAAATGGATTGCGCTCTGGGTTGTAAGTTTTTGCCAATGCGTAGGGGTTGGTACTGAAACAAATGACTTGATTGGGATATAGAATTTTGGATTCATTGCACAGCAAAATGCGTTGAACTGAAAGTTGATCCGTTTCAATGAGCAATTCGAGGCCATTCAATTCAATTGCTTTATTGTTGGGATTGATGAGTTCCAGAAAGTCTACGGAACCATCGTTTGCGTTAAACATGACTTCGTTAAACTGAATGTCGCCCACCTC
>DDYM01000023.1:19147-57639 GCA_002347985.1 Bacteroidetes bacterium UBA2234
ATGCCTCAATGGGTTCTTTTGTTTCAATTTGAAATACCCAGCCGTTTTTTGTGGTATTTATGAATTTCGACCGGATGGAATCGCCGTCTGCTGAGATTAAAGTTAGTTGCGGCAATGGACCTGATTTGGAATGAGAAGAATTATCAATTTCCGGCGATGAATTGGATAGTATTTCAAGTATCTGATTGGTCTGCCATTGATGATTTACGATCCGAGATTGTGGTGGTTCTATTTTGGATATTGTTCCTCGGGGCGATGGCCAATTCAAGGGCAGAGAGTTTTTTGTTCCGGGCGTTCCACCATCGTCGTGATTGCTATGCCAGTTAAAATTGTTGATGCAACCACATTGTAGATTCGTTTTTTCGAGCGAGTATCCACCTCCACTGTATTGGGGATGATACCATTTATCGTTGTAATTTAATTGATGAATGGTGTCGTTGAAGTATTTCAGTAGAAGCTCATCCCCATCTATATTGAAATGTGGCAAGTTGGCCATTCGGATGGCTTTGTTTTTTAGAAAATTAAAGCCAGTGTCGGGGTCGTTATGCAAAATCAGAAACGACTTAGCTGGGAGTAAGTATTTGGGTAGTATACAGTAGGATTGGGGGTCGGAGAGTGTCAATGTTTGAAGCCATTTGGCGGTATCCGTGGTGTTATAAATTTCCAAATATTGTGCATCGGGCAAATGTCCAAGGCTTGGCGTGGGATCAACCATGATTTCAGTAAAAATAATTTGATTGGCGTAGATGGGAGTGGGACATTCTGCGAGGCTTGAATCGAGGAGGTGTGGTGCGACATTGTTGGCGGTGTCGAGGAAATTTTGACAATGCACAATGTTGATTTCATTGCATCGGATGACAGGGAATTTTACGGTAATTGTTCTTGACGTGATTTCAAGAAGGGTATCTGCGGCATTGAAGTTGCAAATCAGTTGATTGCGCTCTGGAATTTGGATGGGTTCCGAGAAATACAGTTTAGCAATTTGGGGTTGGAGCCAATCAATTTTTAATAGTTGGGGCGGATTTTTGTCTGGTCGCGGCGGCCCGATATACCATTGCTCCACCTTGTGTTTTCCCGCCGCGCTGCTGCCGGATTGTGTGATGCTCCAGCCATGGAAGGATTGTTTGTTCCACATGGTATCGATTCCGGCACCCAAACATTGGAATTGATCCCAAGCACTGTCTTTATAGAGCAGGATGATTTGCTCGGGCTGTTTTATAATACGGAGTGTAATATTCGATTTGCTTCGGTTGAAATAACCTTTTGCGCCTTTCAAAATGGTTTGGGATTGGCCATTTTTTCTGAGTATTAATTGAATGTCGTCATCGGCATCACCCATTCTGATCACCCAACCATTTTGTCTGAGTGAATCGCAGTGAAAAAAGGCTTCAATGTAGTTGGCACTTGAGGGGTTTATTGAGAGAGAGAATTTAGCTTCCAACCAAGTATTGCTATCCATTTGACATTTTTGGAGGATGGTGGCCGTTTGTTTTGCGGTTGCCGCGGGAATCGCAGAGGTTAAAGAGTTATTGGAAAATGTAAATAAATTGGTATTTCCATAGAATTGTTTCGGAAAAGTTTGACTGTTTAGTTCGCATTGAGCTTGAGCGACATTGCTGACAATTAAGACAGAAATGAGCGATAAAAGAAACTTGATAATGGATTTTGGACGCGAGGATTTAGGTATTGAGAACCCCTTGGTTATTCGGTGTATTCGCCGAGGAGGTTGTTGGTTTTGTAAATCAAGCGCTATGCGCTCGGCCTTTCCATTGGAATTGTTTGTTTGCCGCCAGTACCCCGAGGGTGGGTAGCCAAAGTATTTGGAAAATCGAGCAAACGAAAATATCGAGTAGACAGGGTTTTTGCGGGTGATTCCGCAAAAGAAGAGATACGCAGGCTGCATCCACACACAGTTTCCCCAGCCACAGCAAAGCCATTGTTTCATAGTGGGCAGATAACACGGCTTCAATGGCAATCACCCAAAAGGAGAGGAGGAAAAGGCCCATGAAAACCTGTTTTAGGGCTGTTTTTTGTGTTTTTTGCAAAAATGTTTTTTTCATCCATCGAATTCTCTGGTTTTTGAAGTCGTTGAACGTTGTTTCAACTTCGCTCACCACCGAGGCGTGAGGATGAGTACAAAAAGCAACGGATTCTGGATTATTGAGAATGAATTTTTCGAGGGTAAAAACATCATCGCCGCTGGCGAATTGGTTATTTCCTTGATATCCGCCCAATGAGAGGAATGCAGATTTTCTAAAAACCAGATTGGCTCCATTGGCGGCGGCGGGGTTCTTTTTTAAAAATTCCGTGTAGCCAAGTGCGATGAGTGCAGAATTTTCGATCAGCTGGTATTGTTGAAGGTGTCGATTCTTATTTTCCCCTAAAACTACCCTTGAATTTTCCGGATTTTCTTTTGTCAAACCTGTTTTATTTTCGAGATCGATGAGGAATTCTACTCTACCCAAGACGAGGTCAATGTTGGGCTGTTGAATGCTGCGAATGAGATGCCAATAGATGTTTGGATGAAGCGCGCAATCGGCATCGGTGGTGTGAATGATATCGAATTGTGCGACGTTTATTCCGGCGGTTAGTGCGGATTTTTTTCCTTTTTCTGATTCTGAGAGTTGGATGATTTTGGCATCGAGTTGAGGATTGTTGTTGATGAATTTTTGAATGATATCGATACTTAAATCATGACTATGGTCGTCGCAAAAAATGATTTCCCAATTCACCGGAACTTCGATTTTTTTGAGGCTGTTTAACAGGGAGTGGATTCTATGGGCTTCATTTCTGAATGGAATCAGGGTTGTTATTCCATTTTGGGTGAAAGTGTGATTTTTTCTTTGAATGGAGTGGTTGCTGTGGATTTCAGTGATTTTTTCATCCGTTTTCATGGATGAGTCAGTTGAAATGGGCAACCAGTGTTTAAGGATGGACCACCACCATTGGGCATAGGCTAGGACCCCGAGCGAAGCGAGGGGTAATAACAGAGAATGGGTGGTCAGATGAGTTAGCATCAAATGGAATTGCCTACAGCGGATTATCCGCGAGGAAAATTAACTCAATTTTCGTGGCTTTTCAGAATTTTCTGTTCGATCTTACTGGTAGAATAGCCAGGCAGGAATTCCAAGGTCTTCACTTCTCCGCCGTTGCCAATCACATGACTTCCACCTACAATTTGATCGATTTGATAATCGGCCCCTTTTACCAAAATGTTTGGATTTAGTGTTTCGATAAGTTCTTTCGGTGTGTCTTCATCAAACAGAACAACCAAGGAAACAGATTCCAAGGCTGCCAATACCATGGCCCTCGAGTCTTGTGATTGTATGGGTCTTGCCGGCGATTTATCCAAACGCTGAACGCTTTGGTCTGTATTTAAGCCAACAACGAGTTTATTCCCGAGCTGTTTGGCTTCTTCCAAATAATGCACATGCCCTGCATGAAGAATGTCGAAACAGCCATTGGTGAAAACCACTTTTTCCCCCTGTATTTGCCAGTTTTTTACAATGGCTTGGGCGATATCCATCGTTACGATTTTATCCTTCAGCATTCTGTTTGCCAACTTTTTGTATTTCCAAATATAAGAGAAGGTATGAAAGGCTACCAAAGACAATCATCAAGAGGTTACTCACGGCTACCGAATAAATGCCAAAGGTATTGGCTTGGTCTTGCGGTAATCCATAAATTAGGGTTAATCCATAGGCCAAGGTTCCCCAAACGCCGGCACCTCCGGGCAATGGTACGATGACACCCAGCGTAGAAAAAATCAAAACGCCCAAGGCATTTGCCAAGGTGAAATCAACCGTAACGTCTAAACTCTTAAGCATAAAATAGGTATTCAGCCAATAGCCAATCCATATTCCCAGCGATGCTAAAATGAACGCCACGGGCTTGTCGAGTTGAAATACCGATTTAAGTCCGTCTAAAAACTTCGTGAATAACTTCTCTTTGGCGGGAACAGCATTCTCATTTTCTAGAGGATTTAATTTTTTCCGTTTCTCTTTGTTTTTTAACCAAAGCAACACAAACAAACTACAGGCCATTCCAATGATGATTGGAACGATGTGGTTTAGAGCCGGCTGAAGTAAATATTGGTCAAAGAATCCCCAAAACTGTTCAAACTGAAGCAAAAGGCAAAGCATCGCCAATAAACCCATGACCAATAAATCGATGATTCTCTCGGTAATCACACTACCCACAAGTGTGGGTACGGGGGCTTTTTCACTTTTTGAGGCCATTGCGCATCGCACAAATTCACCCCCTCGGCTCGTGGCAACATTGATCAAATAGCCAACCATCACCGCATAAAAGGCTCTGATTGGATTGAGCGGATAGCCCGCAGGTTTGAGCAATAGGTTCCAACGCCAACCCCTTAGGAAGTGCGACAATAGCATCACAACAATTCCAGCGGTAAACCATCCCATGTGGGCGTTTTTTACCGATTTCCATGTCGCTACCCAGTCGATTTTTAAGCCAATGAGAATGAAAACCCCAACGGCCAGAAGGATCAGCAGGGATTGGGAGATTATTTTCTTATTGAATTTCAAACTAGACGATTGTTTCTGTCGGGAAACAGGTTGTTCGGTTGATGCGTTTTTGCTTCTTCTGGGGTCAGATAAGTGAAGGTCATGATAATGAGTTCATCCCCAACTTGGCCTTTTCTAGCGGCAGCGCCATTCAATCCGATAATGCCGGTATTTCTTTCACCTTTAATGATATAGGTTTCGAAGCGCTCTCCGTTGTTGTTGTTCACAATCATAACTTTTTGATTGGGCAACATGCCGGCGGCATCGATTAGATTTTCGTCAATGGTGATGCTCCCAGTGTAGTTCAATTCCGTCTGTGTGAGGCGGACGTTATGGATTTTGGCTTGCAATACTTCTATAAACATGCTATGCAAAGGTAGGATGATTTTTTATACCAAATGCAAGTTCGTGATTACCTAAAAACTATGATGTAATTTCGCGCAGTATGCAATTTACATCGGGTATAGTGGAGCAGGCGGTGGAAGCGCTATCGTCGTTTCCGGGAATTGGAAAGCGCACCGCTTTGCGATTGGTGATGTATTTGCTCAAACGGCCTGAAATGGAGGTTGCAAATTTGGCCGATGCGCTCTTGAAGCTAAAGACAGAATTGCATTTGTGCGAGGTATGCGGCAATGTGAGTGATCATAAACGATGCGATGTATGTAACAATTCTCGAAGATCGGAAAGTGTGATTTGTGTGGTTGAAGATTTTAGCGATTTGATGGCCATAGAATCTACGGCGCAATTCAAGGGTAAGTATCATGTTTTGGGTGGTTTGATTTCTCCAATGGATGGTATTGGTCCGGATGATTTGAATATTCCATCCTTGATTTCACGGGTTGAAAATGGAATGGTAGAAGAGGTGATGATGGCCCTAAGCGCTACCGTTGAGGGGGATACAACCATGTTCTATTTGGCAAAAAAATTGAAGCCTTTTGGTGTTACCGTCACTTGTATCGCACGCGGTATTGCCGTGGGAGGCGAAATTGAATACGCCGATGAGGTCACCTTGGGTAGGTCCATCGCACAGAGAACCGAATATTTATTGTAATTTGCTACGCCCAAAACATGCAGCATACGCTTTCTATTGTTATAGTCAATTACAATGTCAAGTATTTTCTTGAACAGGCTTTGCGCTCTGTTGAGAAGGCGATTGATGGAATGGATGCGGAGGTATGGGTTGTTGATAATAACAGTGTAGACGGCAGTGTGAGTATGGTCCAAGAGAAGTTTCCTTGGGTCCAACTGATTGCAAATACAGAAAATTTGGGCTTCTCTCAGGCCAACAATCAAGCGATGCGATTGAGCAACAGCAAGTATGTTTTGTTATTAAATCCTGATACTGTTGTTCAAGAAGATAGTTTGAAATTGTGTGTGGAACACATGGATGCCAATCCCGAAATTGGGGGTTTGGGTGTTCGAATGATCGACGGAAAAGGGAAGTTTTTGCCTGAAAGTAAACGCGGTTTACCAACACCACAAGTGGCATTTTTTAAAATGACAGGATTGAGTTCTCTGTTTCCCAAGTCTCGATTGTTTGGTCGATATCATTTGAAGTATTTAAGTGAATATGAAACCAATGAGGTAGAGGTTTTAAGCGGTGCTTTTATGATGATGAGATCTTCGGCGTTGGACGAGGTTGGGTTGCTCGATGAAGATTATTTTATGTACGGTGAGGATGTGGATTTGAGCTATCGCATCACCTTGGGTGGATATAAAAATGTATATTTTGCCGGAACCACCATCATTCATTACAAAGGAGAAAGTACGAAACGAAAAACCGCCAATTATGTAAAAGTATTTTACAACGCGATGGTATTGTTTGCGAAAAAGCATTACAGCAGTTCTGTTGCCGGAAGATTTGCTTTTTTTATTCAGTTGGCGATCTATTTGAGGGCCGCAATGGCGTTTTGTGCCCGTTTGGCTGAAAAAATCTGGTTGCCGATTTTTGATTTTTTACTGATTTTCATTGGTTACCTTGGAATTGCGAAATATTGGGAATTGTATCACAAGTTTGTGAGAGGTTACTACCCTGCTGAGTTTTTTACGCTGCATATTCCAGTTTATATCGGTGTTGTATTGGGTACGGTTTATTTGTGGGGCGGATACGACAAACCTTTTGTAGCCAGGCGATTGTTTAGAGGGACCTTGGTTGGTTCGTTTATGTTGTTTGCGATGTATGCCTTTTTGCCGAAGGATTTACAATTCTCAAGGGCGATTTTGGCATTGGGTTCGGCTTGGGCTGTGGGTGCAGTTTTTTTGACCCGTGGCGTAGCCCAATCTTTGCGCATCGGCGATGTTCGATTTGATCATGGGGGTAGACGAAGAGTAATTTTGGTGGGCGGTGAGTCTGAGAATCATCGCATAGAAAATTTGTTGAAAAGAGGGAGAGTAAATCACGAAGTGCTGGGATGGGTTTCGGCGACTGAAGTAAGGCAGCCAGGGTTCGTGGGGCACTTGGAACAAATGTCTGAGGTGTTGGAAATTTATCGACCTGATTTGGTGATTTTTAGTGGTAAGGATGTTTCATCTTCGCGGATTATGTCGCACATGAACGACTTTCAATCCAAGCCCGTTCAGGTAAAGATCGCTCCTGAAAAAGGAGAGACGATTATTGGATCTGATTCGAAAAATTTACCGGGCGAACTCTTTACGTTGGAGGTTAACTATCATTTGGCACAGGTACATCATCTGCGCAATAAGAGGGTGTTTGATGTGTTTATTTCGCTGATTATGTTGCCATTAATTCCGATTCTCATTTGGTTTTCCGGGGGAATTACTTGTTTAAGGGCCTTATTTTCAGTTTTGCTCGGCAGTCGAACTTGGGTGGGTTACCAGCGCACGGGAGCAACAGCCAGTTTACCCAAATTGGCATCGCCAGTTTTCGAGGTGGCTAGGCAGTTTAAGGGGACGGAATTCGAGCTGGATGCCGTGATGAACTATGCCCGAGATTATTCGGTAATAGACGATTTGCGAATTTTGATATCGAACGTTTTTCAAAAATCAGGCGCCGATAAATGAAGAAACAAGGGATAGTGAATATTTACGAATCAAGGCGATTCATCAAAATTATTTTGATGCTGTTGGCATTGATTATCAGTATTATCACCTTGTATTTGAGTCAGTTGTTGGTGGTGAAAATTGCGGGTGAGGAAAAGAAAAAGATGGAAATGTGGGCTGAGGCGGAGAGTATTCTTACTGACCCAAACAGCGATGGGGATTTGGGTTTTCAGTTGAGGGTGGTGCAATCGAATACTACCATTCCTGCGATTTTGGTAGACGATAAAGGCGAGATTTTAGAATTTGTAAATATCGATACGAGTGGTAGGAAGCGGGCCGATAAATACTTACAGGAAAAGTTAGAATCGTTCAAAATGGAGAATGATCCTATCTTGGTTCCGGTGGATAAGAACATCGACTATCGCGTGTATTATGGCAGCAGTACGGTACTGACTCAGTTGCAGTATTATCCTTATGTGGTATTGGGAATTGTAGCCCTTTTTATGTTCGTTTCTTATGTCGCATTTTCCTATTCCACACGATCGGAGCAGGATAAAGTTTGGGTGGGTTTGGCGAAGGAAACAGCGCATCAACTTGGAACACCGATATCTAGTTTGATGGGTTGGGTTCAGGTGATGGAATTAGGGGAGATGCCGGAGGGTGCGCCCATGGAAATGCGAAAGGACATTGATCGATTGAATATCATTACGGAACGCTTTTCAAAGATTGGATCAGACCCGGTTCTTGAAACCTTGAATCTAAATGAGGTCATGTTTGAGTCGATTGAATACATGAAAAACCGGTCGGGAAAGGGCGTAGTATTTGAATCGGAGTTTTGGAAATCGGATGTGTTATGCAGAATCAATCGGAACTTATTTCACTGGGTGATTGAGAATTTGATTAAGAATAGCATCGACGCGATGGAGGGAGAGGGTGTTTTGAAATGCAGCGTTAAGTTGATTAAAAACAAGGCGGTAGTGGATATTACGGACAACGGAAAGGGCGTTTCGAGGGATCAAATCAAATCGATATTCAAGCCAGGTTTTACGACCAAAAAGCGTGGATGGGGATTGGGTTTGTCATTGGCCAAGCGAATCATTACAGATTATCATCGCGGTGATATCTACGTTAAATCGAGTGTGCCTTTTGAACAGACCACGATGCGGATTGTGATTTCTGCGGTTTAATTGCGGGGAAACTTGTGAAATAATAGGTGTATTTAGCGATTGAAGAATGCCAAATTTTTGGTAGGTTTGAATTCATGATTCAACGCATTCAAACAATCTTTTTAATTTTCGTCATCGTAGTGGCATATGTGAATCTTTGGCAGGATCCGGTGTATGCTTGGTTTACGGCGAACGACAACAGCAACTCCAATGTATTGATGTTTTGGCACAGCTATGCGGGTGTGGTAAGGGATGGAAACACGATGTATACGCCAGATTTAATGACGGCTTTTTTTACGATAATCATGATGATATCGGGTTTGATTACTGTTTTTCTTTTTAAAAATCGCAGGCTTCAATTGAAGACCGCTTGGATTACTCTGTTCGCGGCTATTTTGGCGGTAGGTGTTTTATACTTACGTTACTTTTTATTGTCGTTGTCCAATGACAATTACACGGGTCAGTTCAGTATTCATTTTCTATGGCCTCATTTTTTTGTCATTTTTGCTGCGTTATCTGTTTACAATATTCGGAAGGACGAGCGTTTGGTGAGGAGTATGAATCGTATTCGTTGAGGGAGATGGGAAAAAGGGGTTGGATTTATTTGTTGTGTTTGTGTTTGGGGTCGGATTTGTTTGGTCAGGCCAAGAAATCTAAGCAGTCGCAAGCACCGGGAAAGGTATTGGTGGCGGGTGAATATGAGTTTATTGCTAGGGATGAATTTGGGACGTTGGGATTGAGTGGGGCGATGATGCGCGCCGAAGGCGCGCGCAAGGCTCAGGGCAAAGCCCTGAGCCCCGAAATGCAAAAATCTTTCGATTCTCTTCTCACGCCATTTGAGAAATCGAAAGGGTTGGGTACAGCAAACTATTTTGAATGCGTGGCTTGGTATAAGCAACTGGCCGCTACTTTCCCTGCCTACTGCTCCTTGCAATCTATCGGACTGGGCGATGCCGGAAAAGATATCTATGTGCTCAAGCTCAATGGCCCTGCCATGGAAACGATGGATCGATTTGGCAATGGCGACATCGGAGTTGAAGCCGGACCCAAGGTAGAGGTTAAGCCCATCGTAAAAGTTTTAATTAACAACAACATACACCCTGGGGAACCAGAAGGAACAGACGCATCGATGATTTTACTGCGCGATATGCTCTTCTTTGGTCAGTATTGGCAACAAGTTCTGCCCTACCTGCAACTCCATGTGATTTGCCAATACAATGTAGATGGCACCTTAATTCGAAGTGGAACATCTCGAGCCAATCAAAACGGACCGGTGGAATATGGTTTTAGGGGCAACGCACAAAACCTTGATTTGAATCGTGACTTTATCAAATTGGATTCGAGAAATGCCAGATCCTTGGTGGGGTTAATGGCCACGGAACAATATGATTTATTCATCGACAATCACACCAGCAACGGCGCTGATTATCAGTATGTATTAACGTATTTTCATACACGTCCTGAAAAATTACAACCGGGTTTAACGGATGTTTTATTGCCTTTCGAGAAATCGTTAAAAGAGCGATTGACTGCCAATCAATGGCCTACGGCTCCCTATGTTGAAACCATGAAAACAGTGCCGGATAGCGGATTGTTCGCATTCTGGGAAAGCGGCAGATATGCTACGGGATTTGCAGCTTTGCATCATACTTTGGGCTACACCGTAGAAACCCATATGCTCAAGCCCTTCTCCCAACGCATGCTTGGAACATTGGCGTTCATGGAGCAGTTTTTGATTTGCGCCACCGCGCCATCTCTGAGAGGCGAGTTTGCCAGTACCCGCAGAAAATTCGTTGATTTTGCCCCCAAACCCATCGGAAAGTGGATGCCAATTCAGTTTCAGCTGGACCCATCCAAATTTGCGGAGATTGATTTCTTGGGTTTTGAATCAGGATACCGTCCGAGTGAAATTTCAGGCGCAGATCGGTTGGTGTACGATAGGTCCAAACCGTGGTCGAAAAAAGTGAAATACTACGATTCGTACCGTTGCACAGATAGCATTTTGGTACCCAACGCTTACATCGTTCCCTTTGCCTACGGCGATGTGATTCAAAAGTTGAAATTAAACAAAGTGGTTTGCAAGCCGATTCCGTTTGATACAGTGGCAATGTTGCGTGTGAGTTATATCACACAATTCAATACGGTGAGTCATCCTTATGAAAAACACTATCTACATCACAGTGTTAAAACCAGAGACACGCTATTGGCCGTTCAACTCAGGGCGGGCGATATGGTTGTTCCCATCACCTCGGCAAATGCGAAATTTGTGGTTTCTGTCTTAGAACCTCGGGCTGCAGATTCGTATTTTGCTTGGAATTCATTTGATGGTATTTTGATGCAGAAAGAGGGTTACAGCGATTACGTTTTTGAGGATTTGGCTTGGGAATGGTTACAGGAACACCCCGAAATAAGGGCTCAGTTTTTACGCAAAAAGGCCAGCGACAGTGCCTTCGCAAAAGATTCATGGGGTCAATTGAATTGGGTGTACAAGCAATCCGTTTATTACGAAAAAACGCACAATCTCTATCCGGTATATCGACTAGATTGAATCGGAGGATGAACCAATTTCGCTGTTTTTGCCGTCGTAAAGTGAAAACAGATACTCTAAAATAATACCGGCACAAAGCATCGGTAAGATCCAAAAATCCCTCGCATTGAGTCGCGCGAGCACATTGGCAAAACAGGCCGTTGAAAAGGCATTGCACAGAATAAATAATCCTGCAATGCATAGGAATGCTATTAATAGTGGTTGGGGTCGTCGATAAAGGCAGAAAATCGCAGCAACAATCAAAATGAGGGATGCCCAGTCATAAATGTGATTGTAAAATTCAAAGTTGATGGTTCCTTGCTGCTGCTGGGAGTCGTGCAGAAACGCTTGATATTCCGATGGATAGTGCAGTTTTAATTCCTGAGCCAATGTTGCATTGGTATCGAGCGGCGTAAGTCCGTCTCCCCCATGGGTTAAAATCACTTGTTGCGCCGTGGCTGAAACAGCGGCTTGAATGTGAAGTGCAATGTACTTCGGCTTACTTAGGGTGCCTAAAATGATCTCGTTGTAGAGTTCTTTGCTGTGATGCCATCCACCGGTCTTTTCTAGAATGCCGTGGCTGTTCCAAACAAAGTCCCAAGTATGTTCTGGTAGACTGTCTTTATAGGCACAAAATGGATTGGGTTTTGAAGCACATTCGTTGTCTAAATAGGTTTTTAGAATGCCATTTTCGCACAGCTTACCCATGAAAAACACATGAGACCCCTTGCCAACGGTAGGTCCATTGCCACCCCATACATTGCTTGCAATCAGCAGGATCCATGGGAGTACAGAGAGGCCAACCAACGCGGCAGATTTTGCTATCGTAATATACTTTTTTAGGAATTGTGGTTTTCTGCCCAAATAACCTTTGAGCGAGATCCAAATGGCGATGGAGAAGGTGGTGAGTGTGATCAAGTTGGCATTGTGCATAACGGCTGTGAACAAGATAACCGAAGCACAGACAATCGAGTTGCGAAGAGATTGTGTTTGGAGAAAGAGTAACACATAGATGCACAAAATGGCGGTGAAAATATCAGGCATCGCTTGGAATAAGAACCAAGGCATGGATGTGAGAAAGCAGGCGCATAGCCACATCAACAAGAATATCCATCGTTGTTTCAATTTGGACAGTGTAGGAAACAGCTTTTGTACCCATTGAAATATGCCAACAAAGAGTAAAATAAGCGGGGGTAGAACTACTATTTCGCCGAGGATTGGTTGTGTGAAGAGCGACATCAAATCGGTCAATCCGCGTAAATAAAGGCTGTAGAATACGGATCGATCTAGGGGTATAGAGAGACTTTGGGCGGTCATTAAATAGGCGCCGCTGTCTGATGTATACAGTAGGCATCCGCCGGTTGCGAAGAGAAATGGCAGTAAACCGAGGAAGGCTAAGTTAATCGGCCAGTTGCTGTCTTGGAACCAACGCTGAAGCGCTTTCATGGGATGGATTATTCCCCGAAGTACTCCACAAAATTGTTTTGTGTTTCCCAGAGTGTGATTTTATGCAAAGAAACGCCCTCTGGCAATTTGGGAGTTAATCGCTGCCAAATGGCAACAGCAACCGTCTCAATGCTAGGCATAGTGTCCTTTAACCAAGGTACATCGAGGTTTAAATTTTGATGATCCAGGTGGTCAATTACCTCTTCTCGAATGATAACTTTGAGTACTTTCAGGTCGATCACGCAACCTGTATCTGGATTGGGTTGTCCTTTTACACAAACGTATAAATCGAAATTGTGCCCATGAAAATGGGGGTTTGCGCATTTACCAAAGACCTCATTATTTTTTTCATCGCTCCAAGTTGGATTCCACAACCGATGGGCGGCGTTAAAATGTTCTTTTCGGGTTAGGTAAAGCGTTGGCATTGTCTTGCGGGTGCAAAATTACTGCGTTTTTTTGATTTCTTTCAGCACAAAAGTGTCTGGTAGAGAATATCGCATCAAACTACCTGTCATCGCATCAATCATCCAATTCCATGGGATGATAAAATTGAGTCCGGCCGATTCGTTAAATCGGGGTTTAAGTACTTGACTGTTAGGTTGGTAATCGGGGTGGATTAGGGTAATTTTCAAACTGTCTTTGAGCGGTCTACGTACCTGAATAAAGCAAGGGGTGATGCCTGAAATTGTTGAATCAAGGACAATTTTCTTACTGATTTGGGTGTGAGCCATCAAAGAATCGTTCTCTGATTCTACAGGGATTTTGTTTACGATGATTCTCTCGGCTTGAATTTTTGCCCCCGGGGGATTGGAAACAATGTACAGCGATTGTTTTTTGCCGGTAATGATTGTTGCACAGCCGTATAATAATAGGCCGACCGTTAATCCAAAGAATATTATGCTTTGTTTCCGTACCAATTGGCGAGTTGATTTACAGTAAATCGAATATCGTCTTCGGTATTTTGTTTTCCAAAACTAAATCGAACAGTGGTTCTGTTGCTTCCGGGGCTTAAGCAGTTGATGACATGGCTGCCACCTGTTGCGCCGCTAGAACATGCACTTCCACCACTTGCCGATATTCCTGCGAGGTCGAGATTGAAAAGAATCATACTGCTAATATCATTTGGGGGAAGAGATACGCTCAATACTGTGTAAAGAGAATTTCCCTCGGGGTCGCCATTGAATGATACGCCGGGAATGGATTCTCTTAGGAGTTGGATCATCAATCCTTTGATATGTTCCAAATGGGCTTTTTTTGCATCCATTTCGCGGTATGCGATTTCCAATGCTTTCGCCAATCCAACAATTCCAATCACGTTTTCGGTTCCGCCGCGCATTTCTCGTTCTTGGGCACCTCCGGTGATTTGCGGATGGATTTTATTTTTCTTGTTGATGTAAATAAAGCCTACACCTTTGGGTCCGTTGAATTTATGTGCGGCACCTGCAAGGAAATCGATGTGTCCTTGACTCAGATCAAAACGATATTGACCCATGGTTTGCACCGTATCGCAATGGAAAATACCACCGGCATTATGCACCATCTGACCCACAGTCTCGATATCGATGATATTTCCTATTTCATTGTTTGCATGCATCAAACTTACCAGGGGTTTGGTAGTTGAATTCAAAAGGGTTTGCAGGTGTTGCAAATCGATATGGCCATTGGGTAAGATGTTAACCATGTGAAGTCCAACCCCATTTTTATGATGCATTTCTTCCACGGTATGCAAAACAGCATGGTGTTCAATGGGAGATGAAATGATATTTTCGATACCTAGATTGGCTACACTGCCTCTGATGGCAAGGTTGTCTGCTTCGGTTCCGCCACTGGTGAAGAAAATTTCACCGGGTGTACAACCCAATAATTTTGCAATGCTACCTCTTGCTTCTTCGATGATGCCTCTTACTTTTCTTCCGTGGGCATGCGTAGAACTGGGATTGCCATAATGTTCACGCATGATTGGGATCATGGCTTCCACTACCTCTTCTGCGATTGGCGTGGTTGCGGCATTATCTAAATAAATTCTTTGGGCAGTTGTCATATCCGTTCGTTTAAATCAAGGTAACCCAAGAATTTATAGCACAATTTGGCCATCGTAAACTCGGTAAGTATATCGTTTTCACGGGGTGCAATTTCTACAATGTCGAAACCCACCACTTTTTTGCGTTCTGCAACTCTGCGGAGCAATTTGCAACCTTGGATCCAAGTCAATCCTCCAGGTTCAGCGGTACCTACAGCTGGCGCAACCGAGGGGTCGAATCCATCGGCATCAATGGTTACATAAACCACATCGCCCAGTTTATCGATACAGTCATCGATCCAAACATCGTTATCCCACAAATCGTGGGCATACCAAGTGTGGATGTTGTTGGCTGATTTGATTAATTGACTCTCTTCGATGCATTGGGCACGAATTCCTACTTGTACCAAATTGAGTCCCATGTCGTGAATTCTGTGCATCACACTGGCATGAGAGTAGGGGTTGCCGTTATAAGCTGCTCTAAGGTCGCTGTGTGCATCGATTTGAAGTACGCTGATACTTGGGTATTTCTCGGCGTAGGCCTGCATGAAACCGTAGGTAACGGTATGTTCAGAGCCCAATGAAACTACAAACTTGTTTTGGTTGAGTAATTCGCGGGTTTGGTTGGCGATCAATTCCACGGCTGCCGCATCGATGGCACCTGTAAAATCGATGGGTTGCAATGTGGCGATTCCGAAGTTTTTATATGCTTCGCGATCAATTTCTTCATCGTAGAATTCCACGAAATGACTGGCTTCCACCATCGCGGCAGGTCCTTTGTCGGATCCCATCAAATAGGAGCTTGAGTATTCGTAAGGAATTTGTTGAATGACTACTTTGGCTTTTTCCAGGGTGGCCAATTCTTTTTCTGGGAAGGCCAAAAAACCTTCTTCGGCCGACATCAAAGGTTGCATCCGTGTTTATTTTACACGTTCAACATAGGATCCCGTTTTGGTATCCACTTTGATTTTTTCGCCGATATTCACAAATAGAGGCACCATAACTACGGCACCCGTTTCGGTGGTTGCGGATTTAAGTGTGTTTGTTGCGGTATCGCCTTTTACGCCGGGTTCGGTGTAGGTGATTTCCACGATGGCATGTGACGGAGCTTCTGCTGAGATAGGGGTATCTCCTTCAAACGAAATCATCACAGTATCTCCTTCTTTCATAAATTTGGCACCTTCGCCGAACATGAATTTGGCAACAGTTATTTGGTCGTAGGTTTCATTGTCCATGCAAACAAAAGAGTCACCATCTTCATACAAATAGGCCAATTCTTTTACTTCAACACGAACGATTTCTACAGCTTCACCACTGCGAAAACGGTTTTCTGCTGATTTGCCATCCTTTACGCGGCGCATTTTACCTTGATAGAAAGCGCGCAAATTGCCTGGGGTACGGTGTTGCCATTCGATGACTTGAACGAGTTCGCCGTTGTAGCGAATGAAATTGCCTACAGATACGTCTTGTGTGGTTGCCATAAATTTAATTTATGCAAAAATACGACAATTTTTTTGAATGGTTAAATTGGGCCTTAGAGCATGATTTTTTTGCCCCAACGACGCATGCATCGCAATACAAAAGCGCGGTGGTGGATGGCAAATGCACTATTCATTCCACAGCTTCTAGGACAAGGTAAAATGCTTGCCAGTTTTGCGGATTGTGTTTTGTTTAATGTGCTCGCAGATTTATTAAAGTAATACTGAGCGGCGGCTTCAACCCCAAATATGGGTTGGATTTTCTCGGATTCTTCGGCGTTTTCATTGACGGATGTTCGGTCGGTTTGATTGTATTTGTAAAAACTGTCCTCCGTTGGTCCCAATTCAATGATATTGAGATAGACTTCCAAAATTCGCTCTTTGCTCCAGAGTGCTTCAATCAAAATTGTAAACCACACTTCTAGGCCTTTTCTAACCCAGGAGCGACCTTCCCAAAGGAATACGTTTTTTGCGGTTTGCTGACTAATTGTACTTGCTCCTCGTTTTTTGTCGCTTTTGATATTGTGTTCGATGGCTTTCTCGATGGCTTTGAAGTCGAACCCCATATGGTCTTTAAACCGTTGATCTTCACCACAAATAACAGCAAGTTTCATGTTGTCTGAAATCTGGTCATAGTCCACCCATTCTTGTTTCGCGGCGGTCCCGTATTCACTGGCTCTTGATTGGATGAGTAAGGTGGTGGGGGGATTCAAAAATCGATAGGCCACAACCCAAAGTAAAGAGAGTGAGACGAAAGCAAGGATAATTCGAAATATCCATTTAAAAACCGAGCGAAAAAGGAAAAAAGTAAGCATCAGAAACCTTGGACTCCGTTTACGGTTGTGTATTTGAGGACATTGTTTTTTTCCGGATAAATGCGTTTAAATGCGCTTTGCACCATCAAAGTGGCCTCATGAAAACCACATAGGATTAATTTGAGCTTGCCGGGGTAGGTGTTGACATCGCCGATGGCGTATATACCAGGTATGTTTGTGCTGTAATCGAATGTATTGACTTCGATGGCGGATTTGTTGATGTTGAGTCCCCAGTCCGCGATGGGGCCAAGTTTGGGAGATAGACCAAATAAGGGCAGGAAATAATCACAATCCACCCAAGTGATCTCATCCTTCTCATCGGTACTAATTCCAACGCGTTGCAACCCTTTTTGAGTGTCCGACCCTTCCAAATGTGTAACCTCGCTGTTCACAAGCAAATTGATTTCGTTGTTGGCAGCCATATCCATCACTTTTTGAACAGAGTCCAAATGACCGCGGAATTGGGTTCTTCGATGGATCATGGTGATTTCGCTCGCTACGTCTTTCAAGAAAATTGTCCAGTCCAATGCAGAATCACCGCCACCTGCAATTACGATGCGTTTGTTTCTAAATTTCTCTGGGTCTTTGACGATGTATTCAACGCCTTGATTTTCAAAATCTGTTAAATTTTCAATGGGAGGTTTACGCGGTTCAAAACAGCCCAAGCCTCCTGCGATGGCAATGTTTGGCGCCTTGTGCTTTGTGCCTGCATTGGTGGTTACAATAAACTGTCCATCTTCGGTTTGTTCGATGATTTCTGCTCTTTCGCCGAGTGTAAATCCGGGTTTAAAAGGGGCCGCTTGCTCCATTAAATTGGCAATTAAATCTCCTGCCAAAACACTTGGAAAGCCCGGGATATCGTAAATGGGTTTTTTGGGGTAGATTTCGGTGAGTTGACCCCCTGGCTCTGCCAAAACATCAATTAAATGACAACGGAGTTTTAATAATCCGGCTTCAAAAATGGCGAATAAACCCACGGGTCCGGCGCCTATGACGATGATATCTGTCTCGATGATGTTTTTCTCTGTCATTTCAATTCGTAATTAATAATCAAAAACGCGGATGAGGCCTTCCTTTCGGTATTCAAAAACGGAGCGACCCACGTCTATCCGACTTCCTATTTTGAGTTTGTTTAGGCCGCTGATTTCAGCATCAATTGTATAAATATTGCCCCCCGTTTTGGCTGCGAGCTCCACATAATGAGGGTGAATTTTATCTGTTACCCCGCACAAAATAATATTCACGGGTTTTGTTACTTGTTTGATTAGGGTGATGTCTTTGATTGGAGCATTGTTATCGGCAATCATAATAAAACTATCAATCATGGGCCATTTTTTTTGGGTTGCAATCAATGCTTCAATATTATTTTCAGGCAAATCCCCGCCATTTCCTCTACGCATTGCCGTTTTCATCAACGCATATGCGGTGTCAAAAACATGGGTTTCCGCCATATGTATTCCTCCTGTAAACCCGATGCGCTTTAACATGTCGGGTGCTTCGTTTCCATCGTTAAAGAAGACAATTCGGCCATTGTCCAAACAGGATTTTGAATGTTTCATCCACAGCATTACCTGGGCCGTGTAGGGTGTCATACTGCCCGTTACATCCACCAAAACTGCATATTTACCGCCCCAATTTTTCCGAGTGAGAATCTTAAACTCGTCTGTTTTTCTTAGCCCAAAGGTGTCGAAAAAGCCAGTTCTTTCATAATGGCCGGGAACCCTTTTTAAAGGGATTGAGTCTTTAACAATCCGGTATTCTTTCTGACGAAACCAAATGCCGCCGCTGCTGAATTTGATATTTTTTTTTCGTTTATCTCGGTTGTTTGGGAGATAATAACCCGTTTCTTCCTGCCTTCTTCGAACGCGGTAGGTGACCGTTTCTGGAATCCATACTTGTGAATCTTTGTAGCTTTTTATCACCCGATCTATTTTGGCAATTTCTTTTTCTGTCTCGGCTTTTGGCGGATGATTTTTCAAATAAATCACAAAACCATGGTAGCAATTTTCTGCCGCTTCCAGTGTTTTTGGCGATTTCTGCTCAAACACCCTCCAAGCGATATCGTTTTGTTTGAACAAATCTGGCCATAGCGTTTTGAGATTGTTTAACCGTCGTTGATTTAGCTTCGGTTGGTTAAAAGTATCTACCTGTTTGTATCGGGTATAAACCAAGTGAATGGCATGTACTTCAGAGGCTGGTGGAAGCTTAACCTTGTAGGCTTCTGGTTTGAATTGGGAACTTGCAAATGGCATTGGCAACAACAAAACCAATTTTCCGGTGTCTGTTGGATGCAGGTTTATCACATAGGGCTTGTTTGCAATTATGTCGGCAATTTTGACTTGTGACTTTGCCTGACTCAATGCGCCTAGAGTAATTGCAATTGAAATGCAGTATTTCCAAGCGGATGAAATCCCCAGATTCAAGAACCTCGAAGCGATATTTGTTTTAAAGAATATCAAGTAAGTTATTCGTTCCGATGCATCTTTCTGTGGTGAACCCCTCGCCGTATTGACAGCCAATTAGACGACCAAATTCTTGGGCACGAGCATCCAAAAATGACAAGAAATCCTGTCCGCTAATTGGCGTTTGGGGCTCTTGGTTATTGGGGTCGTAAAATTGACTCTTAAATGCCATGATGGCTTTCTTTTTTTGATTGTATTCCGCGGAAATGTCAACAATTAAATTGGGGCCAATGTTCCGATCTTGGATATAATGGTATACTGTTTTCGGTCTGTGTGCGGGCAGATTTTCCCCCTCAAAATCACATACAATTTTTGGAAGGCCGGACAAAAAGCAAGCGCGGGAAATGAGGGAAGCGGCGCGTCCATGGTCTGGGTGCCTGTCTGAAGTGGCGTTCGCAAGGACGATTTGGGGTTGATATTTTCGAATTTCAGCAATCACTTTCAATAAGGTTGCCTCGTTTTCTTCAAAGAATCCATCGCCAAGATTTAGATTGTCGCGAATGGTAAGCCCCATGATTTCAGCACTGGATTCAGCTTCTTGGTCGCGCAGTTCTGCTGAACCACGGGTACCCAATTCTCCTCGGGTTAGATCTATGATTCCGCAGGCATGACCCATATTGATGTGCTTGATCAAAGTGCCAGATGCCGCCAATTCTACATCATCGGGATGTGCCGCAAAAGCCAGTATTTTTAGGGTTGGGAATCGACTCATAGGGTGGCGGGAGGGTTGAAAATTAAGTGAAGCATCGTATTTCCCACAGCGTTCAGCGTGCGTTTGTCTACCGCATCCATGTTATCGTCGTGTGTATGCCAAAAAGGAGCAAATCCATTGTTGGGATCGTACTGAATAATATCGATCATGGGAATTTTAGTTGCTTCATACACATATTTGTGATCATCTGTGATTGCACCAATAAGTTTGAGGGGAAAATGATTTTCATAGCCCAATTCTTGGGCAATCTGCCAGGTATGAACAAGGATCCAATTGGCGTAGTTGTTGGAATTTTCTTCCCACATAAATTGAGCGTTGTGGCCACCAACCATATCCAGAAGCACGCCAAAATTGGCCTTATAATTTGGGATATGCGGGTGTTTTCCCCAGTATTGACTGCCAAGGCAGAAGGAATTTTCAATTTCAGATATTCCCAAATCTTCGGCATCAAAAAGGATAAAATCGATGCCCCAATCGGGTTTTTGCGTTTTTAGATTTTTGGCCAATTCAAGGATGATGCCCACACCACTTGCTCCATCATTGGCTGCAAGAATGGGTTCGGTTTGTTGTTTGTTGTCCTGATCTGCATAAGGCCTACTGTCCCAATGCGATGCAATGATCATTCGATTTTTCGCTTGTGGGTTGATACTTCCGATGAGGTTGTAAATGGGTATTTTTTTTCCGTCTTTGGGTGCTTTTCCTTCTCCCGATTGGAAATAGGCCGTATCACATGTGTTTTGAAGTTCTTGAAATAGCCAGTCAGCACATTTTTTGTGCGCAGGAGTTCCGGGGATTCTGAATCCAAAGTCTAATTGTTTTTTGATGTTTTGGTAGGCATTGTCTGCTGAAAATCCGGAAACTTTCCTGGTAACGATGCCGGATTCTGAGGCAGTAGAATCGCTAGGGGCACTGGTTTCAGAATTGCCACCACAACGCCATAATAGGATGGTTGAGGCAGACAGGAGGAGTAAAAATGCGCGTAATTTCATCAAAGTTGTACAAAGTTAATTAATTGTTGGCGGATGGGTGGTTCAAAATTGTTGATTAAGGGTTAATTTCGCTTGAATTAGCATGGATAATTCAATTCAAAGTATGACGGGTTTCGGAAGAGCCCAAATGGAAACCCCTTCTTTGCGAGCAGTTTGTGAGATTAAGGCGTTAAATGGACGGTATTTTGAGGCGGATTTGCGTTTGCCCAAATTTTTGTATGAGATTGACCCTCAAATACGTAGGTTGTTAAATGAGAAATTGGAAAGAGGAACAATTACTTGTACCTATTCGATTACTTTCCCCAATGTAAAGGCCGAGGATCAAGAGATTCACGTGAACGTGGGTTTGGCAAAAGCGTATTTGGATAAGTATCAGGAATTGAGTGGGGCCTTGGGAATTGAATTTCGTGATCCCTTTCGCGATATCATTCGGATCCCAGAGGTAATTCAAACGGGGGAGCGCGGTGTTGAGGATGAGGTGAAAAAGGCAATCGTAGCATTGACGTTGCAAGCGGCGGACATGTTATTGCAATTTAGAAAGGAAGAGGGAAAGGCCACGGGTGTGAAATTGCTTTCTTTGATCGAGTCAATCCAGTTGGATTTGAATGAAGTTTCGATTCACGAAGAACCTCGCAAGCAAGGCTTGCGCGATCGTATTTACGGTCAACTTTCCGAACATGTGACGTCTGAACTCAGGGATAACAATCGATTTGAACAGGAAATATTGATGTACTTGGACAAATGGGACATCGCGGAGGAAAAACAGCGTTTGCAGCAGCATTTGGATTACTTCAGAACTTGCCTACAGAAAGAGCCGTTGGGAAGAAAATTGAATTTTATCGCCCAAGAAATGGGTAGGGAAATGAACACAATGGGAGTGAAGAGCAACTATTTTCCTATGCAACAGGCTGTAGTTCAGATGAAAGAAAAATTGGAACAAATCAAAGAACAAGTACTTAATCTCGTTTGATAATAATGGTAAAGCAAAACTCGCAAATCGGCCGGAGGCAATGGCAACTGGCGATTTGTTTAACGCTCCTAAAAATTGGTTCAATTGCAACGTTGAATGCGCAGTGGTCAACCCCTGAGCCGCAAGTGGATTCAATCAGCAAATCCGTTGTTGAGGATACCACCTCCGCCCAAGAACCAATTTATCAAGACCCGTTATTCCGCGACAGTCTTCGTAGGCAACTCACTTTGTTGGATTACAGCAATTCGTTGTCAACTATACAGGCATCGGAAATATTGGAGACGTTGATGAAAACAAAGGATTTAACGCAATTTGATGTTGTATACTTGCCTTGGCATAGGATTCAAATCGTGTTGATGCAACAGTACCTAAAGCATCCCGATTCGCTTCACATGGATTATTTGCGCGTAGGTTGGAAGGACGATGTTGAATTTCCGGAGTCCTTGTTTTTGTTCATGCGTGATTTACAGAAAAAACAGCCTGGCGTATGGGATAAGATTCGATTTGAGCCATTGACGTACGCTGAGGATTTTTTAGATAATCGCAATGAGCTCCGTGAGCGAGACAATGTTGAGTTGCTCAGTTATCCCGATCAAGAATACGAATGGGCTTTGGCGGCTGCTTTGAATTCGCTTTTCCCCGCCGATCAAACCGTTGGATTGCAAACTGATTCTCTCGGTGGGACTGCTATGCCTGCATCAATTAGGACGCAAGTAGAAGCGATAAAGGCCATGGTTTCTTCTGCTTTATGGGACAGGGTTTGGAAAGATAGATTTGAATTAAAAGCAGCAGAAAGCAAATCGGAATCCTCAGATGAAAGTTCGGATGAAGAATTTGTAATAGATCCAGCATTTGGTAGCGTGCCCACGATTACGGCTCTGAGAGATAGTATGCCATTTATAATGAATGACTTAGAGGGGTGGATGCCTGCAGAGAACCGCGCTATGTTTCGTCAGCTTTTGCCATACACGGAGAGAACAATGGAACTGGAAGTGGAATTGACAGATTTCGCGAATTCTGCTTTTAACAAGAACAAGAAAGTGATGCATACCATCCCAACCACGGGTCAAGTGATTCAGAGCGTAATGAATCGGACGGCGAGAAACGGGTATGAGGCAATGGTTTATAGGGACTACCAAATTCGTTGCATTGCCAAAGAAAAGGCGAGGGTGTTGGTGCTCCTTAACGATTATAGAGAATGTATTGATCGATCTAAATATTTGCCTACTGCGATGCCAAGTCTATTGAGTGTTTTGCTCCAGGCGGGTTTGAAAACAGATTCGATACTGAGGGTTTTCATGGTTCCAGAGGATCGATTTGATTTTAATTCGGAGTTGATTTCCAATAAAAATGATTCAGTAAGTATGCTGGATGTTCATCAAGTGAGAAATTTGAAAACGAACCCAACGATTTTTCAATTTTTAATCGATACAACAGGGTACTCGGTTGATACAGCTGTAAGCGATCAGCCCTTTGGGATGGATGAAAATTTGGGCTCAGATTCTATGCATCCATTGGTGCTTTTGGATGTTTTCCATCAGTATGAGATTTCCGACAAGGTAGGTGTGAAAACGGTGTTTATTGGACAGAAAAATGCGGAAAGTGAGACTTTATATGATACAGCAGCCATGGCGGCTTATTGGGAGGGGGATTCTGAGTACTCATCCAACGGGATTTTTTTACGTGGCTATAATGCTGCATTTGAAATGAACTATGTGTATTGTGCCAATCAATTGAAAGTGGGTGCATTAAATTCCGTTTTGCGCTCCGAAGGTTTATCCGAAATTGGTATGATCAACGCCCAAGGAATGGCATTTGGTATTTCTTACAGGGCAGGTGATTGGGAAGACGGCGGACGGATTGTTAAAAATGATCGATTCGTCTTCGCTCAATCATCGCCATTGGTAAACGCGAATCTGCGTAGCACTTACATGATTTGGTACGATGAAAACCAGATATCGTTTGGAAGGCATTTTGTGCTGGGAGTAGGCGGTTACACAGGGTATGTTCAACATGTTCTAAAGAACTTTTCTGCTGCCTCGGGTACATTTATCAATCAAGATCAGCCCAGTTTTACTGTGGTAAATCCAGCTTATGTGTATGGCTTTTCTGTTTCACCGGCGGTGAATGTTGGAAATTTCTATGCCCGTGGTTCTTTGGGTTATGGGTGGGATTTTGGAAAAAAGACATGGAATTATCAAGGTTCGCCAATGAATAATTCGGGTGGATTAAAGAGCACTGGTGTAATGATAACTGGTGAAATAGGTTACCGATATCTATTTGATTTTAAGGCAAAAACCGCCTACGCTCCCATCCGATTTGATGGTGATTCAGCTCAGAAATCTAACAAAAGGAGGGTAGTACGATGAAAAAAATAATTGGAGTCATTGCTGCTATGATGGCAGGTTCATTGATGGCACAGGAGCAACCCATTTTACCATTGGGTTTTGATTTCGATTTTAAATCGAATCATTTCAATGATCAAGAGGCGGTGAAGTTGATGGCCAAGCGAGCAAAAAGTGCCCGTGTAATTTTGTCTGGGGAGAATCATTATTATTCCAAGTTCAATTCTTTGGCGGAATACAGATTTTTGCGCATGATGCATGAGAATGCGGGTGTAAGGAACTTTGTGATTGAGTTAAGTCCAACCCGCGCTTATTTTATGGAGCGCTATTTTACCAAGGAAGATTCCATTGCAAAAATGTTTTTGATGGCAACCAGCTCAAAGCATTACATGAATCTATTCGACAGTATTGCCAACTGGAATCGCAAATTGCCAGCGTCGGAGCAAATTAAAGTGCAGGGATTGGATGTAGAACGATTTAGTGATATGTCGGTCCTTTGGTTGTACGATATTTTAAAGCGCCGCGGTACGCCGCCAGCGGAGCTGGCGGCCGGCATCTATCTTGCCAGAAATGCTGCCAACGGTATTCTCACAGACGGACTGATGAATTTTTATAACGATGAAGAAGATTTCGTAGTCGAAACCGATGCAACCACAGAGGAATCATCGGAATCAATTGCCGATACTGCAGTTCTTGTCGCCACTTTCGACAGTGCAGGGGTAGAGCACCCCGTGGTAAAAATTCCAACTATCGAGGATTGGCAAGCGAGAGAATTTAATTCTATCATAGAACCTAGGCCCTCCGGTACAGGAGATGGCGAAGATGTGTTTTATTTGGTGGATTGGTTAAAAGAATACGGGGCAGCAGATGGACCTTTTGCGGATTCATGCAAAGCATGGAAAAATTGGCTTGGCTCCGATTATGCGGAATACGTAAAAGTATATCGTCAATTGAAAGAATGGCAGCAATGGGAAAACCTCGACAATACAGCTCAGCAATACACTTGGCGGGAAGAACATATGTACCGAAATATGGTTGCATTGCTCAGCAACAACCCCAATGAGAAATATTACGGCCAATTCGGTAGATGTCACACTTCCCTGGTAAAGCAACAACAAGATTGTGGTTGGTTTGAATACAATAGTTTGCTAACCCGATTGAGGACGCGTTATTTCCAAAACGATACCTCTGTGATGTCGATTGGAATCTTCTACGTAAAAGACAAAGACAGCGATGGAGATATTTGCGCGGAAAATCTGAGTAATAACCCAACCATTAATGCCGAAGTTAAGGCCTTATATGAAACAGTGGATAATAACATGCTGCTGTTCGATCTTAGGGCGAGCGATTCGCAATTGAAAGAGTTGCCAAAGAAATTTAACTTTGTCTTGGTCCATGATTATACAGATCAGGCCGATGACGAAGAATCAAACTGGGGTGAATCGGATGAAAATTTCTCCACGCGGTATTTTTCTTTGGGTGCGAGTAGAATGATCATTCCTCAAATGATGACATCGTCTATGGTGCAGCATTTTGCCGATAACCAATACGCTGTTTCCAATCCCAAATTGTTTTCGTATCAATTGTATCAAATGGGTGCCCATAGTTCCAACGCGAATTTATTGATCGGTGCAGGTGGCAAGAACAAAGATATTTTCTCTGGTGAAAATGGGGAAAGGCTGAATTATGGATCTAGAACTTACACGGCGGATTTATTATTCCATACCAACAGTGGCCATCACAAGTGGGTGCTTGGAATAGGTGGAAGAGCTTGGTATCAAATCCAGCGTATTAAATATACACCTCCAACGTTAAATATTCTCAATCCAAGACCAGACGGTAGCAAAACGATTCAAAGTCGTGAATGGTTGCCGGCGGCTTATTTAAGTGTTGAAAGACGATTTGTAAGTCAATTCTCTCTGACATTCAATGTGGGTTATCGAAAAGATATGTCCACTGGAAAATGGTATTTTCAAAATAGCGGACTGCCCTACTATGAAGGAAAGTCAATTGGTGGCGATATGAGTTCGTTATTTGCTGAATTGGGTCTGCGAATCGGAATTATTAAATTATGAAAAATAGCATTAAGTCGTTTGTTTTAGAGATTCCTAATCTCATTACTCTCAGCAATTTGGCTTGCGGGTTGCTGGGTATTGGCTTTGTGATACAGGGCATGGAATGGATGGGCTTTGTTTGCCTTTTGTCGGGTGCTTTTTTGGATTTTTTTGATGGCTTGGCCGCTAGGAAATTGGGCGTTGCCGGTGAAATGGGTAAACAACTCGATTCCTTGGCGGATGTTGTTACATTTGGCGTTTTGCCAGGTCTTATTTGGAAGTCGCTCATGGAGTTCAATGGATATTGTCCTACCGGTGTGTTTTGCATCAATCAATACATTTGGATGCTGATACCCTTGGCGGCCGCGTATCGTTTGGCAAAATTTAACATTGATACCAGGCAAACGACGGGCTTTATAGGGATTCCAACGCCGATGACGGGTATGGCGCTAGGCAGTTTTGCATGGATGAGTTATACCCTCAGTTATACCGGAAATATCTGGATTCTGGAAAAACCCCTAATTGATTTGTCGGGTTTGTTTTCCAACTATTATGTTTGGTTGTACATGCCTTTGCTGGCGTCTTATATGATGATAAGTGAAATCCCAATGCTTTCGTTAAAGAGAGTTCAGAATGATCCTTTGGGTAAGTACAAGATGATTTTGCTAGGAATGACCATTCCGTGTTTGTTGTTTGGAAGCACCGGAGTTATCGTCTATTATTTTGGTTATATTCTTGTTTCCATTTTGTCGAACTTTGCAACAAAATCAGTCAATCAATGAAGAAAATAGGTATCATCATGGGGAGCGACAGCGACCTCCCAGTTATGAAAGAAGCCGCAAGCATCTTGGATGCCTTAGGGGTTGAATATGAATTAACGGTTGTTAGCGCACATCGAACACCAAAGCGTTTGATGGAATATTCTGAATCTGCGGCAGGAAGAGGCTTAGAAGTAATAATTGCGGGTGCCGGTGGTGCCGCCCATTTGCCGGGGATGGTGGCGTCTTTCACGCATTTGCCTGTTATTGGAGTTCCGGTTCATACCAAAAGTATGAGTGGCGTAGATAGCTTGTATAGCATCGTTCAGATGCCTCCAGGAGTGCCGGTGGCCACAGTTGCAATCAACGGTGCCAAGAATGCAGGAATATTGGCTGCGCAAATCTTGAGCGTGGCAGATAAAGAACTTGCAAAACGCGTAGCTGATTTTAAGGAATCAATGAAGTCTGAAGTTTTGGGTAAGGCAGATCGATTGGAGATAGAGGGATGGAAAAAATATTTGGGTGAGTAAACGGAGAGCCCTGTGATAATTGTAGGAAATGCCTTGGTGTCTGAAGACATTTTGGAAAAGAAATTCGAATGCCAAATTTCACTGTGCAAAGGAGCATGTTGTGTTCATGGCGATGCGGGTGCACCTTTGGAAGCGAGTGAATTGGAGATTATAGAAAAGGAATTGGAACATGTGAGGCCTTTTATGGGTGAGGAAGGGCTGGCTTTGCTTGATGCCCAAGGCTTTCATGAAAAAGATAGAGATGGCGACTTGGTAACCGTTTGTCGTCCTACCGGCGAATGTCTATTTGTTGTCTATGATGCATCGGGGATTGCCGGCTGTGCCATCGAGAAGGCATATTTCGATAACAAAACATGGTTTAGAAAACCCATGAGTTGTCATTTGTATCCCATTCGCGCCAAGCAATACGGGGACTATATGGCCCTGAATTATCATCATTGGAATTTGTGTAACGATGCCTGCAAGGTAGGCGAAGAAAAAAAAGTGCCTGTTTACCGTTTTTTGAAGGAGGCCCTCACCCGGAAAATGGGTCCGGTCTGGTACGAAGAATTTGAGGCGATTGCAGAGGCCTGGGCCGAGAGGGAGTAATCGTTGGTTTTAAGGCGCTGAAAATAAGACGCTAATCAACCCAACCAGCATTGTGAGTTTGAGCCATTTGCTGATTTTCTTGTAATCACGTTTGTTTTGTGCCTTGCCTATCATCCACATAGATTTGAATATCATGGGTACGAGGCCAAGAACCAAAAAGGCGGGGAAAATGAACTTATGGGATTCAATGGGTGATTTGACGTTCAATAGAGTTTGGATCGAAAGCAAATAGGCGGATGTAACCAAGAATATGATAATCAGGGCCAAAATAACATTGCTTAGAATATTGGTTTTTCGTGTGCCATGGACAATTGGGAATGTTTCGCACCCCTGTTCTTTGTCGCCTTCAATATCTTCGGCATCTTTCACTAACTCCCTTGCCATTGTGAGCAGAAAAGCCAAAAACGCGTATTCGGCAAAATAGGCGGAGTGAATTTCATGAATGCCACGGGAGGCGATATAAATGACCGAGCCCGACATAAAAGCGATGAGCGAATTTCCTGGCAATCCCATCGCCTTGAGATCGGATGAATAAAAATAGAGAAGTATCGCAATGGCAGAGGAAAATAAACCAATGCCAAGCCCAGCATAATACCCGCATATTTGGCCTAACACAGTTAGAACGATATAATAAACGATGGCGGCTTTGTGCGAGATGTCACGCTTAAGAATTCGTTTGTTGGGACGATTGATGTGGTCTGTTTCTACATCGAAAAGATCATTGATGATATATCCGCCTGCTGCTGTCAAACAACATGTGAGGATGATTAATACAGATTCAGGCCAGACAATATTGGACCAATCAACGTTGAAATAACTCGTTCTAGAGGCAGCAATCATGAAAACCCCTTGGGTGAAAAGGGTGAGCAGAATGTTGTTTGGCCTCAGAATGGCGAGATAGGGTCGCATAGCTACAAGTGGTAGCAAGCTACATTATTTTTTTGGAAATTTCATCTTGTAGGGGGCGTTGACCATCCCTTGAGATATGTTTTGTAATTTCTTTTTCAGCATGTTGCGTTTGAGTGGATGTATGCGGTCCGTAAACAATATGCCTTCGATATGGTCGTACTCGTGTTGAATGATTCGGGCCGCCATGCCTTCATAAGTCTCTGTTTTCTCCTGGAAATTTTCATCCAAATATTGAATGGTGACTTTGGCGTTTCGTTTCACATTGGCTCTCACAAAAGGGATGGAAAGGCAACCTTCCTCATATTCCCATGGTGTGTCGAACTCCTCCAGAATTTTCGCATTGATAAATACCTGTTTGAAATCTTTGGTGCTCGGGTCATCTTCAATGTCGGTTCCGTCCACAATAAATAACCGAATCGGCAAGCCAATTTGGGGGGCCGCCAAACCAATTCCACTGCTATCGTACATGGTTTCAAACATGTTTTCCAATAGGGTATTTAGTCCTTCGTATTCTGGCGTGATGTCTTCGGCTTTTTTGCGGAGTACGGGCATTCCGTAGGCGTAAATGGGCAGTATCATGAAATTTTCTGTAGGTAAGTTTGGAGGATAATGGCGGCGCTTACGGCATCGATGAGACCTTTGTTCGCCCTTTGGGATTTCTTTGCCCCGGAGGCGATGATAGACTGCTGTGCTTCGTGACTTGTGAGACGCTCATCAATAGTAAAAACGGGTATTTCTGGATAGGTTGATTTGAGCGCTTCGATGAATTGCTTTACCGGCTGGGTGGCATCGGTATCGGTTCCATTCAGGTTCGTAGGCAGACCCACAACAAAGGATTCCACGTCTTCATCGTACAGATAGGAGTCGAGATACATTTTCAAGTCCACTGTATATACCATTTCAAGGGGTTGGGCGATCATTTTTAGGGGGTCTGTTACGGCGAGGCCAGTGCGCTTACTACCATAATCGATGCCCATGATTCTTCCCATTTTACAAAGATACGGAAATGCTAGAATTGGGCGGTGGGATTCTATATGGGATGTATAGGGGTTGTTTTTTATATCGGGAGTTGTTGTAAATAAAAGGGCCCCGTCGTAGACGGGGCCCTTTTTAATCCCTGCAAAGAGAAATTTCCTTGCAGCGCATTGAATACTTATTAGAATCTGAAAGAATGAATTACATCATTCCGCCCATTCCGCCCATGTCTGGACCGTGGCTATGGCCTTTTTCTTCTTCTTTGATTTCACTCAAAACGCACTCGGTAGTTAAGATCATGCTGGCAATAGAAGCCGCATTCTCAAGAGCAACACGAGATACCTTCTTAGGGTCAATTACACCCGCAGCAATCAAGTTTTCGTATTTCTCTGTTCTTGCGTTGTAACCGAAGTCGTCTTTGCCCTCCATTACCTTCTGTACCACAATGCTGCCCTCGCCACCGGCGTTGGCAACGATCTGACGTAAAGGCTCTTCTAAGGCTCTGCGAACGATTTGAATACCTGTATTCTCGTCTTCGTTTTCACCTTTCAAGTTCTCTAAACCAGCAATCGCACGGATCAAGCTCACGCCACCACCAGGTACGATTCCCTCTTCAACGGCAGCACGGGTTGCGTGCAATGCATCGTCTACGCGGTCTTTCTTCTCTTTCATCTCAACTTCAGTAGCGGCTCCGATATACAATACTGCAACACCACCGCTCAACTTCGCCAAGCGCTCCTGTAACTTTTCACGGTCGTAATCAGAAGTGGTATTTTCAATTTGAACTTTGATTTGAGAAACTCTCGCAGCAATGGCCGCTGAATCTCCTGCACCGTTCACAATGGTTGTATTGTCTTTGTTGATGGTGATCTTTTCAGCTCTTCCCAAGTCTTCGATGGTTGCATCGTCCAACTTGCGGCCTTGCTCTTCACTGATTACAGAACCGCCAGTTAAAATGGCCAAATCCTGCAACATTTCTTTTCTGCGATCACCAAATCCTGGGGCTTTCACCGCAGCGATTTTGAGGGCACCACGAATGCGGTTTACCACCAATGTTGCCAAAGCTTCACCGTCGATATCCTCAGCAATGATTACCAATGGCTTGCCTGTTTGAACTACTTTTTCCAATACTGGAAGCAAGTCTTTCATGCTGCTAATCTTCTTATCGTAAATCAAAACGAAGGCGTTCTCGAGGTCTGCTTCCATTTTTTCGGTGTTGGTCACAAAATATGGACTCAAGTAACCGCGATCAAACTGCATTCCTTCAACCACATCAACTGTAGTCTCAGTTCCTTTTGCTTCTTCAACCGTGATTACACCGTCTTTGCCCACCTTTTTCATCGCCTCAGCGATCAATTTCCCAATGGTGCTGTCGTTGTTGGCAGAAATCGTAGCTACTTGCTCGATCTTGCTATTGTCGTCACCTACCGCCTGGGTCATATCATTCAATTTGCCCACAGCAGCAATCACCGCTTTGTCGATACCGCGCTTCAAATCCATAGGATTCGCACCCGCAGCCACGTTTTTCAAACCGCCTGTTACGATGGCTTGCGCCAAAACCGTTGCAGTGGTAGTTCCATCACCCGCTACATCAGCAGTTTTGCTTGCTACTTCCTTCAACATTTGGGCACCCATGTTTTCTACTGGGTCTACCAATTCAATTTCTTTGGCTACTGTAACACCATCTTTGGTGATGTGAGGAGCACCAAACTTTTTGTCGATTACAACATTGCGACCTTTGGGTCCCAAGGTTACTTTAACAGCATTTGCCAAGGCATCAACGCCTCTTTTCAGGCCATCGCGGGCCGACAGATTAAAGTCTATTTTCTTTGCCATGATTTCTTTTTTTAAATTAAATGATTGCTAAAATGTCGCTTTCGCGCATAATGAGATAATCTTTTCCTTCAACAGACAATTCAGTTCCTGCGTATTTGCCATACAAAACAGTGTCGCCCACTTTTACTGTAACGGGTTCATCGGTTTTGCCTGGTCCAACAGCAACAACAGTACCTTTTTGTGGTTTTTCTTTGGCTGTGTCTGGGATGATGATTCCTGAAGCAGTTTTCTGCTCGGCTTGTACAGGTTCTATCAGAACTCTGTCCGCCAATGGTTTTACGTTTACTGACATAGTATTATTGTTTTTGATTTTGCTTTCACTTGGCGAATTGTGTGCCAATGGCGAAAAGGAGGTTTTGGGGGGTAGGGACGACGAAAATTTGTCAGTTTAACCCCTGGCGGGTATGTCATTATGACAACCTTTCACAAAACGCGATGATATTGGCTTGTTGGTTTTGCGCCACATTTTTGGCAATTTGGCCAATGGGATGAGGTTGATTGGGGGAAAAGGATTGAAAAAGTTGAAGCAATGCGTTATCAAATTCGGATTGATTTTTCACTGAAAATCCGCAACCGGCTTGAATGAATTGATCTGCTTCGGGAAATTTATTGTGTTTGGGTCCAAAGATGATAGGGAGTCCAAACGCTGCCGCTTCGATGGTATTGTGTAGGCCTTTTCCAAAGGCACCGCCGATTACGGCAATGGTACCAAAACGATAGGATTCGGCGAGGAGACCAATGCTATCAAGGATAAGGATGTGGGTATTTGTTGGGATGTTTTTGGAGCATTCGCTAAATCGAAGGGCTTGGGTATTGATTGTTTCAAGACATTGATTTTGAATGGCTTCACAGAAATTGTTGTTGATATTGTGGGGTGCAATGAGGATTTGGCCGTGGGGGAGAATTTCTGGATTTTTTTGAAAGAAATGCAGAATTAGATTGATTTCGGGTTGCCAAGCACTGCCGAGGACAAGGGTAGGTTTTTGGGTGAGCCAGTTTTGTAATTCTATGGGCAGGGCGGAGGGTTGCAGGGTTCTTTGAACGGCGCGATTGAATTTTGTATCGCCGAAAACGAAGGTGTTGTTGAGGTTATTTTCGACGGCAATTTGATGCATTTTGGCGTTGATGACTCCGATGGCATTGAGTTTTTGAAGTAGCTGTAACCAGGGTTTCCCAAGGGGTTTGAAGAGCCAGTGTTGGGGGGTTATAGAAACGCCGAGGGCGTAGCAGGGTATATTACGTAGTAGGGTTTGTTGGATGAAATGGTACCAAAAATCGTAGCGGATGAAAATGACTGTGGAGGGGTTCCATTGCTCGAGGCAGCGCTGCGCGCTGCCTCGACTATCCAACGGCAAATATGCTTTGGACTGATTCAATTCTAACTTGGAATGTTCATACCCGGAAGGAGAAAAAAACGTGAACAAAATATGCCGTTGGCTAGAGGCCGCCTGCAAGGCGGCCGCAATGGGCTTAGCCATTTCAAACTCCCCTAACGATGCACAATGAATCCAAATCAATTCCTTCGGAACAACCCCGTCCTTCCACCAACCTTCTTTCAATCGAGCTCTGGATTCGCGCTGACCGTCTCTCAAACGCTTTGCCTTGGCATTCCACAGCGAAAGCAATCGTATGCCCATCGCATAACATCGCATCGCTACATCGTAAACCCTCATGAATTAAAAGTATTCGGCGTCCTTGATTACCCCAGACTTGCGGATGATAATCGGAATAATTAACCCGCCACTGATATTGAAACCTAAGTCTAACTGCTTCGCATTCGGTGCCCTGAAGGTGCCGAAATCCCAATCTCTTGTGGTTTTTGTGATCCCCTGATTGCTTCCCAATCCTACATAGAAACTCAGTACTTCTGGATTGATATATTGAAGGCGAAACTGCTCAGAAAAACACATTCCCCTCCGATACGCATCATATCCCTGTGTGAAATCATTCTCTAATTGAGGCAACCTTCCCTTGTCGAACTGAAACTTTGTATAATGCTCGTCCCGACCAATCCCCCCAACTACACTCATGGTCCAAGTTCTAGGATTGCTCAATGTGCTTTCACGCAGTGCCCACATTCTACCCATCACGATGCAAGCATTGTAACCCCGCAAATAGGTTCTGATCACCGCTGGATTTCCATTGATGTCGAACAAATTCTGCGAAGGCCCCACAATTCCGCCATACAAACTGTCCGTGTTGATCGTTCTACCTGTATAGGGCATGTAATTAAAGCCAATCAACCATTTTTCCTTGTGTTGGTATTCCGCACCAAGATCAAAAATGGCTGTGCCCGCGTATCTATTCGACCAAGCGCCTGCGTTGACTTGATAGCCAGAGCCCAAGTGTAAACTGACCCAATTGGGACGAATTAATGGTTTTTTCAGGTTTGTTGGTGCCGGTAATAAGGTGCCATTGCCTGGGGATTGAGCAAAAATGCTCCCGATACATCCACAAAGCATCGCGAAGAAAAAACTATGAAGTGTTGGAAATCGCATTGACACATAGCGAAGGTACAACAGCAGACGTAAAATCCCAATGTACACTCAAAAAATGGACGCCAGCTTTACCGAGGTAAAATCTGCATCAAACAGTCTAAGAACCCAGAAGGATTTTCTGCATGAACCCAATGACCTGCATTGTCCACCACATGGAATTGAGCGGTTGGGAAATGCTGTAAAATTGCGTCTTTGTCTGATTCTTTGATATAACCGCTTTTGCTACCACCGATGAAATCAACTTGCTTTAGAAATACTTGTTGGAAATCAAGTTCACCAATGATCTCATCATAATGATTTTCGATGGCTTCCAAGTTGCTTTTCGTAGCATAGCCGCCGCCTGCGATGGGTTCGATGTTTTTTAATAGGAACTGCCTTACGCTCATTTCTGGCGCATACGGCAAAAATGCTTCTTCCGCTTCTTTTCGGGAATTTAGAGAGTGGAGAGGAACTTCTTTGAACGCCTTGAAATAACCCAAATGTCCCGGAACATAGCGCTTTGGCGCGATATCAACCACAATTAATTGATCAACCATTTCAGGAAATTGGTCGGCAAATGCCATCGCTGTTTTGCCACCCATTGAATGTCCCATGATGATCCCTGAAGCATCGCCCAGATGAATCATTAACTCCCGCAGATCCTGAACCATAGCGGAGTAACTCGCATCGCTATCGTGAAAACTCTTGCCATGATTTCGGGCATCAAAAGTGATTACCCGATAATTTTCGGACAGTTTCTGTGCGGCCAAATGCCAATTGTCGAGCATGCCAAAAATGCCATGCAAAATGTAAATGGGATGGGAGTGGTTCTCCCCATAAATGCGATAATTGACCAAGTTGGTCATGGTGAGATTAGTTCAAGAAAGAATCAACCTCAGTGTATTCCAAATTGAAGGCCTCAGCCACTCCTTTGTAAACCACTTTTCCGTTGATTACGTTCAATCCCAATTTCAACTCATTGCTATCAGCACAAGCTTTTTTCCAACCTTTGTTTGCCAACTGAACGGCATAAGGCAAGGTAGCATTGGTTAAAGCAAGGGTTGAAGTATAAGGAACAGCACCAGGCATGTTGGCTACGCAATAGTGAACAACACCGTCAACCTCATAACATGGCTCTGCATGCGTTGTAGGTTTTGATGTTTCGAAACAACCACCTTGGTCGATTGCAACATCCACAATGACAGCGCCTTTTTTCATAGAAGGCAACATATCGCGGGTGATCAATTTGGGTGCTTTTGCACCAGGGATCAAAACACCACCAATCACTAAATCTGCAGTTTTAATGGCGTTGCGCACGTTGTATTCGTTAGAAATCATGGTTTCTACGTTGGCAGGCATGATATCGTCGAGCTGACGTAAACGAGGCAAGCTAATGTCCATCATCGTAACACGAGCGCCCAATCCTGCTGCCATTTTAGCGGCTTGAGTTCCAACGATTCCACCGCCCAAAACCAACACTTCTGCTGGCTTCACACCGGGTACGCCGCCCAACAAAACACCTCTTCCGCCCATTGGCTTTTCTAGGTATTTTGCACCTTCTTGAATACTCATTCTACCAGCAACTTCGCTCATTGGAACCAACAAGGGCAAGCTGCGATCGGCTTTTTCTACGGTTTCGTAGGCCAAGCAAACTGCACCGCGCTCAATCATTGCGTGCGTTAATGGCTCATAGGATGCAAAGTGGAAATACGTAAACAACAACTGATCTTTTTTGATCAAGCTGTATTCGCTTTCGATGGGTTCTTTTACCTTAATGATCATCTCGGCGATGGCATACACTTCCTCGATTGTTTTGAGGATGGTAGCACCAGCGGCTTGATATTCAGAGTCAGCAAATCCACTGCCTTCACCGGCTGTTTTTTGTACATAAAGTGTGTGACCGTGTTTGATCAATTCACTTGCACCTGCGGGCGTCAATGCCACGCGGTTTTCGTTGTTTTTGATTTCTTTTGGAACGCCTATGATCATGGTTGAAAAGTGCCGCAAAGATACGTGATTTGTTTGATATTCGTTATAACCCAAGCTTCTTGCTCGTTGCTTTGTCGATGGCGTCTTTGTGTAACATCACCGAAATTGTTTTGTATTTGAAATATTGCTCACTGAGATAGAAATATCCGCCCAATGAATTGCCCGTCCCCCATGAGTTTTTGACCAAAAAGTAGGTGCTGCCATTTTTCTCTGTGGACATTCCCACAATGTGCATTCCATGGTCGTCTGTGGTGGTTTGTTTATCAAAAGCCGCTTGCCTCAATTCAGGTGTGATGTTGAGTTCGGCCACGGGTTGAGAAAAGGCATTGCCTTCTTTTTTTGCCCCGGCATCGTTAAACCCTGCATTGTCGTTTCCAATTTTCTTGATCGTTGATTCATCGGCTGGAACAATAGCCAATCCATCGCGGAAAGAAAAACCTTTTTCGCTCACATCCGCAGCCCAAGCCACAGTATATCCTTTGTTTAAGGCCGATTTTACTGCGTTTGTAAACTCATCCAACGGCAAATTGTAAACCCTGTCCATGGACCAGTTGTCTGGAATTTCGATAACAAAATTGCTGTAGTCTGGGTGGTGGGTAAAACTGGTTAATGCAACATAATCTTTCATGTTTAAGCCCAGAAAGTTGGCGAAAGATTGTGGCGTGTATGTTTTGCCTTCGTAGCTAAATTCTTTGGGGATGGGACCGAGGTAAGCGTCCAAAATGCCTTCAAATCCGGGTAGCCAATTTTCGGAATAGGTTCCGGGTTCCCTTTTTACCAGGGCCGACATATAACCTTTGAGTACCGCGATCATTTCGCTGTGATCATGACGTGTTACGCCATTTTTTAGACCTGTGTAAACGGATTCAGGTACAATTCCATACTTGGCCACAATGTTGGGGATATCCCAGCCCTCACCGCCTTGGTCAAAGCTGTGATTGCCGTTCATGCGCAAGTAGGTTTTGGCTTTTTCGGTGTATGCGCATCGAGCTACATACATTTGACTTAAGTTGTACTGTCCTTTTCCCAAACGAATCAATTCGCTTTCAAGGAGAGACAGTGTGCTATAACTCCAGCAGGTACTTGTTTTGCACTGATCTTCAACAGGTGCGGCCTGTAAGATTTTACTTGGGGTAAAGAAATAACTGCTACCTGGTTTGTTGATTGAGTAATCAATGGTTTTGGTATCGGGCTTTACTGCGTCTTGTGCCCACAATGGGAATGATCCAAGCGCAACTACAATGGCAAGAAGATTTGATTTCATAGCCATGCGAAAATACAGATTTTATGGTAGGCCTGTACTTTTGAAAATCCCTGATCTGTTTTTAGTCCTTGAATGGGCTTCTGATCTGATAACTTTTTGTTCGATGAAAGAACTTCTTGTAACCCTTGATGAGTCCCATTAGAACTTTTCCTTTGGTAAAGAAAAGGTAACTATTTTCAACGGGTACGGCGCCCATCGTACTTTTTATTTCTGTTGCCGTTCTGCCCAAACAAACGAATTCTGATCCATTTTCGATGCCATGTCGAATCACATCGTACATCATTCTTTGGTAAAGGGAATCCTCTGCTGCTTCATCGGTAAGTCCTAGATGCATCGCATAGGTTCCGTGATGGCTGTCGATCGCGCTAATAAAACCACAAAGTACCTCATTCTTGTAATATCCCCAGACATTGAACTCTTCTTTTAGGGTCCTTACGAAAGTGTGAAGCATGGCCGAGATGTTTGGTGAAATGGCCAATGTTTTGTCTTTGAGCGTGTGTCCAAGCATTTGAGCGCATTGGGGTATCCATTCGTTTGCTTGCTGTACAGACAGGGGTTTGGCGATATAATTTTCTGTGGTTTTGAGAACTTTGTTTGTCCGCACTCGATACTTTGAACTCATATTGGAAATGTAATCCTCGAAGGATTTCCATGTC
>DDYM01000028.1:0-6021 GCA_002347985.1 Bacteroidetes bacterium UBA2234
GTGGCTGTTGACAGTCCAACCAACACGCTAAAAATGAGAGAAATACTTATCTTTTTCATTGGGTGCAAAAAAACTATGTAATTGTTATATATGTGTTAAGATTTTCAAAAATTGTTCCAAATATTTTTCAATTTTCCAATTGAATTGTTCGAGCGGGAGGAAGGGCCGGCGATAATCCACTCTTCTTTATAATTACCTGTCCACTTTGGTCACAGCAAAACGCCAAAAAACCTTGGGCCAAACCTGAATATCCCTGCAAATCGTATCCCATAATGGTTCGAATGAATGGGTATTGCTTGGCATACACTTGAGATTGATATGGCAAATGAAATTCTCCAGAATTTGGGTTTTGCACTTCCAGCACCTCAACCAATTTTCTGTTGTGTTTGGCCAGCGTATCACCCCGATCAGCAATCCAGTTAGAACCCACAAATCCCAACGCCCCGGGCGTTTTCTTCACCATGTCAAAGACGGCTTGAGGCGATGTCACCTGAATCACTTTGGGAAGAGACATTTTCTTGCCTAATTTAGCACAATTTTTCGCAAAAAACTCTTCTAAGTCATTGTAAATCAAATCGTTCTTCAAAAACACTAGAACCAACTTTTCATTGCTTTTTGCCCACGCCGTACATTTACCCGATAAAATCATACCCAAGGAATCTGAGGAGAGTCTGTTGTTTGGATTGTTTCGATTTGCTATGAATGCGGTCGCCGACACGCCGATGTCGTGGGATCGGACTTTAATCTGTCTGGATTCCAGTGCGTCAACCATGGCCGTATCGAAAATGTGATTGACATACAACGCCGAAATCTTTTTATCTCTCACACCTTCTAGCAGGGCGATTGGAGACATATAATTGGGTTTGATATGCGCCTGGGGATATAAATCATGAAATCGATCTATCAATTGAACAAACAGCAAACTGTCGTTCACATCCACCGCTATCTCCAGTTCTCCTTTGGTGGGAATGTCGTTGCGCTTCCCCTTGTGTTCCATATCCAAACATGAAACAAATAGGATCATTGCCAACAGAACACCAACGAATTGCCTATTCTTCTGAAACATTGCGACCTTTTTTATAAAGCAAGTAACCATTCACGGCGCGGAAAAGTCCCCAAAAAAACAAAAACACAACGATGGGCCAGGTTCCGTAGCCCCAAATATCGATGCTGTCTTTTTGATAAAAAACGATGGCCAACGACCAAAATGCGAATGCACTAATCCAATGATACCAATGGTTCGTTTTAAACATACTACAAAAATAAACGAAAAGGGGCCTACAATGTTTTGTAGGCCCCTTTTATTCCCAAACAATTGGGCGTAAAATGTATGTTTTATTTAACCATCATGGTTTTGCTCACACTGCTACCACCTGCAATGAGGGTATAAGTGTAAACACCACTCGACAAACTGTCGCCGTTGATCACCAACTCATGATTTCCTTTGTACAAGCCGCTGTGCTTTTGTGTTTGAACCAAAGCGCCCATTGCGTTGCGCACTTCGATTGTAACATCGCCAGGAGTTGTCAAATAGATCAATACTTTGGTATTGCTGCTGAATGGGTTTGGATAGTTTTGATTCACAACCATAACCTCACCAGTATTGGGTTGGTCAACAGAAGCGATTCCGATAGTACCAGCCAAAATTTCAGAAACTGGGATGGCTTGATAATTGATCACGTTCAATACAACGGGGTGGTTACCGAAAGATGAACTGTTGTTTTGCAAGTTGGTACCCGCAATTTCGTCTTGCTGCCAGTGCATGTGAACGAAACCATCGGCAACGCGACAAGTTGAAGCAAAATCATCTTCTTTTCCAATTACTTGAGTTACGTTTTGAGATTGGCTCCAAGTTGCACCACCATCGGTTGAATAAACGATTCCGATATCGCGGAAGTTTGCACCCAAATCAGAAATGTCTAATTCTACAGGTACGCTATACAAACAGAAGATATTACCATTTGCATCCATTGCTGAAGATGGCTGACGCATGCAAGAAGTGTTACCCAATCGTGCAACTGTACTCATTCCTGAGGGAACATTTCCACTAGAAAGTGCGGAATAGGTAGGTTGTTCCATTTTGTTTACGCCATCACCGTCTGCATCAAATGCAGCACCAGAAGCAATTAAAGCAGTTTTATCGTTGGCTTCTGACCAATGCATAATTCCTTGCAAACCTGGGTAAAAGCTATAGCTCTGATCGGTAGTATCGTCATCGAAAACTCTACCTAAACCCCAAAATACATGAAGGTTATTGTTTTTATCAATGATTACATCACAAGTACCGTCGTTGGTGAACGGGGTATCTGTCATTAACTGTTTTCCAGTCCAAGGAGCATATCTGAAGGTATCTACGATGATACGAGTGAAAGTGCTACCACCGTCGGTACTCTTCCAAGCAACAACACCTTGCAATAAATCCGCATTTACGATGGCTACTGTATTTCCTCTAACATCAATTGTGTACTGATCCGCACCACCGTTGTTTGTCAAGGTGCTATCGAAACCAGGCAAAGAAACGTGTTGCTTATCCCACGTTACACCACCGTCTTTAGAACGACTGTAAACCATAGGAGCGAATACACCTTTTCTCTTTGGCGCACGCGCTTCACCGGGTGCAGCAGAATCTGTGTAAGAGCAAATCAAATGAATTACGTCACCATTGTTGGCAGTTCTTGCCCAAATTGGCTTGTATGGGGGTTCTTTCAGGATATTGGTAACTGTTGACGGACGTGAAGATGCAGAACTGCTGGTTGTCATGTAGAAACCACCACTTGTAGCATCGTGACCGATGGTAAATACGTTGCCATTCGACAAAACACCTACGTTGGCCCATCCAGTTCTTACGTTTTCAACGCGGTTACTGTCGGATGGCTGCCATTTTCCTGCAGCACTGCGGAAGTTGTACCCGCTTCCACGACCTGGGAAACCCACGGCATCAGAGGTTGAAGTAGTCCAAGCCGCAGATACTGCACCATCAGAATGCATTGCCAAACGGTGAGGCATTGCATAGTTGGTTTGCAAATCGTAATAAGTAGAACCAATACGGATAAAACTCTTGTAGTTTACTCCACGAGCAGTTACCGTTTTTTTGGATTTTGGAGCAACACCGAATCCACCATTGTCGGCTTTATCGATGAGCACTTTGGATTGTGAGGTCAATACTGGGTTGCCTTGATTGGCTGCCGCATTTGACAAGCTCACCTGTGCAGTTGCCAAACCAGCGGCAAAGACAGAAATAGCTAATACGTATAGTTTTTTCATACTTTAATTTTAAGAATTACAAATAAAGGAAAAATAATATGAAATATCGCATTAAACGCGCTGTGGAGCCCGAAGAATTCCTAATACTGTTTCGATAAGGATTTCACCGTCTGAAGCCCCTCCCCTATGAACCCCCTTCAATTTGAGGTCGAGCAGTTTAATTTGATTGAATGCCCTCTCCATATCACCGGGAGAATAATTCTTCGCCGCAATCATGTATTCCTCTACGAAAAAGGGATTTACACCCAGTGAAGACGCCACTTCTCCTTTGGAGGCCCCGGGCATCTGTTGCACAAGAAGTATTTTTCCAAAATAACCGTGAAGGTTGCTCACCATGCGCAATATTTCACCTTTTTCGGCCCGGGCCGACATGTGGTGTGCGATTTGGATGGCTTTGTTGAAATTTTTTAGTCCCAAGGCCGACTGCAATTCAAAAACATTGTATTCACGATTGAAGCCCACATTGGCCTCTACGTGAACTGTCCTTATGAATTCGTCTTTTACATTGATGAGGAGTTTTTCTAATTCATTGTGAATCAGCGGTAGATCGGCACCAAGCAGTTCTACAAGCATTTGTATGGCTGAGCCATCGATACTTCTACCCTTTTGCCTAAGGTATTCGGGCAACCAATCTTTGATTTGGTAATCCCTCAGTTTTGCTGCGTAATAGGCACCCCCAAATTTATCTGCCTGCTTTCCAATTTTTGTTCGCATATCCATTTTGTTACCTCGGAATGCACAAACAAGAATGGTTGAGGGCAATGGATTTTCTAAATAAGTAAGCAGTTTATCAAATTCTTTGATGTCTTGGGCATCTTTTACGATGATGACTTGGAATTGGCTCATCATGGGGTAACGACGTGCCATCGAAATGAGGTCGTGTATTTTGACCTCCTTGCCGTATAAAATCGTTTGATTAAAACTTCTTTCAGATTCTGGCAATACGCTGTCTTCTAATAAATCCGTTATCGCATCGATAAAATAGACTTCTTCCCCATGCAATAGATAAACAGGTGAATACTGTTTGGCTTGAATCTTACGACGAAGATCCAAATAATTGGCAATGGTATCGCTCAATTTGGCCATGGGTTTGTATTTTTACAGCGGTGCAAGTGTTAAATTTCCCTGAATACGATTTTCTGATTCAAGAACAGGAACAAAAAAAAGTCATTTTTGATCCGATTCGAAAAAAATTTATCCCCCTAACTCCTGAGGAATGGGTAAGACAGCATTGTTTATGTCATCTTATTGAACATTTCAAACTCCCATTGGGCTTGATTGCTGTAGAGAGGGAGATTTCGGTCCATGGACTTCGCAAACGCTTTGATATAGTAGGATTTGCGAGCAATGGAAGCCCATTGATTTTGATTGAATGCAAGGCAACATCAGTAGAACTTACGCAAGAAACACTGATTCAAGTAGCCACTTATAACAATAAATTAGACAGTCCTTGGATGTGGATTACCAATGGGATTCAACATGCTTGGTTTGAGAAAATTGGTGGAAAAACGCAGTTGGTGAAAGCACCAGTTTCGTTAATCTAGTGTAATATCCGTACTTTTTCCCGCCACTGTGGCTCGCACTATACGGTCGCATGACTCGTTTTCAAAGGGATCGTAATCTATTGCGATAACAACTGATTTATCGTCGTTATTCAACTCAATCATCCCGTTCACAAATTCTCCAGAGCATCCTGGAACAACTTTTTTAATCAATGGTTGCTTGATTTCCCAGTTGTGTTTTTCATTTTCCGAAATCAAGATCGACCCTTTGCCTGTCAATTGGTATTGATTTCCGATCATACCTGGATTAAAACTCGTCAATTTTGTCAACTGAAATTCCCCATTCAACGTCAGCGTTTTTTGACCGAAGAATTCAAACGATTCAATACTAATGAGGTGTTTTTTGTTGTCCTGTCTTGACATGGAGAAAGAACCGGCAACATTATGGGGTTGACTTGGATTTCTACCCACCCAGAAGTTATCAGATTTTTCAATTTCCACTTCGAGTTTAGATAGTTTCTCTTGGTAATGGGATTGGATTTTTACGTGCATTTTGCCTGCGCGATATTTCCCATCGTATCCTTTTTGATTTTCCGAAAGGGGCAGAGAAATGGGACCAAAGTTGATTTCAAATTCAATTCCGTCCCCATCAAAAAACGTTGTATCCAAAGTGGTAATGACGGCTTGTTTTCCGAAAGCATCGGAGAAGAACTTGAGAGGGGTTCCTTTTGCTGTGGTTTGATCACCAATTTGATCGGCGACTTCTACGATGGCTCCAATTTCAGATTGCACTGAACAATAATCGGAAGCCACTTGAACACCATTTTCTTTTTGTTCATTGATTCTTTCGCAGGACTGCATCACTGTTAAGCCCGGCAGCAACACCGCGGCTAAGATTAAGTGATTTAAGTATTTGCGAATCATCCGAATTTAGATTTTGGTTCTTACGAAAATTGCAAAAACCGCTTTCCTTTAACAAATATAGTATGGATTACCCCCAAAACAACTCCTAAATTTCATCCAATATTTGTAAAATTAACGAGCAGGCGCGTTCAATTTCTTGGTTGGTGATGGTTAAAGGCGGACAAATTCGCAGACAATTGGGGGCATAAAGAAACCAATCGGCGAAGAGATTTCTCTGCAACATCTTTTGGATACAGGCATTTACGATGTCGAATGAATCAAGTTCTACCGCCAACAACAATCCTACTCCGTGAACTTGATGGATTTTGGGATGTTTGAGTAATTTTTTAAA
>DDYM01000028.1:6060-18517 GCA_002347985.1 Bacteroidetes bacterium UBA2234
TTGAAAGGCGGCGTGGCCTGCTGCGCAGGCCACGGGGTGACCACCAAAGGTTGTGATATGTCCGAGAATTGGATTGTTAGAAAGGGTGTTCATGATTGGGCGCGAGGCGAGGAATGCCCCCATGGGCATTCCTCCGCCGAGCGCCTTCCCTAAAACCAACACATCAGGAACAACACCCAGTTGCTCAAACGAAAACAAAGTCCCCGTTCTCCCCATCCCTGTCTGTATTTCATCAAAAATTAACAACGCACAATGCTCAGTGCACTTTTGTCTTAACGCTAGTAAATAGTCAGCATTCGCCAACTTAGCCCCCCGCTCCGCCTGAATCGTCTCAACTACAACACCTGCAATTCTATCCCATGGCAAGGAATCAAGCGCCTTAATATCATTTTGTTCTATAAAATGAACCGATGGTAGCAGAGGCCGGAATGCCTGAGAGTAATATTCATTGCTCATCAAACTCAATGGCCCTTGGGTGCTTCCGTGATACGCATCGGTTTGGGCTACAAAATCCGTTTTTCCAGTGGCCCTTTTTGCCAACTTCATTGCTCCGTCTATGGCTTCGGCACCGGAGTTTACAAAATAGCAACACGACAAAGATTCTGGCAAGTGCGAAACCAATGACGTCGCATACATACTTTGAGGTGTTTGCACCGTTTCACCATAGACCATCACGTGCATGAAAGACTGCGCTTGATCGATCACCGCTTGCACTACTGAGGGATGTTGATGTCCGATATTGCAAACCGAAATCCCCGCAATCAAATCCAGATATTCATTGCCACTTTCATCATACAAGTAATTGCCTTGTGCTCTAACCACGTGCAGTGCCATGGGGTTTGGGCTGGTTTGGGCCAAGTGTTGTAAAAATGCTTGTCGCGGATGAATGTGCATGCTACAAAGTTAAAAGAGTTTTCCTGCTAGGTGGTTTATATAAAAAGAAAGCCCCTCGTTTACAACGAGGGGCTTTCTTTTTTGAAAGTAATACTAATTAGATGTTACCGTTCAAATCAGCACCTGCCTTAAATTTCGCAACTTTTTTCGCAGCGATTTTAATTTCAGCACCAGTTTGTGGGTTACGTCCTGTACGAGCGTTACGGCTGCTTACAGAAAAAGTTCCGAATCCTACCAAGATAACTTTGTCACCTTTTTTCAATGCTTCAGCTGTAGCAGTTGTGAAGCTGTTCAATGCAGAAGCAGCTTGAGCTTTGGTAATGCCAGCATCGCTAGCCATTCTTCCAATTAAATCTGATTTGTTCATTTGTATATGATTTTAGTATTTGTTAACGTTCCAAAAGTAAACAAGGGATTTAGTTTGTCAAGTGCCGATAATACTCACGCACAATGAACTTTTACACGAGAAATTAACAATTTGAAAAAAATAAAGGTGGTGATTTATGCAATTAATTGATTTACAACACGATACAATAAATCACTAGGCTCACTTTTGTTCCAAACTATTTTTGCAGAACTGTAGTAAATACTGCGATTTTCTGCAATTTGTGATAATTTATTAAGTATTTCAGACTCATTTTTCCCCGAAAACAGAGGGCGTTTCGACATATCCGCGGCAATTCTACCCACCAAAACCTCCAATGAAGTGTTTAAAAAAAGTGTAAGCCCGTGAATTTTCATCCAATCCATGTTGCCATGATATGCAGCCGTACCACCGCCACAACCCACCACTACGTTGTTCATTTCATGGGTGCTTCTTAAAAATTTGGCTTCCATCTCTCTAAAAGCTTCCTCACCATGAACTTCGAAAATATCCCAGATCGACATTCTCATCTGAGATTCTATCAACTCATCCAAATCCACAAATGTCCAGCCCAATTTATCGGCCAACCATTTTGCCGTAGTCGTTTTTCCAGATGCCGGCAGTCCAACTAAGTATAATTTATTCATATCTCACCCGAGGGTCAATCCAAACATACAACAGTTCTGTGATCGTATGCAGAATAAAAAACACACAAGCTGTGAATAAAACCGCTCCCATGACCACCGGAAAATCCGATTGTTGCAACGCCTCAATCGTCACCTTACCCAAACCACGCCACTGAAAAATATACTCTGTAAAAAACGAACCCGCCAACAAACTACTAAACCACCCGCCAACACTGGTAATTAATGGATTTAATGCATTTGGCAACGCGTGCTTCCAAGTGGCTTGCCAATGAGAAAGACCTTTTGCTTTGGCCGACCGTACAAAATCTTGGGCAAGCATCTCAACCATGGTATTTCTTGTCAATTGAATAAAAACTGCCAAGGGACGAATGCCCAATGCCAAGGCAGGCAAAATCATATTTGACCACATTAACGTTCTACTGTCTCCCATTTCATCTATCTCCCACATACTTCCTGTCATTGGCAAGCCCGTATATTCATGCCAAACGAAACCAAACAACCACGAAAACAGCATCGCAGAGAAAAAACTGGGCATGGATATCCCGATCGCTGAAAGTCCTACAATCAAGTGATCCAACCATTTGCCTTGTTGCATCGCAGCCCAAACGCCCAACGGGACGCCCAAAACCAATGCCAATATCATTGCCGCGATTGCCAAAACCATCGTTCCGATAAAGGCCTGAAATAGCATACCTCCCACTGGCTGTTTGCTCTGAAACGACGTTCTTAAATAAGGCAACTTCAACCATAACTGGGTTCTCCCTTCATTCACTTGAATGCCCGTTAACAACGACAATTTCTGAGAACTACTGTCGTAAAATGAAACAGGCGATAAATCATTGATGTAATAAAGGGCTTGGTTCACCAGGGGCTCATCTAATCCTAACTCAGCCACAATTGCAGCCTTTGTTTTTGCATCCGCCCTTTGGGATGTTAACATTTCTTCCGCATTCGGCATCGCTTGAAACAACACGAAAATAAACAGCACCAATCCCAAGAGAACGGAAAATAAAAAAGCAATTTTCTTAGCGATAGATTTCATGAGTTTCCGATTTTGATACACCTCAAAAAGGCCCTTTGTTCAACTCCTGCTTAGGGCTAGATTGATTTCAAGTCCTATTTATGGTCTTATAACTATTTCGCGTTAGTGCCAAGAACACTTTAATGCGCAGCGGCCAACATCAGTTCCTCAATATCTTCTACTTCTGGCAAATCCCGTCCACTCCACTTACCTAGGATTTCAGCGCCTTTGAGGAAGAATACCGTTGGATTATACCTAGCCATCGTCATTAACATCTTTTGATCGGCTGAATAAAACGTAACTGGCAACGTATTGGCTTTTGCAAACTCAGCAGCGGGCTGATCGGATGATGCGGTCAATGGATAAATCCTAACCCCTTTGGCATTTCCCCAAGTAAACAGGGCACGCAACTCATCCATTCCACCAGTATAGGCTTGATCAATATAAGGAGCAACATACACCAATTGATACCCTTCGGCATTCAAGAAAGTATCTTTCATATCCGCACCTGTTTGGTTGTTATTGATTGCAAAATCGTGAATGGGTGATTTATAACCTTCAATCACCAATTTCTTGCGCTGTGATTTGGTGGCATCAAATTGGTAACCCTCTCCCATTTTTGCTTCAAATTCTGAGGTACTGCAAGTGATTGAATCAATACCACCGGCTTTATTTGGCTTATACAATACCCAAGTTATTTCGATGCTATCGCTGCTTCTTTCTCCTTCAGGAACAAAGGTCATCACCGTCTTGATATTGTTACCCACTTTGTAAGGCAAGAAATCCCAGATGGGCAAATACATATAACAATAAACCCCAAACGCAAATGTCAACACACTCAAAACGCCCATCAGCTTCAAACCAAACGGCTTAGAAAACCATGGTACATTGTGTTTGATCCCCGCGATCATCACCAAAATCAAACCGCTGAGCACAAGATCCTTATAAAAAGAATGCCATGGTTTCAATTTTAGAAAATCCCCGAAGCATCCACAGTCGGTCACTTTATTGAAATACGCGCTGTAGCCCGTAAGGAATGTAAAAAACAAAATGAGAGCGGCGGTAATGGCAACAGTTAGTCGCATATTCCAGCCAATCAACATCGCAAGGCCAAGCAGAACTTCCAATGCGCAGAAGAAAACGCTCAAATACAAGCTATAATTTTTAAACCACTTAAAGAAATCGAAAAGTGCGCCGTTGGGCTTAGCGAAAGCGGCCACATTTACCATTGCACTTTTAGAAACCGAAAGCCCATCCCATGTCAAAGACTCAGCAGCGGCAGAATCGCTATTGGACGTTCCAACCGTTGGGAAAGATAAATGTCCTCCTTGTTTGGCATTCACAGGCGATTTTATCGAAGGCAATTCTTGACCGGGCGACAGGGCCACAAATTCAAAATCGTACGATTTAGGCAATGGCAACTGCACATCCAACGTCGTTTCTGCCACAGAAGATCCACCCCAACTGCATCGAACATTGATTTTTGGCGATACGGCAGTTCCGTCGCCACCGTCTACAACACCTTTCGCCTCGATCAACATCTCTTTCTCGGTATCAAAACTATACAGCACCGTTTTTTGGTCGATGAGTTTCTGTCCTTGCGAATAAACCACCAACCGCATCGAATCTTGAGGGGTTGCTAAATCTTGGGCGAATACATCAAAATATTCATTGAGTTTGATCCCAAAACCGCTGGGATCGTTCAGTTTTACTATCCCAGAGAACACAAACAGTGCTCCGGTTAAAAATCTGGCAATCAGGTAAGGTATCCGCATAAGTTTCTGTTTACAATCGAATTAAAGCAAATATCGCATAATTAATAATATCTTGATAATTGGCATCGGCGCCTTCGCTTACCGAGGTTTTACCGGCATTGTCTTCGATCTGTTTGATTCGTGCAATTTTAACCAAAATCATATCTGTAAAGCTGCTGATTCTCATCTCTCGCCACACCTCGCTGTAATCGGTATTCTTTAGTAGCATCAGGTCTCGGGTTTTTTCTGCCCATTCATTGTACACCTTGGCAATTTCATCAATCCCTTCGGGATCTTTTTGCAATCCAATGTAATGCAGCTGAATTAGAGCAATCAAACTGTAATTTACGATGCCCATAAACTCACCCCGTACATCGTCGCCCACCGCATTTCTACCCGTTTCTTCGATATTGCGGATTCGCTGTGCTTTGATGTAAATCTGATCTGTTAAACTCGAGGGTCTAAACAACCGCCAAGAGGTGCCATAGTCTTGATTTTTCTTCAAAAACACTTCCCTACAGGCGTTCAAAACATGGGTATATTCTTGCTTGGTGTTGCTCATAAAAATGCGAAGATAATGGCTATATTGCAATTATGCAGACGTTCGAAGAACTCTATCAAAAACTCAATACAGAACAACAACTTGCCGTAGACGCCATTGAAGGACCTGTGATGGTAATTGCCGGTCCTGGGACTGGAAAAACACAAATCTTGGCAACGCGAATTTTGAATATTCTTCAAAAGACCGATACGCAGCCGCAGAACATTCTTTGTTTAACATACACCGAGGCGGGTTCAACGGCGATGCAGAAGCGATTGAGTCAGTTCATGGGTTCGGATGCCTATAAAGTCCCCATTTACACATTCCATGGACTCTGCAATAAAATTATTCAAGACTATCCAGAGAAATTCTCAAGGCGCGAGCTGAGGGTGATGGACGAATTGGATAAAATTGATTTGGTGCAAGGGCTGATCGAAAAGCTGCCGGCCCAATCGATTCTTAAATCATACAACGAAGACGCCCAACAAATCCGTCGCGACCTAACCAAATTATGGTCGTTGATGCAATCAGAAGAAATTGATGCGAGACAAATTAACGATTGGATAGAGTATTTGAGCGATCACGACAACTATAAGCTCGCCTTCCCGAATCATACCTACAAGGTAAATCGGGCCCCGAATAAAGCCGGCGACTTAAAAATGAAGGATTATGAACAATCAATGACCTCATGGAAAAAGGCAAAAGCGGCGGCAGAACTTTACGAAAGTTACAAAGAAGCCAAAGCCAATGCGGGATTGTATGAATTCTCAGACATGTTAGAATGGGTTGCCAAGGCCCTTGAGACCGATGAGGAACTGCTGATTACCTATCAGGAACAATTTCAATACATTTTGGTAGATGAGTACCAAGACACCAGCGGGATTCAAAATCACATATTGTACAAACTTATTGATTATTGGCAGGACGAACCCAATTGCTTTGTGGTGGGCGACGACGACCAAAGTGTTTACGCCTTTCAGGGTGCGAAGGTGAGTAACATGCTGAAATTTGCAGAAAAATACGAAACCCATTTACAAACCGTGGTTTTGGTAAAAAATTATCGCAGCACTCAACCCATTTTGGATAGTGCAAAGCGATTGATCGATAAAAACACTTTGCGACTGGTGAATCAAATGCCAGGATTGAGCAAGGATTTGGTTGCCAGTGGCGACAACAAACAATACCCCCAATTATCGCCTACCAACAATCTTTATAACAACGAATTTCACGAAGCCGTGGGCGTTGCCGAGTCGATCAAAACACTCATTGCCGAAGGCGAAACACCCAATGAAATCGCCGTTTTATTCCCTCAGAACAAACATGCCTTGGTATTGGCCGATGCATTTAAAGCCGTTGAAGTCCCTTTTGTGATTCATCGACCAGTAAACATCCTAAATGAAACCCTAATCCAACATTTACTTACCTGGTTGGAATACCTCGCTTTGGAACTTGAAATGCCCAACAGCGGTGAACATTTGATCTATAAATTATTGGTGAGTCCGCTTTACAACATCAGCAGTTTCGAGGTAAATCAGCTCTCGGTTAGCATTTACGCAGACCGATCTAGCAGCAGAAAAGACGGCAAAGACAAATACACCTGGAGAGAGCATATCCAAAAAATCATCAAATCGCCCACCCAGGGAGATATGTTTCATAGTTCACCCTCAGAGGCCTTAACAGAACTTTGGAATAACATCGAAGTATGGATCAAAGAATCGAGTTGGCTCACGGTACCCGAGTTGATTCGTGACATATACAGCAAGGGCGGATATTTGGCGTATGCTTTGAAATCGCACGACCAAGAATGGACTTTAGAAGTTTTGCAGACCTTCATGGAATTTGCCATCCGAATGAGTGAGAAAACACCTTTCATGAAACCGCATGAGTTCATTTCCACTGTGAAAAAGATGATTAACAACGACATAGCGGTTCCATTAGAAAAGCGCATCGGAACAGCGGAAGGGGTTCAATTCATTACCGCTCACAGCAGTAAAGGCCTTGAGTTCGAGCACGTATTTGTGGTGAGGGCCAATCAATCGGAATGGGAAAAAAGTGAAACGGGAAGGATGCCCTATCGCATATTATCGTTGATACATGGTAAGAACATTCAACTAAAAAATGATACCAGCGACGAAGAAAACTACGAGGAACGCAGACGATTGTTTTATGTCGCGATTACAAGAGCAAAAAAATCCTTGCATATCAGTTACAACCAGAAACGCATCACGGCAACCAAGGTGAGCGATGCGATTACGTCCACTTTTGTCCCTGAAGCATTGGAATCTGAGGCCAGTGAATGCACTAACATCCCGAGTGAACGATTGATATTTACGAATCAAGCGATGTTATTAAGGACGTCAAAACCGAAATTGAAATCGGACAAAATGGAATGGATTGCGAGCAGAACGGCGAATTTCAAGTTCTCTCCTTCTACTTTATACAGCATTTTGGAGTGTGGGCTAAAGTTCTATTTCACAAGAATTGTGAGAGTCCCCGATGCACCATCTCCAGCGGCGGCGTTTGGAACTGCGATGCACGGGGCGATGCATAAATGGGTGGACCGTTGGACCAAAGACAAGGTTTGGATGAGTGAGTCTGAATTGATGGTCCAATTTGATAAAGAAATGTACAAGGAGCGACATGCATTTAACGAGAAACAATTCAAGTTGCGGATGCAACAAGGTCACGATGTACTACCGGCCTATTATCAGTCGAGAAAAGACGAATTCAAGCAATACAGTTTGGTTCAAACAGAGCGAATGATCAGCGCGGTGATTGACGGGGTAAATATTTCAGGGTTTTTGGATAAAATGGTATTCGATGGCAACCGGGTCACGGTGGTAGATTACAAAACCGGAAAACCCGAAAATTCCGCGAAGAAGGCGGCCCCTCCGGGGCCGCGAAGCATAGGCAAACTCCCCAACCCCTATTGGTTTCAACTGGGTGTTTACCAACTCATGAGCAATTTACAACCGGGCAAATCCTGGCAGTGCAACATGGCAATTATCGATTGTATCGAAAAAGACGAAAACGGGGAATTCCCACTGATCAAATTGCATTACGACGATGAGCAGAATAAGTTACTTCGCGATTGGATCGCCCAAGCAAACCACCAGCTACAAACCTTGGAATTCATGAACGGTTGCGGAAAAGCAGATTGCTACTGGTGTAATTTCGCAAAACAAACAGAGCAGGTGATTTTGATGCCCAAAGAATCGGATTTAGAGGAAGGAAATTCTGAACTGATTTAAAGACTCAATTTTCTGCAAGCCTTTTCACAGCAAAGTTCTTCGGCTTTTTTACGGCTGTGATTCACTTCGGTAAACCAAACTTCTTCGTCGATCACCAAACTCACCGTATGTAAATCATTTCGATTTTCTGGCTGCGAATTACTGTCAAATCGCAACGCTTTGTGGTTTTGTTGAGCCCATTTCATCACCAGCGCTTTGTAAGAAACTGCGGTGGACATGAGTTTTTCCATATCCAAATATTGACCTATCAAACGCTGACTAACAAATTCACGGGCCGCGGAGAATCCTTTGTCGAGATAAATGGCTCCAATTAGCGCCTCTAAAGCATTACCCCCAATCGTTTTCATAGCGATTTTGTTGGTATGCAAATCTCTTTTGATGTCCATAATCTCCACCAAACCCAACTTACTGGCCAAATACCCCAACTGTTCTCGATTTACGATCCGGGTGCGCATCTCGGTCAAAAAACCTTCGTTCTTTTTGGGAAACTGTTGAAATAAAATTTCCGCAACAACCGCATCCAAAATGGCATCCCCGAGAAATTCTAGTCGTTCGTTGTTTTTGATTTGATCCACACTACGACTATCCGACATAGAGCTATGCCTCAGTGCTTCCTGATAAATACGCAGTTTTCCGGGCTTGATTCCGGTAACTCGGTAGATTTTGTTGGAAAGTGGGTTGTTTCCGAGAAATTGTGATAGCAAACCCTTCAATGTGTAAGGATTAGTCCTCGAACTTTTTGAAAATCACAGATGCGTTGTGACCACCAAAGCCAAATGTATTACTCAATGCAGCGCGAACAGTTCGCTTTTGGGCCACGTTAAAAGTAAAATTCAACTTCGGATCAAACTCTGGATCATCAGTAAAATGGTTGATTGTGGGAGGAACGATATCCTCACTCACAGCAAGAATGCAAGCCAAGGATTCAATGGCACCGGCTCCACCCAACAAATGGCCTGTCATACTCTTGGTACTGCTGATATTGAGGTTATAAGCATCGTTGCCGAAGACCGACAAAATGGCTTTACTCTCAGCGATATCGCCCAAAGGAGTACTTGTTCCATGCACGTTGATGTAATCGATGTCTGAAGGCGACATATTTGCATCTTCCAAAGCGGCTTTCATCACATTGCAAGCACCCAAACCTTCGGGGTGAGGCGCAGTTAAATGATACGCATCGGCAGTCATTCCACCGCCAACGATTTCCGCATAAATTTTGGCACCGCGGGCTTTGGCATGCTCATAATCTTCAAGAATCATTGAGGCAGCACCTTCTCCCATTACAAAACCATCGCGATCTTTATCGAAAGGACGGCTAGCGGTCATGTAATCATCATTTCTCTCACTCAAGGCTTTCATGTTACTGAAACCACCTACAGATGGCTCGTTCACACTGGCTTCAGAACCACCGGCTACGATGGCGTCTGCCTTACCCAATCGAATGAGGTTAAATGCATCAATCAACGCGTGGGTTGAAGATGCGCAAGCAGAGACCGTACAATAGTTAGGGCCTCTGAATCCATGTTTGATGCTGATATAACCTGGGGCTATATCAACAATCATTTTAGGAATAAAAAAGGGCGAGAAACGCGGAGTCCCGTCGCCCCTTGCATAGTCTACAATTTCAGCGAAGAATGTAGTCAGACCACCGATACCGGCGCCCCAAACCACACCAATGCGATCCGGATTATATGTTTGCTGAAGAATACCACTGTGGGCAATCGCCTCATCGGCGGCCACCATGGCATACTGGGTAAAAGGATCCATTTTTCTTGCCTCTTTGCGATCGAAAAAATCTTCAGTATTGAAGTTTTTCACCTCACAGGCAAATTTCACCTTGAACTTTTCAGTATCGAAGTGGGTAATTAACCCTGCTCCGCTGACACCCGTGCGCAAGCCATGGAAAAACGAATTTACATCGTTCCCCAATGGAGTGATGGCGCCGAGGCCAGTAACTACAACTCTCCGGAGTTGCATAGATTATTTCTTGTTTTCTTCGATGTAACGAATGGCTTCGCCAACCGTCTGAATTTTCTCAGCCTGATCGTCTGGGATGCTGATATCGAACTCTTTTTCAAATTCCATAATCAACTCTACGGTGTCTAATGAATCGGCACCCAAGTCATTGGTGAAGCTAGCATCAGTTACTACTTCACTTTCCTCAACGCTGAGCTTGTCTACGATAATGGCTTTTACTTTTTCTGCAATTTCTGACATGATCTTATTTTTTGATTTGAGTTGCAAAGAAACATTTTTTTCGTGACATACAACATTAAAATTATTTTTGTGGCCACACTTTGTCAGCAAAACGCATCAAATCGACCCATTTGGGGGCAGAAATCGACCTCGATATCTTCGCCATCCATGCCCAAATACCGCCACATTACATGGCTTGGTGTCTAGATGACACTTTTTCTTCAAAATTTCAACGACAAGACGATACCTTTTCAGTATTTTTGTCGAAGATTACAGAATCAAAGCACGTGGAATACTACTTTGAAGGCAGTGAAACCGTTTGTGAAATGTGGCTAGTGGAGAATAAAGGAAGCGGAGGATTGCTTTACAGTGGGAAACCCACACCTGATTACTGGTTGCTTTTGCGTGCAGCGGATGAGTTGGGCGGCACAGATGAATGGGTAAGCGGTTTAAAAACGATACCATCCATTCAAATGAGCTACCTATTCCCCATTGAAAAACATGCAAAACTCACTTGGTTGCGGGCTTTGAGTCATCTGTGATGGAAGAAAAGCAACATGTATCAAGGTAAATTTAACAAAACAAAAATTGTCGCCACCATAGGACCTGCAACCAGCAGCGTTGAAATGTTGGAAAAAATCATCCTCGCCGGTGTAGATGTTTGTCGTCTCAACTTCTCCCATGGCTCCTATGAACAGCACCAAGAGGTAATAAACAACATCAGAACGGTTAACGAAAAATTGGGTTCCAACATCGCCCTATTGCAGGATTTACAAGGCCCCAAGTTGCGAATCGGAAAAGTAGACGGCGAAATTCATTTGGTGGAAGGTGATTATATTTTCGTAACCACGGAAGAACAGATTTCTACTACCGAAATCCTCTATGTGAGCTATAAGCGTTTGGTAAGTGACTGTAAACCAGGCGAGAGAATCCTGTTAAATGATGGAAAAGTTGCCCTTGAGTTTGTTGAGAAAATCAGCGACACCACACTCAAAGCGAAAGTAATTGCCGGTGGTCCACTGTCGTCCAACAAAGGCTTCAACCTCCCCGATTCCAACTTAACGGTTCCTTCATTAACCAAAAAGGATTTGGCTGATCTTGAATACGGATTGACCCAGGAAATGGATTGGGTGGCATTGAGTTTTGTGCGTTCGGCCGATGATATTATCGAATTAAAACGATTAATCGCCTTAAAAGGCACTCATACCAAGGTGATTGCGAAAATTGAGAAGCCCGAAGCGGTTGCCAACATAGATGAAATCATTAAAGTATCAGACGGAATTATGGTTGCTCGAGGGGATTTGGGTGTTGAAGTGCCAATGCAACGCGTTCCGTTGATTCAAAAAACGATCGTTGAAAAGTGTTTGGCGGCGGCCAAGCCTTGTATTATCGCGACGCAGATGATGGAATCGATGATTGTAGATAGTATGCCAACCCGTGCGGAGATCAATGACGTGGCAAATGCAGTTCTCGACGGTGCCGATGCCTTGATGCTCTCTGCCGAAACCAGTGTGGGCAAACATCCGTTGCGGGTGATTGAGATCATGAGCAGTATCATTACGGATGTTGAAAGCGACAGAAGGACATATTACAAAGGGGTAAAGCCTACCAACGACTCCCCCACTTTTGCCAGTGATGAGATTTGCTTTACAGCGGTGAGAATGAGTGACCACTTGCATGCTTCGGCGATTGTTGCAATGACAAAATCAGGATTTACTGGGTTCCGTGTAGCCAGCTATCGTCCGGAAGCGAACGTTTATATTTTTACAGACAACAAACGATTGCTTGC
>DDYM01000028.1:18526-28881 GCA_002347985.1 Bacteroidetes bacterium UBA2234
GTAGACATTTTAAAGGAGGAGAATCAGGTTCAAACTGGACAGTACGTAATCAATTGCGCGAGCATGCCGATTCACAAAAAACAAAGAACCAATACAATCAAAGTAACTTTGGTAGATTAATCGATGCATAGCGCATCTGAAGTATATTTGTGTACCTAAATCATGGAAGAAGTATTTGTAAATAAGGTCGCCAACAGTGGATTAATCACTTTCAATTTGGAAGAGTATTTCCCGGCGGGTGAAAGAAAATACATCGACATCAAAGAGGTTCTTTTCATGGGCATGGTATTGAAAGAAAAGGATTTTCGGGATTGGGTAAAAGCGCATGACTGGCTTCAGTATCAGGGTTGCCCCGTGGCCGTTGGATGCAGTGCCGATGCAATTGTGCCAACTTGGGCGTATATGCTTTTGACATCCAAATTGTCTGGCATTGCAACCGAAGTTGTGTTTGGGGATTTGCAAGCGTTGGAAGCGGTTTTATGGCGCAGCGCACTCAGTCGCATTGATTTATCTCCATTCAAAGAGGGCAAGATCGTGGTAAAGGGTTGTGGAGATTTGCCTGTAACTGCAGCAGCTTACGCTGAAATCACCCGTTTGCTTACTCCGATTGTGAAAAGCATCATGTACGGAGAGCCGTGCTCTACGGTGCCTGTTTTCAAGGCGAAATCGTAAAGTTTATCGATTCTTTTACTTCTTTTCTAGTTCCATCGTTTTGGAACCCGAATTCGTAGCTTGCGGGACCATTTTAAGTCCAGTTAGGGTCTTACTTGTCACCCGCCAAGGAATACTATAAAAAGCAAAATCAGGTCGTCCCGTTACTGTCAATTCCAATTTAGAATAATCTGAATTCGCGCTCCACCTACCGTTGTAAGCCACCCCACCGGCAGTGACTACAAGTGGCCCTGTGGTGTAGGTTTCTTTTTGTAAAACATAAATCTGATCCGAATATGAGCTCGTTAGGTCTGTACCTGCCGAATCCAAGCCTTTTTTCATATAAAACTCCTTTCCGAGCACGAGAAGATCGAACGCTTTCTGGGCAGAGGTCACATTATCGGTACTATCTTTTGGCACTGGCGGAAGTGCTGTATCTTTTTTACAGGAGCTTGAGGTAACAGCAATACCCATGGACGCAACAATCAGCAGGTAGGTAATTCCTACAGAACCCAAAAGCAATTTGAATATTCTCATCTTTACGAATATACAAAATCTTGGGTGATGGGAGTACAAAAATCGGTCGTTTTTAAACATATAATTGACAACAAAATTGTAAAAACATCAATAAAATAGTGGATTTTTGTATAATGCTAAGGATGATTTTCACCTTGGGACTTGCACTAGTTTCCCTCAATTCTATGACAGTTTCCGCCAAATCCAACACCGCTCCAAAGGTTCATTACAACATCAAAATTTCTGATCCCAAAAGTCACTATGCCGAGGTTACCATGCGCATTGAGGAGCTGACGGCAGGCAACATCGACGTTTACATGCCCGTTTGGACACCAGGCAGTTATTTGGTGCGTGAGTTTGCAAAAAACGTGGAGTCGGTGCAGACCCGCGGATTCACCTTAGACGAATCAAAAATGGTTTTTGCAGAAGAACCTGTGAATTTTGGCTTGCCCATCGCCCAGACAAAACTGGATAAAAATACTTGGAGATTAACAATACCCAAAAACATCGCTGCGGTTGAATTTCGCTACAAAGTATACTGTTTTGAGTTGAGTGTTCGCACCAGCTTCATCGACGAAGACCAGGCCTTGTTGAATATGGCATCGGTGTTGATGACAGTGAAAGGTTCTGAACATTTGGGCGGTGATTTGGACATCGACTATCCATTGCGATGGTTCAATTACGCCACGGCATTGGAAATAAATAAAGAAGAGGTCATGGCCGTTTCAGAACCCACAGAAGCGGAATTAAAATCGGCCTTGACCCGTATAAATTTCACCTACCCAAACTTCGATGATTTGGTGGACGCCCCCGTGCAATTGGGAAATTTCCCCCGCTTGAAATTCGAGATCAACGGCGTACCCCACGAGGTGGCGATGGTAGGACGAAACAATGCCGATCTTGAAAAACTAAGTAACGACATGCAGCTGATGTGCAGAACCATGGCCAAAGTGGTGAATGACCATCCCTGCAAGCGCTATACCTTTATCGTTCAGAATGTGGAAAATGGAGGCGGCGGATTGGAGCATAAAAACAGCACGGTTTTGATGATGAACCGCTGGGCTTATACCGATGCTGCACGATACAAAGGCTTTTTGGGACTGGTGGCACACGAATATTTCCACTTGTGGAACGTGAAGCGCATCCGTCCAGCCGAATTGGGTCCCTTCAACTATCGCCAAGAGAACTATACCGATTTGTTGTGGTTGGCTGAGGGTATTACGAGTTACTACGATGAAATCGCTCTGATGCGGGCAGGTATTGCCACCCAGAAGGAATTTCTGGGCACCATGGCAGGATACATAAACGCCCACGAAAACCGCATGGGTGCAAGGGTGGCAACCATCAGCGAGATGAGTCACGACGCTTGGATCAAAGAATACCGTCCCAACGAAAACTCAAAAAACAGCACCTATTCATACTACAGCAAGGGCGTAATTGTAGGATTTTTGTTCGATGCTTGGATCGCTGCGAGTACCAATGGCAGCAAACATTTGGACGATGTGATGCAATATTTGTGGCGTACCCATTACAAAAACAAAGCGTTGGGCGAAGAAGGTGCGGGCATCACTGAGAAGGACTTCTTAAATGCAGTAAAAACAGTGATTATCTCCGGCAAAGGCAATCCGGATGCGGTAATGGGTAGCGGATTTACCTTCGATCAATTTGCAAAGCAGTTGCTCCACTCCACCGAAATTCCCGATTACAGTGCTTTGATGAAGGCTGTAAGTATTGACACGAAAATTACGCAAAGTAATACCAAGAAATTTGGCCTCACTTGTGAATTAAGCGCTGGCAAAACCATTGTAAAGGGTATACACGCCCACCCCATGGCGACAGGTTTTCAGTTGGGTGTCAATGTGAACGACGAACTGATTGCGATCAATGGCGTTCGGATTGAAAACAACATCGACGATCTTTTTTTGAAATTGGGCGAGCCCCAGGAACTCACCCTGCTTGTAAATCGTGCAGGACTGCTGCGAGAGTGCAAAGGAAATTCTTCTGCCTATCCCGAGATCAAATACGAATTCCAGCTGCCAGTCAATGCCAAGAATGATGGATATTGGGATACGATGGGTGCAATACAAACCTTATTGAAATAAGAAAATGACAACTCAAACCGGTCAAACAGTCATTCCGTCGGACGCATTGCGCGCTTGGCTGGCCAACATCTTTCTGGGATTAAAATTCTCGGAACAGCATGCCCATTTGGCCACTGATGTATTGCTTATGGCGGATTTGCGCGGCATCGATAGTCATGGTGTGGCCCGTTTGAGCGGATATATTCGACTGATAGAGGCCGGCAGAATCAACCCTAACCCAAATTTACAATTCACCCAAAGAAAACGGGCCACTGGTCATCTTGATGCCGATGCCGCAATTGGCCTAGTTTCAGCGCCTTTTGCCATGCAAAAGGCGCTGGAAATGACCCACGAATGTGGTTCAGGATGGGTAGGAATATCCAATTCCAACCATTTTGGAATTGCCGCGTATCACGCCATGATGGCTCTGCCTCACAATTACATTGGTTTCTCAACCACCAATGCCTCCCCCCTTGTGACTCCCGCCGGTGGTGCAGAAAGAATGCTGGGAACCAATCCCATTTGTGTTGCCATCCCTGCCGGAAAAGAACTTCCTTTCGTTATGGATATGGCTACTTCTGCTGCAGCCAATGGCAAATTAGAAATCGCTGAACGCGTTGGCAAACCCATCCCCAGTGGTTGGGCCTTAACAAAAGATGGACAAAATACCCAAGATGCTGCCGCATTGAAAGAAGGTGGCCTCCTACTTCCCTTGGGCTCTGATGCTGATCATGGCTATCACAAAGGCTACGGACTCGGTGCCTGGGTAGATATTTTCTCCGGTGTACTCAACGGGGCCAATTTTGGTCCATGGGTCCCCCCATTTGTAAGCTTCCTTCAACCCCGCGCCGATCAACCCGGCAAAGGACTGGGCCATTTTGTTGGTTGTTGGGATGTGGATGGATTTAGAGACATTCAAGATTTTCAAAACGACATGGATCTTTGGATTCAGCGATTTAAAGCCACCCAAACAGCCCAAGGTGTGGAACGAGTTATCATCCCCGGAGAACCAGAACATAATCAAAGTGAACAGAGAAAAATCGATGGAATCCCCTTGGTAGATGCTGTAGTTCAAGACCTAATCAACGTTGGAAAACACCTACAAATCCCCTTCAACCCATAACATGGAAAAGCAACAGAAATTCAAGCTTATCGTAGCCATTGCATTCTTTGCCCTGATTACAGGAATTAGCATCGTTGCCTATATCAAAATTCTAAAGCCCATCCGCGATACCCGCAGCGAACGCACAGGGAAATTCACCCTAAAAGGGAAATACAAAACGAAATACAATCCAGACATAATAGACAGCATCGAAACCAAAACGAAAGCTAGATACAAGCAGCAGCCTGCGAAATAGCCTTTACGTCATTCCCCAGTTTCCGTCTATGATTGATGATCGGCGAACAGCGTCTCTACGAAAGCACGGTCATCTAGTTTCTCTTCCCATTTGTTCTGAATAATGGCTTCCAAAACACGGTCGTTCAATTCACCATACGCCAGCGCTTCTGCATAATCGCGGGTAGAAAATGTAACCCTCTCATACTGAGAAACAAACAAATCGGGATATTTTTCAGAAAGCGTATGCTCGATTTTCTTTTTGTACAGAAATTCATCGCTCCCCACCAAATCTCTCATCTCCACGAAATTCTGTAAAGCCAAATTCGCAATCGCATCGGCATTGGGCTTGCGCAATTTTTGATACGCATCCAGTACTGAATTCCAATCTCCGCCCAATTCCTCGATGCACTCATCCAAAACGATACAATCCTCAAACGAACAATTCATACCCTGGCCATAGAAAGGAACTACGGCATGCGCACTATCGCCCATCAAGGCATTGTTCCCCCTCACCCATGGATAACAACGCATGGTGGCCAAAACGCCTGTAGGGTTATTCAAATAATCGTCTACCAGTCCTGGCATCATAGCCATCGCATCGGGAAAGTGCAGTTGGAAGAAGGCTGTAATTTCTTCGGCGGTCTTCAACTGATCTATCCCAGGATTACCATCGAAAGGCATGAACAAAGTACATGTAAAATTCCCCCCTGGATTTGGCAAAGCAATCATCATGAAACTCTTGCGAGGCCATATATGCAAACAGTTTTTGTCTAACTGAAAATCGCCATTGGCATTGGGCACAATTTCCAATTCCTTGTAGCCATAATTCTCATAGGTTTGAGAAAAATTAAATCGTGAAGTCCGCTGCATCGCATCGCGCAAAGCACTGAAAGCACCGTCGGTCCCTAGAACCACATCCGCCTTGTCTACAATCGTTTCACCATGCTCATTGATGTATGTTGTTTCGCAGGTTTCCAAATTGGTAGCCACACATTTGCAATTAAAAAACATGTGAATATTTGGATATTGATCTGCCAACTGAAGCAATTTTACATTTAACTGCCCTCTGGAAACACTGTAAATCGCTTGTCCTTCTTTGCCATAGGGTTGATATTTCAGTGCACCATCTACAGAATGCATCATTCTACCGGTCATTGGAATGGAAATGTCCAAAACATCTTGATCCAAGCCCACCTTGGCCAAACCTCTCAATCCACGGGTTGATAGAGCCAAGTTTATACTTCTGCCACCTTCGTATTTGCCAGAGCGCATGTCGGCCCGTCTTTCGTAGATATACACTTCATAGCCACGCTTGGCCAAATAGATCGACATTAAACTTCCAGCCAAACCACCACCCACAAGAGTTACTTTTTCTGCCATATGCTACAAATTTAATCCATGTTGGGTTGTGAAAACATGTCAAAAGTCACAACTTTGCTTCGCGATGCACTTTTTTTCAGTTCCTTCCACAATTCAACGACTCATATCCTCCTGTACTTGGAGGAAGGAAGGGCAAGGAAAAGTGATTTTTTTGACGTTCGATGATGGCCCACACCCTGAAATCACGCCATGGGTCATGGATTTATTGGCGCCGCATCAAATCAAAGCGACCTTTTTCTGTGTTGGCGAGAATCTCAGTAAGTATCCCGATGTTGCGAAAAAACTCTTGACAAATGGACATCGAATCGGCAATCACACGATGCATCATATCAAAGGTTGGCGCAATAGGAACAGCGACTACATGATGGATATTGAAAATTGCGAGAACGAAATTCAAAAAATCCAGTTACAATTGGATCAAGAAGCAGAGGAAGTGAAGCAACACGATGCGGGAACTGAAATTATCAATGTACAATCAAACATCGCCGGTCCAAAAACCACATCAAAAAGAGAAAATCGTAAGTTATTTCGACCGCCTTACGGACAAATCAAACCGTCTCAAATCAAACTGACGAAATCCATGGGATATGAAGTTGTTCAGTGGAGTGACTTGAGTTGTGATTACGACAAGCATTTGGATTGTGGGCAGAGTTTATCAGCACTTGTAAAAAATGCAAAACCTGGGAGCATTGTGGTATTTCACGACAGCGAAAAGGCGGAAAATCAATTAAAACAAATTCTGCCTAAATATTTGGAAGCGATGATGGCGGCGGGCTTTACTTTTGAAACTTTATAATTGTGATGACGACACTTTGGCAATGGATATGCATAATCCACCCTTATTTATTCTCGATTGCGGCGGCCTACATTGTCATCCAGTTGATTCAGAACTATTATTTATTTCGATACAAAGCAAAATTCCAAGATGAACCCACCGAATGGCCACATATCAGCATTTGGGTAGCGGCGAGAGACGAAGCGGAGAATATTGGTGATTGTTTGGCGGCATTGTGTGCACTGGACTATCCCAAAGAGAAGCTTCAGATTTTGGTTGGAAACGATCAAAGTACCGACAAAACAGGAGAAATCGCCAGAGATTGGGCCAAGAGACATTCATTTATAGAGGTTGTTGACATTGTAGATAACGAATCTGGATTAAAAGCAAAAGCCCGCGTAATGGCGCAGTTGGATATTCATGCCGAGGGCGATTTTTATCTAATTACCGATGCTGATGTGCGCGTTAAACCCCAATGGGCCAAGGCAATGATAAAAAGCCTATCTGAAAATACCGGTGTTGCCAGTGGCACAACGATGGTTCAAGCCAATTTGAATGCAAAAGGATGGGATTATTTGTGGGCCAAGTTACAAGGCATCGATTGGACCTATTTCATGGGCTTGTTGAATGTGATTTCCTATGCGGGCGTTCCAGCCACTGCTGTAGGAAACAATATGATCGTGAGAAAAAAGGCGTACTGGGAAACCGGTGGATATGCCAATATCAAATTTTCCATTACTGAAGATTATAAACTCTACAGTGAAATCTGTGCAAAAGGATACGGATGGAACAATGTTATGGCACCGGATGTCCTCGCCCATTCTGTTGAAACCAAAGGATTTACTGCTTTACTTCATCAAAGAAAACGATGGCTAAGCGGTGGAAAAGAACTGCCTTGGTATTGGTGGCTACTCTTTGGCATTTTTGGTCTGTTCTACTTCGCCATCCCTTTGGCCACATTGTGCTTAGAGCTATTGCGATGGATATGGCAAAATCCGGCAAATGGTTTGGGTAGAGCTGAAATAATTTTTGCCTCGATTTGGTTGGTCAAATGGATCCTACAAACAATACAAATCAATCGCATTTGTAAGAATGTGGGTGAATCAAGACCTAGCTGGATCTGGCATTTGGTGTATGAATTCTACTTAATGATTGTCACACTGGGCACTTTCATTTTCTTTATATTGCCTAAAAAGACCGTCTGGAAAGGACGTAAATACTGACATTCGTCATGTTATTTAAAATCTTTCTACATTATATTTGTAATCTTTCTAAATAAGCATAGTTTTGCAACTGATTTAGAATCATTACAAATAATGAAAACAACGAACACACATACTTTCCTGCACTTTGGTTTGATATTGATTGGCAGTATTGCTACAAACCTTTTCTGCCAAATCAGGCCAGATACAGCGCTTCACATCGAATATCTCTCGGAAATCAACTTGGTTGGCAAAGGCCAGCAGCGGGACGTGATGATGCTTCCTGAAATCGTTGGTACAAAAATCAATGCGGGCAAGAAAAACAGTTTGGTTGTGCTCGACCAAGTGAACAATGTGGTCGTTAACAATTCGATGCGTCAAATCTTGGCGAAGGTTCCTGGAATCCAAATTTGGGAAAGTGATGGATCAGGCATACAAATTGGCATCGCAAACCGCGGATTGAGTCCGAACCGCAGCTGGGAATTTAATATCCGNNCCTCAAATGCAGGCGGTTCAGAGGATTCAAATCATTCGTGGCGCAGGGGCATTGCAATACGGTCCTCAATTTGGTGGAATGATCAATTATGTAATGAAAGACGGAAACAACTTCCGCAAACCTTTACAGTTGGAATGCAATCAAACGGTTGGCAGCTTTGGATTATTAAACACGTTCGTTGGCATTGGTGGCAAGGGGAAAAAGGGCTATTACTATACTTTTTATGATCGACGAAGTGCCGATGGTTACAGAAACAACAGTCAATATCAAACCCAAACGATGTATGGCTCCGCAACCTATTTTCTGAGTAGGAAAACGACGCTTACGGCCGACTATATGCGATACGACATGCAAAGTCAACAACCCGGCGGCATCACAGATAATGAACTTTACAACGGTGTGGGTGCAACGTTAAGTCACCGCAGCAGAAACTGGTTTTCAACCCCTTGGAACACCGTAAATATCAAAATCAATCACGAAATCTCACAAACCAGCAGAATTCAGTTGCTCCTGTTCGGAATGTCGGCCACCAGACATAGTGTTGGAAATATTAACAGCATTCTCGTTCCCGATACCATCAACAAGCTCACCGGACAATTTATCCCACGCGACCTATCGACAGACAAATACAAGAATATGGGAGCTGAATTGTCTTATTTGAAGCATTATCGCATTGCAGGCGTCAGACAAACGATAAGTACTGGACTCAGAATTTTCAACGGACAAACCCAACGATTTCAAAAGGGTGTGGGCAGCACTGGGATTGACGCCAACTTCACAACTGCACTTCCCTTCCCTGTAGAACTCAAATTCAATACGATGAATTTTGCTTGGTTTGCCGAACAAATCATTCGAATCAATTCTCGATTGATTGTCATTCCTGGCGCTCGATTGGAGTCGATCCAATCCACTGTAAACGGCCGACTCGGCTTTGCAAGTACTGGAGAAGCCATTCCTGTGCAAGCAAATCCATTTCACAGGAAATTTCTTTTGGGCGGACTATCTGCAGAGTATCACCTAAAAAACGGTTTTGAATTGTATGGTAACGTAACGCAAAATTATCGTCCTGCGTTATTCAGTGATTTACAGGCGATGCCAAGCACGGAACAAATCGATCCGAATTTAAAAGACGCCACGGGGAGCAACAACGACCTTGGTATGAGAGGTAGCAAAGGCAAATGGCTTTATTTTGATGCCAGTGTATTCGTTTTACATTACAACAACCGCATTGGCAGAATTACTCGACTCAATGACCAGGGTACGGCTGTGACGGTGAAAACAAATGTTGGCAACAGTGTAAGTACAGGGGTTGAAGGAATTTTAGATATTGACTGGGTGAAAAAAATCAAACCGAGTAGCAATTGGGGTTTGCCTATTTATGTTTCCTATGCACTTACCAATGCAAAATATGGCGATTACAATATCACTTCGAAAAATTCAGCGGGAAAATATGAGACCTTAAATTTAAAAGGGAATTGGGTTGAAAATGCACCTCGGCACATTTTGCGCGCGGGGATGGGATTCCAACTCAAATCAAAATCTAATCCCGCGCGCAACATCATCAATCAAATTCAATGGAGCTATGTTTCTGGATGCTACTCCGATGCAAACAACACCGTGATTCCCTTATCAAATGGCGTAAACGGATTTATACCTGAATACCACATCTTTGATTGGAATACCACTTTGTCGGTTAGCCAAAAAGTTCAAATCAAGTTGAGCGTCAACAATTTGCTTAACCGAAAGTACTTCACACGTCGCTCCGGAGGGTATCCAGGTCCAGGTCTACTTCCATCCGATGGACGAAGCATCCTCTGCAGCGTGAACATCTCTTTGTAGAAATCCACCATTATTGTTGGATTATTAAAATCAAACCATCCCGCTCTTACCTCAAAAACAAGGGTAAGAGCAGGTA
>DDYM01000028.1:28945-38585 GCA_002347985.1 Bacteroidetes bacterium UBA2234
GTCAGACTTTTTAGGCCTTATCCAGTCCCCAGTGAGAGACCAACTTACCAGACCATAAATCGGCATGGGTTGAAATCTCCGCTTGTAAATCTGCCATCATACTGTAGATCCCAAAATAAGTTCGGTTCACATACAGTGCATGTTTACTTCCTCTGGGTTGGGTTGGACGTTTAACTTCCGGGATTTGGTAGATTTCTTCACCCTTGGCATAAATCTCATCGATAAATTCGTGGGTGAAGGTAAATTTCGGCGATTCAAATGGCCTGCTCAACAGTGCAGTCATCTCCAAAAATGCTGTCTTTAATTCCTCCCGCACTGCATTAGAATCGGCAGGGAAAATGATTTCGATATGACTCAGGAGTTGATCCACTACATTCTGATTTGACCGAATTTCTGGAACCAATAGAGGGAAGTAATTAAAATAGAAATCCTCAGGAACCACTTTTACACATCCAAAATCTATTACACCCACCCTACCATCTTCTTGAAACAGAAAATTGCCGGGATGAGGGTCGGCATGTATCGCCAACTTGGTATGCAACTGATAGTTATAAAAATCCCAAAGCGCTTGAGCGATGCGATTTTTCACAGTTTGCTCTGGATTCTTTTGAAGAAATTCTTTCAAATGATCGCCCTCTAACCAATCCATCACCAATACTTTGGGACTGCTATATTCTGGGTAATATTTTGGGAAAAAGACATCTTTGATATCAGAACAAGCCAAGGAAATCTCCTGCGAGCGCTCCAATTCCAACGTATAATTGGTTTCCTCCAACAATTTCTCCTCCACTTCCTGAAAGTACTTTTGCATTTCTTTTTCAGGCAAACCAAACATGGCATTGGCAACGGGTTTCACCATTTTCAAATCACTTTGAATGCTGTTTCCGATGCCTGGATATTGAACTTTAACGGCAAATATGTGTCCGCCTTTTTCCGCCTTATGCACTTGACCAATACTGGCTGCCGCCGCACAGTTGGTGTCGAATTTGTCAAATATGGAAAGCGGCGACAACCCCGTTGACTTTTGAAATGTCCGCATCACCAGTGGACCCGACATCGGAGGCGCGGAATACTGTGACAGAGCAAATTTATCGGTATAGGCTCTAGGCAAAAGATTTTTATCCATGCTGAGCATTTGAGCCACCTTCAAAGCACTTCCTTTCAACTCGCTTAACGACTCATAGATGTCGTTCGCATTTTCCAAATGCAACTGCTCCTTAGTATGTTCAGAATTGATGGAACGCTTGGCGTAATATTTCAAATAATTCCCTCCTACTTTGGCCCCTGCACCCACCAATTTCATGGCTCTCTCCAATTTTGAAGTAGGGATTTTATCTTGGGTATCGATCATTTTTGAAAACCTTGAAACAAGAATTTGCCCAAATCGAATAACTTATCTACGGCATTTCTGCCAACAAAATCCATGGTTAATTGAACCGACTTTTCGATGCAAGCATCCGTACGTTCAAAATCTGCAGAATCATCTTTTAACCAAAAATGCAAGACGAAAGCCAAATTCATCCCCAACGCTTCTACGTTGAGTTTGGAAATCACCTTCCGATCTGGCACTTCCCCCGAAATACTGGCAGCATCCAATAGTGGCGATACCGTTGCTTGAAAAGCGGATCTCAAGCCCATCAAACCTTTGATTTGATCCATAGGATTTTTCCAATCTTGATACTTCCAAAGCAAATAACTTCGAATTTCTCTTACACTTTCGATAAAGGCAAAATGCAGGGTTAGCATCTTTTCGGTGATCGAATAAGAGGCAAATTGTTCGTCGGCTGCGAAATTGGCTGCAATGGTTTCCCAACGACTCACCAATACGTACTCTTCTACCTTTTCCAAACTCGAAAAATGGTTGTAGAATTCGGATTCCGTGAGGTTTAATGTCTCACAAAACAGAAACACATTTGCAGGTGCGTGGCCCGACTTAAGACAATACTTCACGTATTCGGAAACTATTTGGTTTTTCATATTCAATGTCTGTATAAGAAACACTACAGATGCGGGAAAGTTTTAATATTTATTTGATTGGTTCTGTGTTATTTTGCAATCACATGACAACGCTTCAAGAAGATTACAATACCCAAAGGCCCATATTAGGAATTTCCGAGTATGGCCGTCATGTGCAAGAGTATATCGAACACATAAAGTCCTTGCCCAGTAAGGAAGAACGCACTTCTTGGGTACATAATTTGGCTGGCATCATGGCCACGCTGAATCCAGAAATCAAGTTGCAAGTCAATTACAAAGAAATTTTATGGGGTCACATTTTTCAGATGGCCAATTACGAATTGGACGTTGATTGCCCCTATGAAATCGTGCAAGTGAAACAGGAATTCAAAAGACCTGAGCATTTGGGCTATAACGTGAGCGGAATTCGCTTTCGATTTTATGGCAGAAACCTGCAGATGATGATCGATAAAGCCGCGGAAATGGAAGACGGTGAACTGAAGCAAGATTTGGTAAATATGATCGCATCGTTCATGTACAATTCATGCAAAGCCTGGAACAACGAAAACCTGAGCAATGAGGTAATCGCTGAGCACTTAAAAACCCTTTCCAAAGGTCAACTCAAAATTGAAGGATCTGAATTGGTTGTAAGCGCCGACACCACAGTAAATGTGCGCAGACCAATGCAGCAAAAGACCAACAATTTTGGTCGAAACAACAACAATAAGAACAAAAACAACAAGAACCGCGGAAAGAACTTCCGCAGATTTTAATCAATTCATATGGCAATTTTTGAAATCGAGGGCGGTCACAAACTCAAAGGCGAAATCATCCCTCAGGGTGCAAAAAACGAAGCACTTCAAGTTGTGTGCGCCGTCTTGTTAACTCCCGAACCTGTTACTATCACAAATGTACCCGAAATCAGAGATGTACTCAAATTGATCGAGTTACTTCAGAGTTTGGGTGTTAAAGTCACCAGAAACGAGAGAGGTTCATTCACTTTCATTGCAGACAATATCGATCTTGAATTTCTAAACAGCCAAGAGTTCAAAAAACAGGGCGCAGCATTGCGTGGTTCCATTATGATTGTTGGACCATTGTTATCTCGCTTTGGTAGGGGATATATTCCATCTCCCGGCGGCGACAAAATTGGACGTCGCAGGCTAGACACCCATTTTGAAGGCTTTATCAACTTGGGCGCAAAGTTTGAGTTTCAAGCTGAAAACAATTTCTACAAAGTATCAGCCGACAAATTAAAAGGTTGTTACATGCTATTGGACGAGGCATCTGTTACCGGGACTGCCAATATTTTGATGGCTGCCGCGCTCGCCGAAGGAACCACAACCATTTACAATGCTGCCTGCGAACCCTACCTACAGCAACTTTGTTTGATGCTCAACCGCATGGGCGCAAAAATCAGTGGCATTGGCTCAAACCAACTCATCATTGAAGGGGTGAATCAACTCAATGGTTGCGAACACAGCTGCTTGCCAGACATGATCGAAATCGGAAGCTTTATTGGAATGGCCGCAATCACCCAAAGCGAAATCACCTTAAAGGGTTGCAGGGTTGATATGTTAGGCATCATTCCCAAAATGTTTCAACGTTTGGGCGTAAAATTGGAAATACGCGGAGATGATATCTATATCCCAGCCATGGACCACTACGAAATCGATACGTTTATCGATGGCTCTATCTTGACTGTTTCGGATCAAATTTGGCCAGGATTTACGCCTGATTTGATATCAATTGCATTGGTTACCGCTACACAAGCGCGCGGCACTGTTTTGATCCACCAAAAGATGTTTGAGAGTCGTTTGTTTTTCGTTGACAACCTGATCGACATGGGTGCTCAGATTATTCTGTGCGATCCCCATCGTTGCACAGTGATTGGTTTGGACCGCAGAACACAATTAAAAGGCATTACCATGAGTTCTCCAGACATTAGAGCGGGTGTAGCCCTGTTGATTGCTGCGATGAGTGCAAAAGGCAAGAGCACAATTAAAAACATCGAACAAATTGATCGTGGTTATGAGCGCATCGAAGAGCGATTGAATGCTTTGGGCGCCAAGATTACTCGCATCGATTAAAGAGGCAATATCTATGATGGTGGACTTTTATCAAAGCACCTGAAATCCCCAATTAACTTTTACTTTTTAATTTTCCCGATAGACGAGCTTAGGCCGAAGTATACATTCATGCCTTTGATATTGTTGGAAATCATATTGGATAGGAAATTGTCTGATCCAAGAAATATCGGACCTACCCTAACACAGGCTCCAATATTCCCTTTTCGATAATCATTTGTCAAACCCACTGGCATTGAAATTTCAACCCATTTTGTTTCAAGTCTTGGAACAACTACAAGCGAAGATGGCTGACGGAATCCTACAGATTTGAGAGATAACAAAGATTGTTGCCAATGAAAGGCCGTATAAAATCCAGCCATAATTCTCAAATCCCCTTGAATGTGCAATTGGGTGGGCAACACAAAATGCACCGTGCCTGTTTCTTGTTTATAGTTCAAGTTCTTCTTGGCGAAATCCTCCAAATAACGATAACCACCACTCCCCCCTTGCTGAAATGCGCCAAAAAACGCGGAATCTGTTTTTAATGTTACTGGCGATGTGTTGCTAAATGAAAACGTATTGACTTGACTTCCATAGCTCAACTTCCCAAAATCTGTTACCGATGCTGCCAATCGCCAATGATAATTCCTCGCGGTGGGATCTCCCAACCAGCGTTCTTTCATTTGAGCGGAGCCACCGCCCTTGCCTCCTTCCACTGAAACGCCCAAATCAAAGCCGATACCATGTCCCATTATATCTCTGAACGATGGCAACCCTCCAATCAACCCACTCATAAATCGTTTAAAAATCTGGGTTTCTGAATAGGACACTTGCACATCACTTTGCAAAATTTGCATAGAGTCTCGGCCGTAGGTGTGCAATTGCATCCCTTGGGAAACGATGGAATAATGTCCAAGGCCCATCAAATATTTCGCCGTTCCACCCAAGGAAATTTTCAATTTTTTCGAATCTACTATTGCCACAGCCAATGATGCACCCAGTTCCTGATATGCATTGGCTTGCAATGAAAATGGAAGCGAAGAGCGTTGGTCTAAACTCCATGATGTACCCCTGAGTGAAGTATCCATCAAAATTCGGCCATAATCCAACAAACCATTGGATACATTTTGTACCGAAACCTGAGTTCTTGTTCTGCTATGAGTAGACCATACAAATCGCTTTCCAATCCGATTGGCATATGCTGGACCCCGGTATTCGGCGGCCACCGTACCCCAGCCAGAAGTGCCTATGGGTTGTTGATGTAAAAAATCCTTTTGCCAATGTACTTTCCCATTGGCATTTTGATATTGTGCGGGGACATTCCCTGTTATCACCTGCCATAAAGTAAAGGGCGCAGTGATGACAAACATGTTGTTGTTGACTTCAAATCCCAAGGTTGATATATTGGCATGACGTTTATACGCCATAGATGTAAGCAAAGCGGGGTTTGAATAGACTGTGTGAACCCCGGCAAAATTGCTATTCTGAATTCCTTCGAAGGTTTGGGCATTAAGTCTCGAAATCACCCCAAACCCAGAACAAATCAGACTCAACATTGTCCCTAAGGCAAAACGATTGGCAAAGCGTTTAATTGGATCCAACATACAGAACAAAAATCGATGTTTACAAACAAAAAAGAGCCGGGCAAGCCCGGCTCTTTTCAACAGATATATTCAGTGATTAGTTTACTGTCAATTTACTGCTCATGCGACCAGCTGCACTTTCCAAAGTCACCATGTAGATACCGCGAGACAAACCGTTGGTGTTAACAACAACAGCGTTTTGACCAGCTACGAACTGCTTGGCTTCGTTGGTTAATACAACACGACCGTTCATGTCGGTTACTACAGTTTTAACCATTGCGTTTGCGCTCAAGTTGAATACAACATCCACTTGTGAGTTGCTAGCAGCAGGGTTAGGATAAACTTGGATACCAGAAATACCAGAGTTGATTTTGTCGGTTGACAAGTTCTGGGTTGTGATATGGATAAAGTTAGGGAAGAACAATGAGTTAGTCCAAATTGTACCTGGCAAGTAAGACTTCAAGAAACCAAACAAAGTTTGACCATAACGAACTTGGAAGTTACAAACGAACATGTTGTTGATTTTGTTGGTAGAAATGATCTCTTGAGAATGTCCTGTCAATGAAGCCAAGCTCAAACCATACAAGTTATACTTCAACCAAGAAGAACCATCATAAGCGATACCTACATCACCCAATTTGGCTTTTTGCATTGGCTTGTAAACAATGCTAAATGCGAACAAGTTAGCAGAGTTGTTAGCACCATTGGTTGATTGAGATTTCACGTTTACTGGGATTTGGATAGGACGACCAATGAAAGACTTAGGTGTACCATTTTCCAAAATCAAACTATCAGCATACGCTTTTGTCAACAAGATTGTATCCGTTTTGATAGCAGTGCTATTCATCAACGACTTGGTAGACATGTTATCAACTGCAGGAGTTGCATAACGATAAGTCACACCAGGGTTGCTTTGGAAAGAATATCCACCCACTTTAATACCACCAATGTTGAAATACTGAATGTAAACTGTATCTACGATATCAACCAAATTGCCATTCACAGTCATTTGATCAGCCTGACGAATGTAAAACTGAGTAAATGCCAATGAATCAACAGTGTAAGGATTGAAACGAGTCAATACGTTTTGGCTAGTTGCCAAGAAATTACTGTCTTTGGGATCGAAAGTTGAACCAATTACGTGAAAACCAGTCTTTGATTTTGTTCCATCAGAATACACGGTATAAAGGTTGGTATCAGGCTGGATGAAGTTTACAAAACGATCCAATTTCTGACCCAACAAGGTACCTTCTTCGTAAGAACCGGTAAAGTTGTACCAATCGCTGTAAACATCAGCGCGACGGCCTGGTACCAACTTCTTGTCTTTCAAGATGTAAGTTGTCTTGCTCGTAGAAATATTTTTCTGAGCATCAGAAATGTTAAGCTCTGCAGTTTGAGCGAATGCTCCGGCGGTTAATCCAACCAACGCAGCGAAAGAAAGTACTAATTTTTTCATCTGTTTTTGTGTTTAACGCAAATATAATAAAAAACTATCAATCCTTAATAGAGGAACTTGGGATGACATAAAAATTGCAAGCCGCGAATGGCCAATTCTAACGCAATTCGTCACCGAACTCAAATATCACCTAGGATTGGCCTGAGCACTACTTCTTCCATCACCGTGTTTTGATTGGATGAAAATGCAGAAAACAAAACCTCGGCCACATCCTCTGGTTTCATGAATCGAGAGGGTGGTAAATCCACGCCAGCCCAACTATCTGTGAGGGTAGCACCAGGCAAAATCGCGGTTACACGGATGTTGTGAGGCAGTCCCTCTAGTCGGAGCGACTTACTAAAACCCAACAACGCGAACTTAGAAACCGAGTAACTTCCTCCAGCGGCATAAGCGGTAATACTTGCGATGCTACACATGTTAAAAACATGAGCTCTTTGGGATTTTTTCAATAACGACCAAAGTCCTCTTGTTGTGTGATACGCTGAATTCATGTTGGTGGTCATCATTTTTTCAAACTGACCCTCTTCTTCCTCCATCATCGGACCGGGCAAAAACACACCTGCATTGTTTACCAGAACAGTGAGAGACGACCATGTCTCACGAATATTGGCTGTGCATCGTTTGGCTATCTCTGACTGAGAAAGATCGCCGGCAAACGTGTGCACCATGGGAGAGCCCGCTAACAGTAGCTGAGATTTTGCCTCCAACAATCGATCATTGTCTCTTCCAACGATAAACAATTCGAATCCGGCTTCTGCCAATCGCTTGGCGACAGCAAAACCGATACCCTTACTCGCACCAGTAACTACGGCAGTAAAATTCATATCGAACAAAGGTAAAAGTAAAAATGAGATAAAGGGCTATTCTCAAACCCTTAGAAAATCGGATAAATCTTCCTTAATCTTCGTCGTCCATGCTAGACTTACGTGGATCGTCTTCTGCCTCTTCTTCCTCCTCTTCAGCTTCTTCTTCCTCATCATCTCCTTTGGATTTGGTTGAGGTACGAATCAATGCATCTAAATCCTCTTCGGTTAGGATTTCTTTGGCTCGCGTACTCAACTTAACCAAATAACTGGTTGACTCAGTTTCTAATCTTACGGCAGTTACAATTTCCCCTTTTGAATTGGGATATCTCACTGTTTTTCCCGTTACGCCGCTCGGGTAAGTTTCGTCGAATAAATCAAGCAATTCGGGCGACAACTTGGCGTACTCAATAACAACTTTAGGCTTGTCCATCTCTACAAATTTGTGGCTCAAAAAAACAACAGAATTTGCGTTCTATCACACGGGTTTTACACATTTTTTTCGCAGTGTAGGTTTATCTATTCATGCTGATAAGGAACTCATTGTTATCCTTTGTATTCTGCATGTATTTGAGGAAGGTATTCATGGCTTCTTCGCTGTTCATATCGGCCAAATGATTCCTCAATACCCACATTCTCTGGTTGGTTACCTTGTCAACTAATAGGTCGTCCCGTCGTGTACTTGAAGAAAGTATGTCGATCGCAGGGAAAATTCTCTTGTTCGATAATTTACGATCCAATTGCAATTCCATATTACCGGTACCTTTAAATTCTTCAAAAATCACTTCATCCATTTTAGAACCCGTATCTGTTAAAGCCGTTGCGATAATCGTCAATGAACCACCCCCTTCGATATTTCTGGCGGCACCAAAGAAACGTTTTGGTTTGTGAAGCGCATTTGCATCCACCCCACCCGACAAAATCTTACCTGAGGCTGGTTGAACGGTATTGAATGCACGAGCCAAACGCGTGATTGAATCCAAAAGGATCACCACGTCATGACCACATTCTACCAAGCGCTTGCCTTTTTCGAGGACCATATTGGTAAGTTTTACGTGCTTATCCGCGGGTTCATCAAACGTAGAGGCGACAACTTCTGCGCGAACACTGCGAGCCATATCGGTTACTTCTTCCGGGCGCTCATCGATCAAAAGAATGATCATATACACTTCCGGATGATTCTTGGCGATGGCGTTTGCGATGCCTTTCAGCAACCACGTTTTACCTGTCTTTGGTTGGGCTACAATCAATCCCCTTTGTCCTTTACCGATGGGCGATATCAAATCGATGATTCGGTTTGGGTAATTGCTTGAGCTATCGCACAAATTCAATTTTTCATCAGGGAACAGAGGCGTAAGGTGTTCAAAGGCCACGCGATCTCTCACTTCCTCCGGTGTACGACCGTTCACACTCTCTATTTTCACCAAACAGAAGTACTTTTCATTTTCCTTGGGCGGACGGATGCTACCTCTCACGGTATCGCCGGTTTTAAGACCATTTTGTTTGATCATAAAACCAGGGATGTAAACATCATCGGGGGACGCCACATAATTGTAATCGGGCGATCTCAAGAATCCGTATCCATCGGGCACTGTTTCCAATACACCTTGGGTAGATACCACTCCATCCATTTCGGTAAACAAGGCCAGGGCCTCTCTTCTGCGCTTTTCATCGGGCGTGAGTTGAGGTTCTGGTCGGGGCGTTGGCGCTGGGTTGGTATTGGTATTGGCGTTGGTATTTTCGCTATTTTCATTGCGAGGCTCACGGTTTTCG
>DDYM01000028.1:38621-41593 GCA_002347985.1 Bacteroidetes bacterium UBA2234
CGGGGCTCACGATTTTCACGCGGTGCATTTTCATTGCGCATCGGTCGATTTTCACGGGGTCCGCGGGGTTCACGATTGGGCCTTGCTTCTCTGTTTTCGTTGGTCACGGCAGCAGGAATAGCACCCGTTTCGCGAACTTCAGAATTTTCTGATTCAATGGCTGTGCGATCCGCTTCCGCACTCACTTCTCTATGTCGTTGAAACGGTCGTGGTTGTTGATTGCGATTGGGCGAATTTGTATTGGGCTGATTATTGGGCTTTGGGTTGGCCGGATGTCTGAGTACTGCTTCCCCATCGGGTGTTACCGAGGCCAACTTTTCCGCTTGCAATTCTTCGGCAGTTTTGCGCGGCCTGCGGCCGCGCCGTCCTCCATCAGAAGATTCAGCATCGCCAGCATTTCCACTTTCCGCAGGAACCACATTCTTTACCGCTTCTTTGCCTGCGTCTGAAGATTCGGCATTGACAGTTGAACTCGAATCAGCAGCAACCACAGATGCCTTCATTTCGATGCTCGCAATCAACTCGCCCTTCTTCATTTTGGCAGTGTTTTCAACACTTAGGGATTCAGCAAGGGTACGCAAATCACCCACGCTCATTTTAGAGAAATCTGGTCTATCGGCCATAAATAATAATCGTATACAAGAATGTTAAGGAATAAATAAAACTTAGATTTTGTTGGATTGCAGACGCGCAATTCAGAACTACATCGCAATTATAGGTGAAAAATCGTACCAATAAAAACAAAACCGCATTTTCTTCAATTATCTTTGGGATTTAAACGGCATGTCGAGGTTCAAATTCACTCTCCTATTACTTTTTGCCTTGAGCAACGCAGCACAAGCCATGCAAATCCTCATCCCCATGGATGAGTCACAAAAGAACCACCTAAAATCTTATGGCATCGCATTTTGGCTGCTCAAACAAAAACAAGAAGTACAATGGCTACTCAACTACAATGGGGGCTCTTTCATGTTTCAATATTCACAAGAAGCCGAACGCGAATGCAAAGTTCGAGGCGTATCCTACGAAACAATCACCGATGCCGCCGCCAATGCCATCATCACCCAAATCCAAGACCCTGCGGCCAATTTAAACGCTGTAAAACTGCTTAATGCACCCAAAATCGCCGTATATTCTCCCAAAACCAAACAGCCATGGGACGATGCCGTTACCTTGGTGCTCACCTATGCTGAAATTCCTTACGATGTAATTTTCGACGACGAGGTGCTGAGCGGAAAAATCCTTGAATACGATTGGCTACACCTTCACCACGAAGACTTTACAGGTCAATATGGAAAGTTCTATTCCAGTTATGCCTCCGCCCCGTGGTACCAAGCCGAAGTCGCCGAAGCCGAATCTATGGCCGCCAAACACGGCTTTGGCTCAAACAGAGAACTCAAACTCGCAGTTGTCAAGAAAATTCGAGATTTCATGTTGGGTGGCGGATTCCTATTTGCCATGTGCAGTGCAACGGACTCCTACGACATAGCGATGGCCGCCGAATCCACCGATATCTGCGAAAGTATGTTTGATGGGACACCTGCCGATCCTGATGCGCAAAGCAAGTTAAAGTTCGACAATTGCATTGCCTTTAAGGATTTCGCATTGAACATGGACCCCTATTTTTATGAATTCTCCAACATTGACATCGACCCTCGAACGCGGGCCGTTTCTGAGGAAAATGATTTATTCACCCTATTTGATTACTCCGCGAAATGGGATTTAATTCCCAGCATACTCTGTCAGAACCACACCAAAACGATCAAGGGATTTATGGGTCAAACCACAGCCTATCGCAGTCATTTGGTAAGAAGCGATGTCTTGGTGATGGGCGAAAATGCGTTGCTCAACGAGGCCCGATATCTGCACGGGGAATTTGGGAAAGGCACGTGGACATTTTTTGGCGGTCATGATCCAGAGGACTATCAGCATTTTGTGGGTGAGCCACCAACCGACCTCAACTTGCACCCAAACAGTCCCGGCTATCGATTGATTTTGAATAACATACTATTCCCTTCAGCCCAGAAATCGAAGCAAAAAACCTAAGCCATGTTCCTGCAGCAGATCAAAGAATCCTTTGGAAAAACGCCGCGTTATTTTCAGTTGGGATGGATTTTGGTAATTTTTGGAAGTCTCATACTCCGATTTTGGGGCATCGACGAGATGGCATGGGGCTACGATGAGTTGAGTGCAGTTTTGCGCGCATTATCCACCTCTAACAGCTGGCAATCCCACTTAGAACAAGGGGTTTCTGTGGACGGTCATCCAGCGGGTTTACAAACGGCAATCTGGCTTTGGATTTCTTGGGCGGGGACCGACGTTTTTTTGCCTCGACTATTTACCGCACTGTTTTCACTTGGGGTTCTATGGCAATTTCATCGCATGGCCAAAAATTTACTGGGTTATGAGGCTGCTTTTTGGTCGGTTTCGATGATGGGCTTGATGTGGTGGCAGGCGAATATGGGTTTGTGGATCCGACCTTACATTTTTGCATTGCCGTTTGTATTGGGTGCATGGAATTTGGTCTTGGGTTTATTGAAAAACAGGGACTCGAACGGCGATGTTGTTTTACCAGAGCGGATGGGCTGGTATTCGGTGAAGTTAGGCGGCGCCCTGGCGGGCGCCGCCNNCGCCTACTTCCATTATTTCGCCGGCCTTACGGCCGGCGCCTCCTTCATCGCCCTGCTCCTCATTCAACCCAAAATCCCTTCAAACCCCTCCAATCACACCCAAGGACTTCACCCATCCTACATTTTACTCCTCCCAATCACTTTTGCTGTCCTTTTCTATCTGCCCCACCTCACAATCACCTTTGCCCAATTTCAAATCGGCGGACTCGGATGGCTCAATCAACCCAAACCAGAATTTCTGTGGCAATTCCTGCAATTCGCCACTGGCAATTCCCTTCCCATTCTCCTCCTCTTCCTAACCGCCGTCGTCTACGCCCTCCAATTCCAGCTGCGCATCGCCTA
>DDYM01000050.1:0-3504 GCA_002347985.1 Bacteroidetes bacterium UBA2234
TAGTAGCTCCAATCTATCACCGGTCCGCCTGCAACACCCACTTTGTATTTGCCTGGAGTACGCGTCATTAAGCTGGTTGTCATGAATCCGCCGAAACTCCAACCATGCACACCCACACGGGTAGAATCGCACCAAGTCTGAGATTTTAACCATGCCAAACCATCCAATTGATCCGCCATTTCTGCTGTGCCTAATTGTCTATGAACCGCATTTTCAAACGCCAAACCTCTGTGCGCCGAACCGCGATTGTCTTGTGTGTAAACAATGTATCCGTTTTCGGCCATGTAATGCATCCACAGGTTTCCACCGCCCAACCAACTGTTGGTGACCATCTGAGCATGGGGTCCGCCATAAACATAAACAACCACAGGGTACTTCTTATTTGGATCGAAATTGCTAGGATAGAATATTCTTGAATACTGATCAAATCCATTGACCTGTCTTTTTTTAATTTCCATTTTACCTAATCCCAAACTGGCAATGGGATTGGGCGATTCAAAAAGTACTTTGTGGTTTACACCGGCACCAATTGTAATTGATGCACCCTCAGGAATTGAGATTTCCGTGCTATTCGAAATTGTGGATTTCACGTTATTGGTAATGATGAAATTGGGGACATCAATCCAATAGATTTTGCGCGGAGTTTGTGTGCTTGAAAAGATGTTCAACATTTGACCGTTTTCCGCATTAAAGGAGCATTTGTTGGTACCGTTGGACGGTGTTAAATCGATCGATTTGATCTTCATTCCAGTGGCATCCACTTTGCTGATTGCCCAGTCCAAAGCATGCACATGTCGCTCCAACGGCGATGCCATTGTATTCTCAAACAACACATACTTACCGTCTTTTGTGAAACCCAAAACCTCTGTGACTTCCCAAGGTCCTTTGGTGATCTGCTTGATAACCGGTTTTCCCTTTGCAAATTTGAATAAATACAAGTGATTCCAACCGTCGGCTTCGGTTTGCAATAGGAAATCAGTGTTCGAGCCAGGGATAAAAACGGGTCCGTTTTCGGGTTCCACAAATTTGGGATGACTCATTTGATAGTCGATGCTCACCAATCCACCTGACACTGCATCGTATTTGCGCAATTCCATTTTGTTTTGGTCGCGATTCACCCAGCTAACGTAAATGAATTTGCTATCTGGAGTCCATGTAATATTCGTTAAATAATGGTCGTACGTGCCCTGCGTATTCAAATAAACCAATCTATCGGAAAGCAAATGATAGACTCCCAGGGTAACAGTATGACTGCTATCGCCCGCCATAGGGTATTTAATGCTATTGGCTTTTGCAGGTCTGGATTGAATGCCAAATAGGGGGTAGTCGGTGACCCTGCGCTCATCCATACGATAGAAGGCCAATTTGTCGTTATCGGCGCTCCAAAACATTCCTTTGCTGATACCAAATTCGTTGCGGTGTACGCTCTGACCATATACAATGCCATTGCCGCCATCCTTTGTGATTTGAATTTCGCCATTTTTGGAAGTCGCCAAGTTTTTGGAAGCGGATGTTTTTCTACCAGTGATGAAAAGATTATCCTTTTTTATCACTGCAACAAGCTCTGCGTCGGGTGAAAATTCTGTCGCCTGCGCCTCTTCCGATTTGCCATGAATGGTATATTTAATTTGGACAGGTCCGAACATAAGGTTGTCGGTTACCGGCTTTTTGAAATCCACAGACATCACATATCTGCCCAATTCAAACCAACCTTGATAATCACCGGTCCAATGAATCATAGGGAAACTGAACATATCTACGGTCTCTCCGGAAGTTGCTTTGATCGCAGTTTTTGTCAATTGAATGAATGAGTCTACTTTGATCAAAGGCGTTTTAACCAATTGAGGCGATACTGTATACACCACGCCGTCAATCAATTCGGCCAAATCCGTCTTGGTGATCCATCCAAATAATTTGGCATTTTTTGGGTAGTATTTCGGACTAAAACACGCATCGATTGTAAGTGGACTTACATTGTTTGATGCAGTTTTGTTGCCATTGGCTGCGTTATTGTTTGATTGAGCCATTGCCAAGTGGCTGCAAAAAATGGTTAGGATGGAAAAAATGCGGACAGAAATGCGGTTCATAAATAGGGTTTCAGAAGTTTCTATTGCAAATTTGCTGAAAATTTATCAGATGACTACCATACAATCCATCATAGAATCAGCTTGGGAGAATCGCGCCCTACTAAACGAAGCCAAAACGGTTGAAACCATTGAGTTCGTGATCGAAGAATTAGACAAGGGAAGATTGCGTGTTGCTGAGCCTTTGGTTGATGGGACTTGGCAGGTAAATGATTGGATTAAGAAAGCTGTGATTTTGTATTTTCCAACACGTAAAATGGAAACCTTTCATGCAGGACCGATGGAGTTTCATGATAAAATGCCTTTGAAAAAGAATTATGCAGAACTGGGGATTAGGGTTGTACCTCACGGTGTTGCCCGACATGGTGCATTCATTGCTCCAGGTGTAATTATGATGCCTTCGTATGTGAATATTGGAGCTTATGTAGATTCCGGGACGATGGTTGACACATGGGCTACAGTGGGTTCATGTGCTCAAATCGGCAAGAATGTACATTTGAGTGGTGGCGTAGGTATCGGTGGGGTATTAGAACCAGTGCAAGCGGCCCCTGTGATCATCGAAGATGATTGTTTTGTGGGAAGCCGATGCATCGTTGTGGAAGGATTCCACGTGGGTAAGCAAGCCGTGCTTGGAGCCGGTCTCACGCTAACGATGAGTACCAAAGTTATCGATGTTCAAACAGGAGAGGAATTGCCAAAAGGTTACATTCCTGAAAGGAGTGTTGTGATCCCAGGTAACATCAAAAAGGATTTTCCAGGCGGTGAGTTTTATGTGCCCGCGGCATTGATTATCGGACAAAGAAAGGCAAGTACCGATTTAAAGACCTCGTTGAATGACGCTTTGCGTGAGCATAGTGTTGCGGTTTAATGAATACAATTAGATGAAAATTGGATTTGATGCGAAGCGATTTTTCTTCAACCATTCAGGTTTGGGGAATTATTCTCGCATGCTTATCGAATCCCTTTTTAAGTATTTTCCAGAGAACGAATATGTTCTCTATGCTGATCGATTGGATGCTTTGGATCATGCACATCCTGAGGCGCTTAGAATTCTAAAAAACTATGCAATTAATCGGAGTGATGGCTCTGATCTCTATACTTTGGTGATGGTGGATGCACCAAAATGGTGGCGTATATGGGGGATGGGGAAGCGAGCTGCTCAAGATGGGGTACAGGTGTTTCATGGCTTGTCGAATGAACTGCCATGGGATTTGCCTGCATCGATAGTTGGAGTGTGTACAATTCACGATGTGATTTTTAAAGAATTCCCTTCCTATTATCCTTGGATTGACCGATTGATATACGACTTCAAAACGAAGAAAGCCATACAAAATGCGAGGCGACTCATTATGACAAGCCAAGCCACCCAGTTGCAAGTAGAGAAGTATTATCCCAAATCAAAAGATTGTTCCGTGGTTAT
>DDYM01000050.1:3564-4090 GCA_002347985.1 Bacteroidetes bacterium UBA2234
TGGTTGATGCTTTTGCATTGATTCAGCATCAAACCGAATGGAATTTGACATTTATCGGGTTAAATGGCCCAACATTGATGGATGTGAAATCGCAAATTCAGAAATTGGGTTTGTCCCATCGAATCAATTGCTTAGTCGATCAATCACGTCAAGAAATGATTGATTGCGTAAAATCTGCTTCGGGGTTTGTATATCCTAGTTTGAATGAAGGCTTTGGAATTCCGTTGGCTGAATCATTGGCGGCAGCATTGCCCATGGCAGTTTCTAATATTGCCGTTTTTCGAGAATTGGTGGAAGAATTGCCGGTTTATTTTCATCCAAACAAAGTAGATGAAATGGCCGCTGCAATGATTTCCATAACAAGATCAGAGGAACAAACAAGGCAGCGAATAATTCGTCCGTCAATTCAACTCAAAATTGATCCGAAACACATTGCAGAACAATTGATTAGAGAATATTCAAGTTTGTTGTGACCCTAGAATCCCAACCCTAAACTCATCACTCCCCACAATAAATGTGGAATATT
>DDYM01000002.1:0-1508 GCA_002347985.1 Bacteroidetes bacterium UBA2234
GCAAAAAACAACAATCACAAAATACAATTTTTGCAATATGTATTTGTAGACGACAACCAACTACACCAAATTAATGTAGACTTCTTAAATCACGACACCCTAACAGACATTATCACTTTTGATTTAGGAACAATTGATTTTACCATTGATGGCGAAATTTATATTTCGTTAGACCGCGTTAAAGAGAACAGTGAAACATTAAAAACACCGTATTCAGAAGAGTTAATTCGAGTGATATCGCATGGTTTATTGCATTTGATTGGTTTTAAAGACAAAACCTCAAAAGATGCTATCACAATGAGAAGCAAAGAAGAGGAGTGCTTATCTTTGTGGAGATCTATTCAGTAGGTTCCACGTGAAACCCAAAAACATTTTATGGAATCAAAATACGACGTCATTGTAATTGGTGCCGGCCACGCTGGTTGTGAAGCCGCTCATTCTGCTGCAACCATGGGTTGTCGTGTTTTACTCATTACAATGAATCTTGAAACCATTGCAAAAATGAGTTGTAATCCAGCAATGGGTGGCGTGGCAAAAGGACAAATCGTCAGGGAAATAGATGCGCTCGGCGGCATGTCTGGCATCATCACCGATAATACGATGATTCAATTCAGGATGTTGAATCGAAGCAAGGGTATTGCTATGTGGAGTCCCCGTGCCCAAAGTGACCGCTGGCGATTTTCTGAAGCTTGGCGACTCGCACTTGAATCAAACCCTTTGGTTGACTTTTTTCAAGACAGTGTTGCCTCCTTATTGTTTGATAATCAAATAGTTACGGGCGTTGTCACAAATATGGGTATGCGTTTTCACGCAAGAGCGGTTGTATTAACAACGGGTACCTTTTTAAATGGTTTGATCCACATTGGTCGACAAAACTTTGGTGGTGGCAGAATGGGAGAACACGCATCAAAAGGAATCACTGAACAATTGTCTGAGCTCGGATTTACTACAGGCCGAATGAAAACGGGCACCCCCCCGCGTGTTGATGGCAGGTCGCTCGATTACAGCAAGATGGAAGAACAGGCTGGGGATTCACTACCGTCAAAATTTAGCTTCTCTACTGCAACTAAGCCACTTCTAGAACAGCGTTCATGTCATATTACATATACAAACGAGGATGTTCATGATGTTCTAAGGACAGGGTTTGAAGACAGCCCAATGTATAATGGAAGCATACAAGGTTTGGGTCCAAGATATTGCCCCAGCATTGAAGATAAAATAAACAGATTTGCCGAAAGGAACAGACATCAAATTTTTGTTGAACCCGAAGGGTGGAATACGGTTGAGGTCTACGTGAATGGATTTAGCACATCCCTTCCGGAGGCCGTTCAAACAAAGGCATTGCGGTTAATTCCGGGTTTCGAAAATGCCAAAATATTCAGGCCTGGATACGCAATTGAATACGATTATTTTCAGCCTACCCAGCTCAAAAACACCCTCGAAACTAAAAATGTTAGTGGTCTATACTTCGCGGGTCAGATAAATGGTACAACGGGCTACGAAGAAGC
>DDYM01000002.1:1594-3530 GCA_002347985.1 Bacteroidetes bacterium UBA2234
GAATATCGTATCAGCTTAAGACAAGACAACGCTGACGAGAGGCTTACACCGCTTGGATACAAGATTGGATTGGCCAAAGAAGACCGAATGTCGGAGCTCGATAAAATAAATAAAGACGCCGAACAAATAAGACAATTACTTTGCGATACAAACGTTACACCAGAAGAACTCAAAAGTTATCTGCCATCAGATGTAACTGAAATATCAGAAAAACAAAGAGCCAACAAACTACTTCTACGCCCACAAATTGAATTGGAGCATTTAGAAAAGATACCCAATATCGGAAACGCTATATCACAATTCAGTGACGCATCGAAAGAGCGCGCGTCTATAAAAATCAAATATCAATCTTACATCGACAAAGAAATTGAATTGGCGCAAAAGGTTCAAAGATTGGAAGACACGCCAATACCTAGCAATTACAACTACCACCTTATTACCAGTTTGAGCCACGAGTCTAGAGAAAAATTGAGCAAATCTAAACCACAGACACTGGGACAAGCAACTAGAATCAGCGGTGTTAGTCCCGCAGACATACAAGTTCTACTGATCCACTTAGGTCGATAATAAACCTAACCTGTTATTTGTAACTCGTTGACTCATATCAAATACATAATAAACTCAACCGTTTTAATCACAGCGTGGTTTTGCCTGATTGTGCTCACACGATGTGCTAATCCCGTACCTCCTTTAGGCGGTGAAAAGGACACCACTAAACCTATTATAATAAGCGTCTCAAATATTGACAAAGGCGAAAAACAGATTGTTCGAATACAATTCAGTGAAAATATTCAAACCAAAAACAGTGTTATAGTATCACCTATATTAACTACTGCTATTACGCCAAGCACCAGCATTAAAAGAAACCGCATTGACATTGAAACTAGCAAGGTTACCAATACTATTTATCTCAATGGTTTTGTAATTGATCTGAATGAAAATAATCCTGTTAGTCAACCTGCATTGTTATTAAAAAATGACACAGGCGAACTCATTGTAAATTTACCGAAGGATGATATTAAAACAAAAAAGAAAGTTTTTATAAGAGATCTTAATAGATATACTTATTCAACCAAACCGTTCATTAACGAATTAATTTATCTCCCGACAACCCAGGATAATATCAATTACCGATTCCATGGTTTAACTGACAGTCTACATGTTTTATTCGTAATCTATGAAGACAATGATTATCAAGTAGCGCAAAATGAAAAAGCCAATTGCCTGGTAATAAATAATAATAATGCCGATACACTCGTTGTATCAAACGTTAATAAAAATAAAAATTATAAATCGGCATTTAAATACAAAGACAGCTTGTACTTAATTACAGAACCTAGAATAAGTAAACTTTGGTTTGAAAATAATAAAATAAAGAGTTTCTATCGAGACAGCTTATTTATTACCAAAGAAAATATTGATGAAATAAGAAAGGCACTTCGCATCGACAGTTTCACGTTGCTGACCAGGATCAATACTTCACCTTCAATAAATCATCAATACTATACAATCAATAGTTCATTAGATACAATAGTTGTAAAAACTCCCTACCATTACAATTACAACAACAGCGCACAAACCAATAAAAAGAAAATTAAAACAGGACTCTTAACCATAAGAAATCCAAACAAATACACCATATACAATTCAATTGATATTGGGTTATCTCAATTCATTGTAAAGGTCGAAGGTAACTCATCAGACAGCTTTTATCTACCCGAAGGAAGTTATAATATTATGTCATGGATACCCAACCTCAACACCAATAACTCTTTATCTCCCAATATTATTGACTACCAGAATCAAATACCGCTGGATAACAGAGAAATGATATTCAAACCTAAAAACAGTGTTATAGTCAGTAGTAAGCTCGACAATACGTTAATATTACCTGAAATTAATAGTTTTAATACGGGTATAACATTCAAATAACATC
>DDYM01000002.1:3616-7730 GCA_002347985.1 Bacteroidetes bacterium UBA2234
AATGCAAAGTTATCACGATATCAACATAGCTATACTATATACTACGTAATACCTTTTTTCTAAATTTATAATTTATATTATTACTATAGCTCTGAAGGGAATCGTGGATTGTTGGAAATTAGAAATGATCACAAAGCGAATAAAACAAACATCAATCTTTAGATTTGTAGTATGGTTGACAGAATAACGGAAATATTGAATAAGGTAAATGATTTTGTTTTTAGCAAAGACAATAACGCTGAATCATTCCGATTACTCTATTTGTCAAAAAAAGGTATCATTACTCAGTTGTTCGACGAATTCAAAACGATTCCAAATGAACAAAAGAAGTTGGTAGGTGCCCAGTTGAATGTGTTAAAGCAAAGAGCTGAAGAAATTTATCAATTGCAAAAGGAATCAGAAAGCAGCTCTGATTTAAATCAAAAAAAGAAATCAGATACATCATTACCAGTTTACCAAGAAAGTCCGGGTTCATTTCATCCGCTACGCATCGTAGAGGATAGGTTGTTGGAGATATTTTTTTCTTTGGGTTTTGATTTGGCAGAGGGTCCCGAAATCGAAGATGATAAACACAATTTTGCTTCATTAAATTTTGCGGAAGATCATCCAGCGAGAGATATGCAAGATACTTTTTTTATCGCCGAGCATGTTCTTAGAACACATACGAGTTCCGTGCAAATAAGAGAGATGGAAAAAGGGAAATTACCGTTACGATTGGTGATGCCAGGTAGAGTATACAGAAATGAAGCAGTGAGTGCGAGAAGTAATTGTTTCTTTCATCAAATCGAGGGATTGTATATTGACAAAGGGGTAAGTTTTGCAGATTTGAAGCAGACATTGTATTATTTCGTTCAGCAATTTTTTGGTGAAGGCACAAAAGTGCGATTTAGGTCGAGTTATTTTCCCTTCACTGAACCAAGCGCAGAAATGGATATTTGGGCAGGTTTAGAAACAGAAGAAAATCGACGTCTTACGAAAGGTACGGGCTGGTTAGAAGTTTTGGGCTGCGGAATGGTGCATCCAAATGTATTAGAAGCCTGTAATATTGATTCTTCAGAGTATACGGGTTTTGCTTTCGGAATGGGAATCGATAGGATTACAATGTTGAAATACGGCATTAATGATATTCGAGACCTCTTTGTCAACGATAAACGATTGTTGTCGCAATTTTCAGGGGTTTAATTAGAAATTGATTGACAACAGGAAAAAAAATATACTTTGCCAGTGACTTTCATTTGGGTATGCCCAATGTGGAGCGATCTTTAGAAAGGGAAAAGTCAATAGTAAAATGGTTACAGACGATTTCTAAAGACGCATCTGCTATTTATTTGCTGGGCGATGTTTTTGATTTTTGGTTTGAATATAAAACAGTAGTACCCAAGGGATTTGTTAGATTCTTAGCTGCAATTTGTGAGATAACAGACTCGGGAATACCCGTTTATTTATTTCCCGGCAATCATGATTTGTGGGTTGGAAAATATCTTGAAAATGAGTGCGGGGTTGTTGTTGTAAAAAATGCAATCACAATTAAATTGGGTCAAGAGCTTTGTTATTTGCACCATGGTGATGGTTTAGGTCCTGGCGATACAAGCTATAAATGGATGAAAAAGGTGTTTTTGTCAAAATTCGCCCAAAAAGCATTTGCGATGATTCATCCGGGAATTGGAGTTTCTTTTGCTCATAAATTGAGTAGAAAAAGTAGACTATCGCAAAATCCAAAAGAAGATAATTATTTGGGAGATTCGAATGAGCATTTAACACAGTTTTGTCATCAATATTTGGCCTCTTGCGAAACACAAAAGCCCAAGTATTTCATTTTTGGACATAGGCATTTGGTGTTAGATATTGATTTGGGTGATGGTTGTAGATACATCAATTTGGGAGAGTGGTTGCACGGAAGTCAGTATGCTGTTTTCGATGGCACTGAATTACAATTAAAGAAATGGTCCACCCAAGGCGTATAGGTTTTTAAAAGGATTTTATTGATTTCATATGTTAGAAAAATTAGAAGCGGTATATGCACATTTTAAAGAAATAGAGTTGCTATTAAGCAGTCCTGAGATTTCTAGTGATGTGAAACGATTTACGAAATTGAACAAGGAATATAGAGACCTAGAAGAAATCGTGGAATCATATTTTGAGTACAAAAACCTTTTTCATCGCATCGCTGAAGCGAAGGATATTCTAAAAAACGAAAAGGACAAGGAATTGCGCGACATGGCTAAGGACGAACTCGACGATCTTGAGCCGAAGTTGGCGCCATTGGAGGAAGTAATAAGAATACAGTTGTTGCCAAAAGACCCAGAAGATGCAAAGCCAGCCGTTGTAGAAATTCGTGCGGGAACAGGGGGTGATGAAGCTGGAATATTTGCAGGAGATTTGTTCAGAATGTATCAGCGATACTGTGAAAACCAAGGGTGGAAGATCAATGTGGTTGACGAAACAGAGGGAACCGCCGGGGGTTATAGTAAAATCATTTTTGAGGTACCGTTTGTAGGCACATATGGGGTTTTGAAATATGAAAGCGGTGTTCACCGAGTTCAAAGGGTACCGGCGACGGAAAGTCAGGGAAGAATTCACACATCAGCCGTTAGTGTTGTGGTTATGCCAGAAGCGGATGAAGTAGATGTTCAATTAAACCCGGCGGATGTAAAAATGGAAACAAGTCGTTCCGGCGGCGCAGGCGGACAGAACGTAAACAAGGTAGAAACAAAAGTTCAACTTACTCATATACCTACGGGTTTGGTAGTTATTTGTCAGACCGAAAGGAATCAGCTGGGTAACCGAGAAAAGGCGATGAAAATGTTAGCGACGAAATTGTATGAGATAGAATACGCCAAACACATCGAAGCGATTTCATCGAGAAGAAAAACGCTTGTAAGTACGGGCGATCGAAGCGCTAAAGTAAGAACGTATAATTATCCCCAGGGAAGGGTAACGGACCATCGCATTGGTTTGACTTTATACAATTTGTCGGCGATCGTAAATGGTGATATTCAGGAAATATTGAATGCGCTTCAAGTTGCGGAAAATGCGGAGCGACTGAAAGAAACTCAAATTTAAACACCCGCTGCACTCTGAGATGCACCACGATCGGTGTGTTGTCTAGGAACAATTTTACGAATTGGCAATCCTTTTCCGTGGTTTTTTGTCGCTGTTTTCATGATCTTCCAAGTGTATAAAGCCTAATACACGATAGACGCAGAAATCCCCCAAATTGTTGTAGAAAAAAATAAAACTCAGACAAATGTTACAGAAAAACCGACCAAAAATCAGATGGGGGCGGAATCGAATTAAACCGAAGCGCCAACGCCTAGAATAAAACTATCGAACACCAATCGTCCATCGGTATTTAATAGATATTCTGTTGCGCATCTTTCGGGATGGGGCATCATACCAAAAACATTCTTCGTTGAATTGCAAATTCCGGCAATATTATTCAATGATCCGTTGGGGTTGGACTCGTTTGTGATATTTCCGTTTTCATCGCAATATCTAAAAAACACCTGACCATTTTCCTCTATGGAATTGAGGGTTTCTTCGTCGCAATAAAAACGGCCCTCACCGTGTGCGATAGGTACACAAAGCACTTGGTTCTGCTGAATATTCTGGGTTGCAATCAAATCGGTATTGCCGGGTGTTAAAAACACATTTTTACAGTTGAATTTCATGTTGGTGTTACGCAACAGTGCTCCTGGCAACAAGCCGCTTTCACACAAAATTTGAAATCCATTGCAAATACCCATCACAAAGCCCCCGTTTGCTGCGTGTTGAGCAACGCTATTCATCATGGGAGAGAGTTTTGCAATTGCACCGCTTCTCAGATAATCGCCGTAGGAGAAACCGCCAGGAATAAAAATGTGCGTACAGCCTTGGGTGTCCGTGTCCTTGTGCCAAAGCTTGAGAACCGGCTCTTTGGTGTACGTTTCTAAAACCTTAATTAGGTCGTTATCGCAGTTGGATCCGGGAAAAATTACAACGCCAAATTTCATTGTTTGCAAAGGTATTAATTGTTTTGGTTGATTAGATCTTTATGAAGAAGTCCAAGTGCTAAAAGGGCATAATAATTTACTGCACGTACGGGGGTGTATTGAAATCCTTCAAGAAGATTATC
>DDYM01000002.1:7791-34079 GCA_002347985.1 Bacteroidetes bacterium UBA2234
GTATTTTACACAACTCTGCTGCTCTTGCGATTTGATAAGAAATCCACAAAAGAGAGCCGTCAAGAGCAATTTTAGGCAGTTTTTGACCCATTGCTTCGCTCAATTGAAAAAACAACTTTTTATATTCGATGGTTTCGGCAACACATAAAAATCTCTTACCCCAGCGTTCATTTTCAAACAGATAGAGCATCATTTTGGCCACATCTTCCACCCCAACAAAACCGTTGCTTCCTACAGGGTAAAAGGGTTGTCCCTTTTTAATCATTTGATAAATGGAATTTGATCCAGTACTACCATCGCCAAATCCTAGAATAATCCCGGGGTTTACCATTGTGACTTGAAGCCCCTCTTCTTGTCCTCTCCAAACCTCTTGTTCTGCCAAGTATTTGCTAATGGCATAGCGACTATTGTATTTGCTATCAACCCAAATGGAATCTTCAGAAATTGGGCCATCATCACCCGTAGCTCTTCCCAGAGCGGCAACAGAACTGGCATAAACAATTTGCTTTACTCCCGAATGTAGACAGGCGTTCACGATGTTACGAGTTCCAACCACATTGTGTTCCATCAAACGCTGTTTGTCTTTGTTGGCGAACGATACGAGTGCGGCGCAGTGAAAAACAACGGAAACACCATTGAGCGAAGAAATTATATCGTCCACATTTAAAATATCGCCGGTTATCCAAGTGGGTTGAAAGCTGGAGGGCAGTTGATAGAATTCGTGAACCCTGGGAAACAGGCCTTCACTGTTGGGGTTTCTTCGAATAGCATGAACCCGGTAGCCCTGTTTTAATAGCAAGCAACAAAGGTGTGAACCCAAAAAGCCGGTTGCTCCAGTAATTAAGACCAAGGGTTTATTCATCGTTTCGTTTGCAAAAATCTTGAATAAAAAGCGAAGTCGTTGAAAAACTTTTCCCGTGCTACCTTTGTGATATGGTGCAGATAGAAATTATCAACGGGCCCAATCTTAATTTATTGGGAAACAGAGAGCCTGATATTTACGGAGATCAAACGTTTGAGGATTTTTTAATGGGTTTGCGGGAGCGATATGTTGGGGTTGAAATCGGATATAATCAAAGCAACGTTGAAGGAGAAATTGTGAATTTTTTGCAGGCGGCAGATTGTTCAGATTCTTGCAAAGGAATAATATTGAACGCGGCGGCTTACTCTCATACTAGCATTGCGATTGCAGATGCAATCAAAGCCATTTCAAAGCCTGTGATTTTGGTACATATTAGTAATATCTATTCAAGAGAGGTTGAACGTCGTACCGACCTTTTGGTGGCCTCTGCTAAGGGAATGATATCGGGTTTGGGCCTTGTCGGTTACGAGCTTGCCTTGCGTTCGCTTTTGATGTAATCTCGGTTGTATCTTTGCGACATGGGTTTGAGACAGGAGAAATTTGGAAAACAGGTTCAACGCGATTTAAGCGAGTTGTTTAACATCAAAAAGAACGATTGGCTTGGCGGTGCTTTTGTGACGATTAGCAACGTTCTTGTAAGTCCTGATTTGGGACACGTGAAAGTATATTTAAGCCTATACAACAATCCGAATAGGGCAGCAATTATGGCACAGCTGAGTGCGTGCAACAAAGAAATTAGGCATGCCTTGGCTCAGCGATTGAGGAATAGTGTGAAGAAGATGCCCGAGGTTCATTTCTATGAGGACGACACGTTGGATTATGTTTCCAAAATGGAAGACCTCCTAAAATCATTGAACACACCCAAAACGGACAACGAATAGTTTTTTGATGGATATTTGTTGTGAATAAAATCAAGCAATAGCATCAAACTTTCTTTTCACATATCGCGTAGATATTTTTTTTCTAAGTCCAACCCCACCGTTGTAAATATCATTACGGGTATTTCGCTTTTGGGGTATTCTGTGGGTGCTTTGGCTCTTGTTGTTTTGATGAGTGCGCTAAACGGTTTCGAAACTTCCATTTTTTCATCGTATCAAAAATCAGATCCCGACTTTAAAATCACTGCAGTAAAGGGAAAGTCGTTTTTCGTTTCGCAACAGACGATGACCAAATTAAAAAAGACCCCTGGGGTTGAGGTTGTTTCGAAGACAATTGAAGGTAAGTCAATTCTGCAATACGGCGACCAACAAACGGTTTGCAAAGTGGTGGGGGTTGACGAGAATTTTTTTAAACGCATTCAAATTGATTCTTTGATAACGGCCGGAAAGCCTTCGCTATACGATGCGCAGCGCGATTCCTTTGGAGGTGTTTCGTCGATGGCGCTGTTGTCTGAAGGGTTGGTTTATCGCCTTGGCGTGGGTAAGATTGATGAGCCAATTTCATTGCTGGTTGTGGACAAGGCGGCGGGAATACACAGTGCGGACGCATTGAAAACACAGGTTTTTATCCCTTCGGCAATTATTCAACTTCCGGAGGAAGAAAACGACCATACGGTTTTTATTTCAGCGAAGGAAGCGGGTTATCTTTATGATTTGGATCCACAGAAGGAGGCCACAGCGTTAGAAATTCGCGTGAATGGTTTTGTGCGATCGAGTAGCGGTAAAATGTTTGATTTACAAAATGATCTACAGGAGATAACGGGTAGGGAGTTAAAGGTTCAAAACCAACAGCAACAACACCCGATCATGTATAAGATGTTCAACACCGAAAAGTGGATTTCGTTTGCCATTTTAACGTTTGTATTGATGTTGATTTCTTTCAATTTGGTGGGAGCTTTGACTTTGATGGTTTTAGACAAGCGCAATGATTTTATTTTGTTTAGAAATTTAGGAATGGAAGAGACGATGGTTGGTTGGATTGTGTTTTGGGAGGGGGTTTGGGTGAGTATTTGTGGAAGTTTAATCGGAATAGGGCTGGGTATATTGTTGGTTGTGTTACAACAAAAAACTGGGGTTGTTCAAACCCAAGGGACATTTAATATTTCGTATCCGGTAGAATTGCGTTCTTGGGATATTGCAATAATTTTCGCGTTAAACATAGCTTTGGGCGCGTTGAGTGCTGTAATTCCCGCCCGAAGAGCGTCCATGTTGAGCAATCAAACCAGGGTAATCGTCCATAAGTAAAAACAGAGACCATGAAATTTTTGATAATAGGATTAGGGAATATTGGGGATGAATATGACAACACGCGACACAACATCGGTTTTGATGTAGTTGATGCGTTGGCAAAAAAATTTGAAGGAAGTTGGGCGGCGGTAAAACACGGTTGGATCTGCGAAGTATCGCACAAAGGGAGAAAACTCATTTTGTTGAAGCCAAATACATATATGAACTTAAGTGGGAAGGCGGTTTCATATTGGATGCAAGCCGAGAAAATCAAGCTTGAGAACATTGTGGTTGTTACTGATGATTTGGCCTTGCCACTTGCGAAATTGAGGCTAAAAACGAAGGGAAGTGATGGTGGACACAACGGTTTGAAAAGCGTGCAAGCAAGTTTAAATACGCAGAATTATTCTCGATTGAGATTTGGCATTGGCAGCGATTTTAGAACGGGCGAACAGGTGAATTTTGTTTTAGGGAAATGGAAGGATGAAGAAAAGTCGGCGCTTGACATAACAATTCCTAGGGCAGTTGAGGGTATACTTCAGTATTGTACTTTGGGAGCGGGCTTTGCTATGAATTATACAAACACATGAAGAACATTTATACGATTTTAACACCGGAATTGTTTTCACTGTATTCCGAAGCGGTTGTAGAGAAACAGATCGTGGTGATCGATGTGCTTCGGGCTACAACGAGCATGGTGGTTATGTTGGAAAACGGTGCGAGAAATGTGATTCCCGTAGCGAGTCTTGATGAGGCGAAATCTTGGGGTGAAAAGGGCCACATGATGGCGGGTGAGAGAAACGGGTATAAGGTGGAAGGGTTTGATTTTGGCAACTCACCGCAAGAGTTTACCAAAGAAAAAGTGAATGGAAAATCTGTTGTGATGACAACAACCAATGGCACACATGCTTTGAGTCTCTGTAAAATGGCGAATGTAGTTTATGTGGGCGCTTTTTTAAATTGCGAGGTTACCTGCAAATCGATAATGAAGGAAGAGGGTGATGTTTATTTGTTTTGTTCGGGTTGGAAGGGGTTGTTCAATTTGGAAGATACCTTGTTGGCCGGGGCAATGGCGACAAAGTTGATTAGCATGGGTGCGGGTGTTGCGGATGATGCTACAAGAGCCGCGATTCATTTGTGGAACCAAGCGAAAAGTGATGTTTCTGGTTTTTTGTCTGATGCGAATCATGTTCAGCGTTTTCAGAGCATGCATGCCGAATCGGACCTGGATGTTTGTTTAAAAATGGACACGAGTCAAAAGACGGTTTATTATGTGGGCGGCGAATTGGTGACGGAACGACCATGAATATGTATTTTTGTTGTATCAAAAACCATGGGTAACAAATTAAACAGACCAATTCGGGTGTTGATTGCAAAAGTTGGCTTAGATGGTCACGATCGTGGAGCTAAGGTTATCGCGACTGCATTGCGAGATGCTGGGATGGAGGTAATTTACACAGGATTGCGCCAAACGCCGGAAATGGTGGTTCAAACCGCGCTTCAGGAGGATGTTGACGCCATTGGGGTGAGCATTTTGTCCGGGGCTCACAACACAGTGTTTCCAAGGATATTGGACTTAATGAAAGACAAGGGCATGGACGATGTTTTGCTCACTGGGGGTGGAATTATTCCGGATGCAGATGTGGAGGCTTTAAACGGTATTGGTGTTGCAAAGTTGTTTCCTCCGGGCACTAGCATGGGCGAAATCGCATCGTACATTGAAAATTGGGCATCAGAAAATCGAAGTTAAAAATCAAACATGGCTTACAATAATATTTTAACCACACTCGAGGATAACATTTTAATCATTCAGATTAATAGGGAGAGCAAATTGAATGCACTCACATTGGAGACATTAAAAGAGATTAAGCATGTAGTTGACGAGGCACAGAGCGCTCCGGATGTTCATGGGATGATTTTGACTGGCATTGGCGAAAAGGCTTTTGCGGCCGGTGCGGACATTTCAGAATTTGTTCATTTCAACATTGAGCAAGCGACGAGAATGAGTGCGGATGGTCATGATGTAATGAACGCCATCGAAAATGGAACCAAGGTGGTTTTGGCTGCTGTGAATGGCTTTGCTTTGGGTGGTGGATGTGAATTGGCTATGGCTTGTCATTTGCGAATTGCTAGCAGCAACGCCAAGTTCGGTCAACCCGAAGTCAACTTGGGTGTTCCTCCAGGTTACGGCGGTACGCAGAGATTGGTTCAATTGGTTGGAAAGGGAAAGGCCTTGGAATTGTTGTTAACGGGTGATGCGATAGATGCTCAAACGGCTTTGCATTTGGGGTTGGTAAACAAGGTGGTAGAACAATCCGATTTGATTGAAGAAAGCAAAAAAATGTTATCGAAGATTATCGGAAAGAGCCCGAGTGCTGTAAACAAGGTGATCAAATGTGTAAATGATTATTTCCGTCCGAATGTGAATGGAATGCAGCGAGAAATTTATGAATTTGGAGAAGCTTTTGAGACAGCAGACTTTAAAGAGGGTACGGATGCTTTTTTGAACAAAAGAAAACCGAGTTTTAGAGATTAATAATCAAGTTGTTACTTTTGAATATGCGTAAATTATTTTTATCATTATCAGTCATTTGTTTGGTCTTATTTTCTTGCGGTCAGAGCGAATTTGATACAGACGATATCGAGAATAATACGGCGAGTGCAGAACAACCAAAGAACACGCATCAGGGTCCATTGGGCGATGTTCGATTTAAGGACACCACGTTTATGTTTGGCGATGTGAAAGACGGAGAAATGGTTCAGCACACGTATGTTTTTACAAACGTTGGCGAGGCACCGTTGAGTATTTCCAATGTAACCGCTCAATGTGGTTGCACCACTCCGGAATATTCACATGAAGTGATTGGACCCGGGAAAACGGGCAAGGTAACGGCAACATTTAATAGTTCTTCGCGCGGCGGACCGGCGGGTATTTTGAATGAAAAGAGTATTACGGTTCAGTTTGAAAACAGCAAAACCGCTGAGGTGGTATTAAAATTCAAAGCGAACGTAATCGCACCGGCGGGGTCGGTTTCAGAAGAGGAGTTGAACGGCGGGGGCGACGAACATGCACATTAAAAAAATTACTATGAATATACTACAAGCACAATCAGGTGGCGGATCGCAAATGGTTATGATGTTACTCATCATGGCCGTATTTTTTGTTTTTATGATTTGGCCACAAATGCGCAAGCAAAAGAAAGCCAAGGCGTATATGGAGAGTTTAAAGAAAGGCGATCGCGTTGTAACAACTGGTGGTATCCATGGAAAAATCGGAGTAGTTGCGGATACACACTTTGTGATTGAAATGGAAGAAGGCAAGGCGAAAATCGAAAAATCTGCCGTAAGCATGGAATATACGCAGGCCGCCTATCCACAATCAGCGTCTGAAGACGCAAAATAAGGTCGCTTTTGCTGGCTGTTGGAGTCACCGGAAACATTGGCAGTGGCAAATCCACTGTTTGTAAAATCTTTGAGGGGTTGGGCGTAGACGTTTATTATGCCGATGCCATGGCTAAGGAATTGTATCAAACAGATTCCACCCTCAAGCAAGGTGTGATAGCGTTGTTTGGTGATGCTTCTTATGATAGTGATGGAAGATTGGTGAGACAGGTGTTGTCTGATTCGATTTATCGGGATCCCGAGTTGCGCGCTGCGTTGAACAATCTTGTGCACCCACGTGTATTTGCCAATTTCAAGGAATGGTGTGATTTGAAAAGAGTGGAGGGTAAACCCTATGTCATAAAAGAGGCCGCGATTTTATTTGAATCGGGGGCAGACAAAACTGTGGATTTGGTTATTGGAGTGATGGCGCCACTGTCGTTGCGTTTGAAAAGGGTAATTGACCGTGACGGGGGGAGCGAGGAAAACGTTAAACTCCGAATAAATTCACAAATGCCGCAGGAGGATTGGGCAGAACGATGCGACTATCTAATAAACAATGATGGCAATGTAGTATTGGAAGAACAAGTATTGACGATACACGAAGCCTTGATGGCTAGGTCATTGGGCAATCAGAAGTAGATAGGATTGTTCTAGAACAATTTACAAATAAATGCGATTATTTATCTCGTAGACCGCGACCACTCTTTTGAATGAGTCCTTGAGACTCCATCACGATGCGCAGTTTATCGAGAACACCATTTACGAAACGAGAACTGTTGGGTGTGCTATAGTTTTTTGTGATTTCCAAATATTCGTTGATGGTTACTTTGACGGGAATTGTTGGACAATGCAAAAACTCGGTTAGGGTCAATTTGATAATGAGAAGATCCATGATTGCGATTCGCGATGGGTCCCAATTGTCTGAAATCTCGGCTACTTGAGATTCGTACAACTTGCTATTTTTACATGTAGTTGTAAAAAGCTGATTTGCCATTTCAATTTCCTCGGAGCTGTGATTGGGTTTTTCGGGGACTGGTACTGTGCCATTGTCTTTGGCTCCTTGAATTGTTTTTTCTATTTCGCGGGTGGTATATAGTTCGTCGTCTGACCAACCAGAATAATAATCGTTTAGATTATCAAAAAACGATTCTTTTGTTTCGAATAGGTTTGCGTAGAATTCTTCCAGAAATGCTTGTTGTTGTTGGAATGTGGGCGCATCGAAGATGTTAATGTCTTTGACAAACTCCCAGGTTTGCATCCATTCATAGTATTGATCGAATTGTCCTACGAGTTCACTCCAATCAAAGGGAAAGTTCTTTCGTTTATTGTCTTCTACAGCGCGATGCAGGTATTTAACCAATGGCATTCTGTCTAAAATCGACAGATCGCGAATTTTAGATTGATCGGGGTAAAACTTGGACTTTTCCAAGGTTTGTTTTTCCAACAAGTAGGTAGACAGTTGAAAGGGCAAATCGAGAAGAAAAAGGAAAAAGTCGTAGCTCTGGTTGATGCTATCGGTAAGAGTAGTTAAGGTATTTTGATAATGTTCTTGCTGAGAAGGATTTAGGTTCTGCAAAGGAACATTTTCTGTATTTCCTCCTTGTTGATAGGAGTAAAGTGCCTGAAGGGCTTTGATGCGCACCAATCTTCTTGATATCATAGAACGAGACTGCAAAGATACAAAAATTGGTCGTACTATTTCCACAAATTGGTGAAGCAATGCGGTTGCGAAGTATTAATTTTGCATTTGATATGGGCAAGATTACATTTCAATTTGAAGAGAAAAATCGTGCATCGATGGAGGTGAAAATGTTTGAGGGCGAATCTATTTTGGATGTGGCTCTTGATCATGATATTCACCTAAACCACAATTGTGGTGGGGTTTGCGGTTGTAGTACTTGTCATGTTTACATTGAGCAAGGTGAGGATTTTTTACCGGAGATGAGTGATAGGGAGGAAGAATATGTAGATCGTGCACGAAATCCGAGATACAACAGTCGTTTGGCCTGTCAATGTAGGTTAACGGGCGGTGGAGACATCGTAGTTATCGTACCGGATCAAAGCGGAATTATAGGACACTAAAAGAAAGAGAATGTACGAACCACCAATTCAATGGACTGATTACGAAGACATTGCGATGAAGCTTTATGAGCGATTTGGAGATGACTTTAACGAGGCTAAAATTTATAGGATCCGATTTACCGATTTGTTGGAGTGGGTTTTGGAGACCCCCAATTTTGCGGGTACAAGGGAGGAGAGCAATGAAGGTCATTTGGAAATGATACAGGCGCAGTGGGTATACGAATGGCGAGACAATCAGTAATTGGTTTAATTTTGTAATAATAAATAAGAAAAATATGATGGATTTTGAATTAAGCGAAGAGCATTTGGCGGTTCAGCAAGCGGCACGTGATTTTGCTCAAACCGAATTATTGCCAGGTGTAATCGAGCGCGATAACGAGCAGAGATTCCCTTACGAGCAAATCAAAAAAATGGGTGAGTTGGGCTTCATGGGAATGATGGTTGACCCAAAATATGGTGGTGGCGGAATGGATGCCATTTCATATGTATTGGCGATGGAAGAAATTTCGAAGGTGGATGCTTCTGCGAGTGTTTGTATGAGTGTAAATAACTCTTTGGTATGTTGGGGTTTAGAGGAGTATGGAACCGAGGAGCAAAAAATGAAATACTTGGTTGAGTTGGCGAGTGGTCAGAAAATTGGAGCATTTTTATTGAGTGAGCCAGAGGCGGGTAGTGATGCTACAAGTCAGCGTACAACTGCGGTTGACATGGGTGATCATTATTTGTTGAACGGTACTAAAAACTGGATCACCAATGGAAATTCTGCCAGCTATTATTTGGTAATTGCTCAAACCGATGTAGAAAAGAAGCATAAGGGCATCAACGCATTTATCGTTGAAAAGGCTTGGGACGGTGTAACTGTTGGCAAGAAGGAAGACAAATTGGGAATACGTGGAAGTGATACGCATAGTATTATGTTTCAGGACGTAAAAGTTCCTAAGGCGAATCGTATTGGCGAAGATGGATTTGGTTTCAAGTTTGCGATGAAGGTGTTGAGTGGTGGTAGAATTGGAATTGCTTCGCAGGCTTTGGGTATTGCCAGTGGCGCTTATGAGTTGTCGTTGAAATATTCAAAAGAGCGTAAAGCATTTGGTACTGAGATCATGAATCACCAGGCTATTGCATTCAAATTGGCAGATATGGCAACTGAGATTGAGGCGGCGCGTTTGTTGTGTTTGAAGGCAGCATGGATGAAAGACCAGCACTTGAATTATGATCGTGCGAGTTCAATGGCAAAATTGTTTGCATCTGAGGTGGCGATGAAGACGGCTGTTGAGGCGGTTCAAATTCACGGAGGATATGGATATGTGAAAGAGTATCACGTGGAGAGATTGATGCGTGATGCTAAGATTACACAGATTTACGAGGGAACCAGCGAAGTACAGCGTGTGGTTATATCTCGTGATATTTTGAAATAATATTATTGAGTTTTTTCGGTTGTGCCCGAAACGGATATAAACGTTTATATCCGTTTCGGGCACAACTGTTTTTATTGATGGGTGTGAAATTGCATCCATGGAAATTAAGAGTTACGAAGACATGGCATGGCAGTTGGGAATCAACACCATTGAAACCGTGCATCGCATGAAATCGGCTGAATTTGTGAAGCTGGGCGAGGAAATGTTAAAAGCGGCAAAATTGATACAATCAGGGGGTGTGTTGGCAACCCAGGGTCAAATTTATGATGCGTATCAACGTTGTTTGCGGCTAATGAGCTATTTGCAGGCCGTAGAATCGATGGGGTTAATTAGTGCATCAGAGTATCGGGATTTTGAGATTCAGATATTGTCTTTAACTCAAAGATTACAGTCGGCCTATAAATCGCTTAACCCTCCGGAAAACCGCCAATGTTAACTTTGTGTTAAACATGGATTAACGCCTTTTTCTTGCTCTGGCTCGTGGTAATTTTGTAGTAACTAAAATAATAGCATTACCATGGCATTAAACAATATTCTGAGTATTTTTTTACCGAAAGACAAGGTGTTTTATAGTCTTTTTGAGCAAACTGCTCAGAACGTAACCGAGATGGGTAAATTATTGCATCAATATGTTTATGAGTCGGACCCAAATATTCGATTAAAAATCAGTAAGCAAATTGAAGATTTTGAACATAAGAATGATGAAATCACGCATAATATTTTTACTGAATTAGGCAAGAATTTTATTACACCATTTGATCGTGAGGATATTCATTATTTGGCATCAGCCATGGATGATGTTGCAGATTATATCCATGCTTCCTGTAAAAAAATGCAGTTTCACGGAGTAAGTCCAAACGAGCAAGGAATTCAAAGCTTAGCAGAGATTATCATGCAAAGTGCTGCGGAAGTGGGAAAGGCAGTGATGCAATTGAGAGAATTGAAGCGCCCGGAGAAAATCATGGAGTGCTTGGTGCGTATCAATAGTTTCGAAAATCATGCAGACAATGTATTCGATATGAGTATCAAGAATTTGTTTGAGGTAGAAAACGACTTTAAGGAACTCATTCGTAAGCGCGAAGTTTATACGGTTATGGAGGTTGCTACAGATAAATGTGAAGATGTGGGAAATGTGATTGAAACCATTATTGTTAAATACGCTTAATCGATAGTAGAATACAATAGATCATGTCGACCCTTGTTATAGTGATAATTGTATTGGCATTGGTGTTTGATTACATCAATGGTTTTCACGACGCGGCGAATTCGATTGCTACGGTTGTAAGTACAAAAGTACTTACTCCATTGCAGGCGGTATTGTGGGCGGCATTGTTCAACTCTGTAGCGTTTTTTATTTTCAAGGATCATGCGGTAGCAAACACAATTGCCAAAACGGTAATTGATAATTACATCACGTTGCCGGTAATTTTAGCGGGTTTGGTTGCCGCGATATTTTGGAATTTGCTTACGTGGTGGTTTGGTATTCCAAGTTCATCTAGTCATACATTGATAGGTGGATTTGCGGGTGCGGCATTGGCGCATGCGTATTTTGTGAAGGGCTGGGTGCCATTTTCTGATGTCGTAGAAATGGATAAAATCACCAAAACAGTTTATTTTATTTTGTTGGCACCTCTCATTGGAATGGTAATTTCCATTTTTATCACTGTGGTTACCATTAAGAGAAATGTTTATGGGCGATTACTGCTCATTTTGATGTCGGCCGTGGGATTGTGGTTTTTATTCGGTACGTACAGACAGGCCAAATTGGAGGAAAATGTGGCCAAGTTTTATAAGGTTGACAAATACAAAAAGGAGTTAGCACACAATCCGGGTGATTCTAAAATTGCGGAAAAATTGGAGAAAGCAGATAGTAATTTTAATCTCAGCAAGCCATTTTTAAAGAGTTTTGATTCTGATGGTTCCACCAAAGTTGCTGGTGAAATAGCCGCGGTTGTTGATCTACAGTACATTGAAAACGATAAGGTTAAAACGATAGTTTCGAAGAAGTTAAAGATTGATCAATTAAAAAAATCAGCATTTTATGATGCTTCGATTTTGCCGAAACTCAATGTAGCCAAAAGCACGTTAGAGGAATGTGCTCCAATCATAGGAAATTACCATATTGCAGGAGTTGACAGTACAGCAAGTGCGTTGTCTTTGAAGTTGGGTTTAGACAAAGTGGGCGACTTTGAAAAATTCAAAAAGAGTTTGAAAATAGATGCCAAATCGGATCTAGCCAAAGAATTAGATCGGGCGGACAATAGAATTTTGTTGTATTGTATTTTCTGTGTGATTGGGATTTTTATGTTGAGTTACATTTACTGTGAATTGATACAAAAACCTACAGCGAACCGAATGGTGAATATGTTCAAAAAGTTGCAGTTGTTATCCAGCGCTGCTTTTTCCATTGGTCATGGTGGTAATGATGCTCAGAAGGTGATGGGTATTATTGGTGCGGCACTTATCGCAGATAATTATATTTCTGAGTTTAGTGAATTGCCAGATTGGGTTCCAGTAGCCTGTTACATGGCAATTGGTCTCGGAACTATGAGCGGGGGATGGAAGATTATTAAAACAATGGGAACTAAAATCACAAAAGTGACACCATTGGAAGGGGTGAGTGCAGAGACGGCAGGAGCCATTACGTTATTTATGACAGAGCAAATGGGTATTCCTGTAAGTACAACACATACAATTACTGGATCAATTATTGGTGTTGGCGCAACCAAGCGACTTAGTGCGGTTCGTTGGGGCGTAACACGCAACCTATTGGTGGCTTGGATTATTACCATTCCTGTAAGTGCGTTGGTTGCGGGGTTATGTTACTTGATATTAATCTTATTCGGAATAAAATAGATTCATTGTTCAGGGCTGTTACATCCCTGTGATTTTGTAACTTTGATTCTGTAATGTTGGATTCCGATTCGCAATCAGCTGTTTTTATTCATCCGTCTGCTATCGTAGATGAAGGTGCTTTGATTGGCGCAGGAAGTAAAATTTGGCATTTTACCCATGTTATGTCAACCGCCCAATTGGGAATCAATTGCAATTTGGGCCAAAACGTCTTTGTTGGTAGCAATGTCAAAATAGGTTCGGGTGTTAAAATCCAAAATAACGTATCAATTTACACGGGTGTTGACATAGAAGACGATTGTTTTTTAGGACCTAGCATGGTTTTTACCAACGTCACCAATCCGCGTTCCCCTGTTGAACGAAAAGAGGAATACAAGACCACAAAAGTGAAACGAGGTTCTTCCATTGGGGCCAATGCTACCATTATTTGTGGTGTTACACTGGGTGAGTATTGTTTTGTTGGTGCTGGATCCGTTGTAACGAAAGATGTGCCGAATTTTGCATTGGTTGTGGGAAACCCAGCGCAGCAAATTGGTTGGATGAGCGCTTTTGGCGATCGTTTGAATTTTGATAATCAAGGTGATGCAACATGCGCTGCCAGTGGTGATAAATATCGCTTGGAGAATGATCAAGTGATAAAATTGTAATATTTATGGAGCAAAAGAAGATTTTAGTAACGGGTGGATTGGGTTTTATCGGTTCCCATACGGTGGTTTGTTTGCATGAAGCAGGTTACAAGCCTGTGATCATTGATAATTTGCACAATTCTCGAATTGAGGTTCTGTTGGCACTTGAGAAACTTATTGGTTATAGCCCAGATTTCATTCAAGGGGATGTAAACGATAAGGCATTGATGTCGGAAATATTTAAAGTTCACCAACCCAATGCGGTAATACATTTTGCCGCACACAAGGCGGTTGGAGAAAGTGTAGAACAACCCCTTATGTACTATCATAACAATGTGGTTGGATTGGTGTCGTTGTTAGAAGTAATGCAGAATGCGGGCTGTAAAAAACTCGTTTTTAGTAGCAGTTGTACAGTATATGGTGAGCCAGAGCAAGTTCCTGTAAAAGAATCTACACCCACTAGACCTGCGGCAAGTCCCTATGGTGCCACGAAACAGATGGGTGAGGTGATTCTCAAAGACAATTCGTGGTTTGAAGTTCAGTGCTTAAGATATTTTAATCCCGTGGGTGCCCATGAATCTTCATTGATTGGTGAATTGCCCTTGGGTGTGCCAAATAATCTAATCCCATATTTAACCCAAACGGTAGCGGGAATCCGACCTCAGCTTACCGTTCATGGTGGTGATTATAATACCCCAGACGGGACATGTATTCGTGATTATATTCATGTGATGGATTTGGCCGAAGCGCATGTTGCAGCCATTGGGAGATTGTTTGCCGACAAAATAGCTCACAGCGTTGAACTGGGTGATCCAAGTTGTAATAATTTTGAGGTTTTCAACATCGGCACTGGCGATGGTTATTCTGTGTTGGAGGTGATTGCAGCATTTGAATCTGCCACTGGCGAGAAGGTTCCACACATTATTGGACCTCGTAGAAATGGCGATGTGGTAGCGGTATGGGCAGAAACCACCAAGGTTAACGACGTCTTGGGATGGAAGGCCAGCAGAAATCTCGAAACGATGATGCGCGATGCATGGAATTGGCAACGTGCAGTAAGTTGATTTTTATTGAATGGGTTCTAATCCGTTATTCTACAAGGACGCCGATATCGCCCAGTGTTTTGGCTCTTACCCAAATCGCATCTTTTTGTAAACTCCAATCAACCAATTCCAACGACTTCAACTTTCCCTGAGTTTTGATGCCGTTTCCCATATTTTGATTCAGTGATTCATTGATTGATTTTTTGGTAAGTGTGACAAGTTCAGACATGTCGAAAACCATCTGTGATTCTAGTTTTTTGCGAATGGTTTCGTCGAGTAGCCATTTTGCGGTTTTAATCAATACATTTTTCGTGGAGAGGTCGTATTCCACATTTTTCAGGGCTAAGACATTTTTGGCATTATCAAAATGAGGTGAACCCAATAAATAGAAGACACCTTTTTTGGTGCCTGCAAAGCCCATTTCGATACCCAATTTCTCTCCCGCGGGGAACAGTCTTAGGGCCGTAATATTGATCTTGTCTTTACCCAAAGCAAAGCTCTCTGTTTTCATCATTTCAAAGAGTTGTTTGGATAAACTGTCGTAATCCAAACGAAGGTCTGTGTACACTTCAAAACCGTTTCCTTTTTTATACGGACTTAAATTGGGCAGCGGAATGGTTGGCTTATTCCAGGGGCTACTTTGTATTGAGGGTGTAGCTGTAATCCCAATATTGAAATTAAGAATAGAACCCGTCATGTTTATTTCACTGATGCTTAAACTTTGTGGCTGGAATCTCAAGTAGCCGGTATACGGAATTTGAATGTCCGCTTGGAAGGCTTTCCAAACAGGTAATATATACGGTTTTAGATCTTGTTTGGCGATTTCTACATCAATCATTTTGGCAAATTTTCCCAGTTCGGGCTTCAATTGTTTTACCAGTACATCGTTGATATTGATGTTTGCAAAGGTGACTCTGCATGGATCAATCGGGGTTAGGTCAGTGAATGTAGTATTTGATTTTATGTGATAATTTGATGTGAGTTCAATGTCGCTTTGAAGTTTGACTTTTGCTTTTCTCAATGTTTCATCGCCCCAACCGCAGCTAAATGGGATGGGTGGTGTTACGCAATTGTCAAATACACATCCGGTACAATATTCACCGGAAAAGCCATAAGCGATATCCAATCCTAAAAACACGGTTTTGCCCTTGCCGGTAAGTTGTATGGGTTCTCTTTTGAGTTTGTACTGATATCTAAGTCCTGAACATGGTTTGTCTGAGCCCGCGAAATCTTTGTCAAACGATTGGTCGGCCAATTTGATGTAGGATTTTAAATCTACTTTGATGGGGACGTTGATGGTGGACGCAACAGCGGGCATAGGTTTCGCTGGAACGACTTGATTGGCGGTGCTAGGAGCTTCAGGTTTAATGCTACCACAAGAGGAAATCAAAACAACGAGTGTTGTTAATCCTAGGAATTGTAATTTTTGAATTGTCATGGGTGTGCGATGGCGATGGGCACGGATTTCATGCCGATTTCACCTTGCAATTTTAATATATAAAGCCCTGAAGTAAAAGGTCGCGTATCGATGAAAAATGGATTGGATTTCACGTTTCCTGTGGCGATGGACTTTCCATTTACATCGAACAAGTTCCATTTTTGGTAACCCAATGCATTTGTAATGGTGATATTGTCATCCGTTGGTATGGGATAAGCAACCACGGATTGAATGCCAAATGTTTGTGTATTTGAAACGGGGTCTACCAGCAAGACGTATCTGAGGGTATCGTTTTTCGGATTTCCATCTATTCTTTTTGATATAAATGCTTCCATCACATAGGCGCCTGTGGTGCTGAAATTGAGTCCCTTCAGGGAAGCCAACCACGTTGTGTCTAATGGCAACATCTGTGCTATCGTTAATGTATCCGAAAACAGAATTGTTTTGCTTGGTTGTTGAATGATTCTGTAGCGAATTTGGGTGTTTTTTGTAGTACTTCCCGCTGCAATATTTGCTATTTGTAACTTGGGATATCTGATAGAATCTTTTTCAATGATTTTATCGTTTGAACCGGGTTGTTTTGCTGATAGTAATGCCAAGTCTCGGGTGATATTTACCGAAACGGGAACTACCATTGAATCGTTATATAGGTTTTGGTCTTCAAACGACGAGGTATAAATCCGAATTTCTGCGATGCCTACTTTGCTAAATTTGTTTTGCAAATCGAAAGTTAGGGTGTCCGTTCCTTTGCTCTCGAGTTGGGTTACTTTAGAGATGAAGGCCGTCCTTGTCACTCCTTCAAAAATGGAGACGTTTACCAGCACTTTTCTAATGGAATCGATACCTTGATTCTTCACAGTTACAGCTACGGTGAACAGCGAGTCTACAACATCAAATTGGTTGGTATCAGGGGAGAGTTTGGCTGCAAATGGGAAGGCGTCTTTACCAACAACAGCGGAAAAAGTAATCCGAGCGGTATCATTGGATTTTACTAAATCGGAATTCAAATTTGAGTAACAGATCATGTTAAATGTACCAACGTTCATGGGTCTGAAACTTTGGGCAAAAACGACAGTATCCGATTTGAAGGTATCTAACGTGAAATTTTTCACATCGTAGTAAACGCGATTTCCATTTTGATAAATCTCACATGTGATAGGCCCTGTTGCCTTCAAGTACCCATTGTTTTTTAGAAGGAGTTTTGGGGAGATTGATGGTTTGCCGAGACTAAGTACGTCGCCTTGTTTTGGATTTGTAATTTGAATTGCTTGAAAATCGTAGGGTTTGCCAACGCTGAAAAATTTAACCAAAGAATCGTTGTCCGTAAATAGGTCTAGGTAGTGTTTTGTTCGTATTACAATTTTGTGAAGTCCAAGTACGGAAGGGGTAAAGTTCTTCGTCATTGAGAGTTCCAAAGCATACAATGATTGAATATAGGATTTGGTGGAATCGAAATAAACGCGTTTTCCATTTGGTTCGTAAATGCTGCAATAAAAGGGGACGCTGAAAGCAGGAACGAGACCATCGTTATAGGCTTTAAACTTGATGCCGATGGGTTTTCCTTTTGTATAAAATTGATTTACATCTGGGCTTCTTAAAGAATCCACGCCGATGTCGACGATTTTTCTCACATAGATTGTGCGAGATTGTGTATCATTTTTCTTGTAGGCATCGCCAAGCAGTTCTGTGGTGAAAACCACTTGTAACTTACCGGTGTCGCTGCACTTATAGGTTGGCCAATAGAGGATTTTGGATTGGAATTTTGGAAGGGATATGGACTGTGTTTGGTTGTAAACTACTTTGGTTCTTTGTAAAATTCTGCATCGTACGGTGAAGGTTGCGGAATTGTCGTACCCAATGTTTTGGATATTTGCCATTGGCATCATGGTATCGATCTTGTAATTGTACCCGCTGCCGTTGCTGGGTTCGTAAACGGTATTTACCATGACGTCTTTTTTCACGCCCACATAGAATTTTCTGATGGCTGTGTCATTGTCAATCACTTGGTCCCCATTTTTCTTCACGATAATCATTAAGATGTGTTCGCCGAAGGAGGAGGGTATGAATCGTTTTGGGAAGGTATACTTTCGTTTGAGACCGCTACTTAGAGTGTCGCGTATTGTTTTGTTGTAGAGTTTTGTATTGCCGAACCAGATTTCACATCGAACATTGAAACTATCAGTGGCATTTTGTAAACCAATATTGCCGATTACTCCTTCGGGGGCGATGCTATCCACGGTGTAGACATTGATACTATCTTTTGGATAATCAGCTGAGATTGCTGCGATATCAATATCGGCTTGAAGGCGTGGTTCTATCAAAAATTTGAATGGAGCGTCAGGTGAAAAATCCACCCAGTTTGTATCGCCCAACGGTTCGGCGTAATAGAAAGTTCTTGGTCTTACGGGATCTTCGATTTGATACCCGAATGATACGTTGTTAGTACCTAGTTGGCGGACGCCAACGTAAAACGATCCTTTAATTTGAATCGGTTTTTTGAGATCGAGGATATAATTTCCTGATTTACTTGTGAGGGAATCGCTTTGGTAAATGAGTTTCCCGGGTCTTCTTCTTGTGCTATCGTGCGACCAAATTCCTACCCTGAATGGCTCACCGCCACTGCCAAAGGTGACGGTTATCTGATTGATGTTTTTGGGTGAATTGGAGAAGAATTTGGCGACGAAGTCACCATTGGTGCCATTGAAACCAATTCCACCGATTGCGGGTGGTTGAGTTACATCGCGGTAGCTGTAAACATTTGCATTGCCTAATCGGTAGGATTCTGCACTGTTCATGTAATTGTTTTGGTCGTGACTTTCTACATAAACCGTATCAAGACCCACATTTACGGGGTTCAGGGAAGGCACGGTAAAAAACCGTTGTTCGCCTGGATTTATTGAAACTTTGAAGCTATCCTTTTGATTATTAAAGCCATGGCTTCGGGTATAAACGCTATAATTGGTGAGGGCTTGTTTTCCAACATTTCGCACAATCACTTGAACACTGTCGGGTTTTCCCAGAGGCAATGGCAATTTACCCAAGGTATACACTTTCAAAATGGCGATATCTTTTTGAAGTTTTGGAAAATTGAATATGATGGTTGGATGATAGCTACCGCTACTAGGAAGACTATCAAACCCATTGGTTGAAATGCCGTATTTTACTTGGTTTGCACCATAATTGGCTACGGTTAATGACCCTTCAAAATACCATTGCATTGCGGAGGATTGCTTTTTTATTTGTCGGTATTCTACAAACATGGCAAGATTTTCACCCCGCAAAGAATCATACATGTATTTGGTTGAGGTAAAGGGTATGGTATAGAATTTTTCGGCTGTGCCGATATAGCTCGCGGGGGTATTACTGAAAACGAGGGTACTATTTTTGGTTTCGGTAGGAAAATGAAGTTTGCCTGCACCAAAATCTGATCGGGAGGTGTTTTGAATCCATATTTTACAGAATGTGCTGCTGTTGGGGGCAAAGGAAGAAACGACATGAAAAAACTCGCAGGATTCGATGGTGTCTTTGTGATAAAGGTTTGCCAATTCGGCTTTTGGGAAAATGTATGCGAAGCGAGAAACTTGGGTGTCTTTGGTTGTGCTTGCTACCATGGGTCCTCCCAAGGTGCCCGTATAGGAGCCATCGCCGATTTTCACGTATTGGCTAAATAAATTGGGCATTATCGCAAAGTACAGTGCGACAAATACCAGCCATATTTTCAGTTTTCCCCTCATTTTATACAAACCTACGCGAAAATCACCAACATGCCGAGGCAATATGTTTAATTTGCACCATCGTGAACAAGCAAAAACTCGTACAAGAAATCCTTTCCAAACGCTCCTATTTATGTACCGGATTGGACACTCAAATGGAGAAACTTCCTCACAGTTTAGAGCGCAGTGGCAAAGGACTGATGCAGTTTAATCGCGATATCATAGACGCCACGAAAGCCCATAGCGTGGCTTACAAGGTGAATACCGCGTTTTACGAGCAATATGGCAGGGAGGGCTGGGAATGGATGGAAGAAACTTTGCATTATTTGCCGCAGGAAACTTTGAAAATTGCGGATGCAAAGCGGGGCGATATTGGCAACACGAGTAGTATGTATGCGAAGGCATTTTTTGAGACTTTGCCTTTTGATGCGATTACCGTGGCACCTTACATGGGTGAAGATAGTTTGCGTCCGTTTTTGGAGTTCAAGGATAAGTGGGTTATATGTTTGGCTTTAACGAGCAATGCGGGTCATGCTGATTTTCAGTTGGGAGAATACGAAGGGAAGAAATTGTACGAACGCGTTATCGAGACTGTATGCAAGTGGGGCAGTGAGGAAAACTTGATGTTTGTTGTGGGGGCTACCCGTGCCGAGATGGTTGGGGAGATTCGCAAAATGATACCGAACCATTTTTTATTGGTTCCAGGTGTAGGCGCTCAGGGTGGAAGTTTGGTTGATATTACTGAGGCGGCTGCCAATAAAGAAGTAGGGTTGTTGGTCAACTCCTCCAGGGGCATTTTGTATGCATCTGAAGGAGAGGATTACGCTGAGGCGGCAGGCATCGAGGCCAAAAAATTGGCACAAGAGATGAGCGGTCTTATCCGCGAGGTTTAAGCGGTCTAATTTCTAAATTCACGTTGTGAAAATTGTCTGGCGATTCTAGGCAATACACAATTTGTGAGGCGACGTCTTGGGGCATCAGCATATTGTCGTGCGGTTGAATATTTTCACTATGTCTAAAGAAATCGGTTTTTACTGATCCGGGATAGATACAGGTAACCTTTACGCCAAAGTCTCTGACCTCTTTGTACAGTGCATCGCTAAATCCACGTACGGCAAATTTTGTTGCGCAGTAACCACTCACTTGTTGGTATCCTTCTAGACCGGCGATGGATGCGATATTGATGATATGACCGAGTCCTTGTTTTTTCATGGAAGGCAGTGCCAATCGGGTGGCATAAAAAAGTCCTGTTACGTTGGTATCGAACATTTCTTGCCATTGATCCAGACCAATTTCTTCGCAGAAGCCAAAGTAACCTAGGCCGGCGTTGTTGATGAGAATATCAATTTTTCCGTGTTCGCTAAGGATTTTGTTGAATGCAGTTTGTAGTGATTCGTGGTTTCTAACATCGGCGATAAGGCAATGATAGTTATCGTGTTGTGTGCTGCAACCTGATCTGCATAGACCATAAACGGTGGCACCTTTTTCTAACAGTTGGTTAACACATTCGAGGCCAATTCCTTTATTGGCTCCAGTTACGATGGCGATACGGTTATTTAGATTCATTTTTTGGGGTATTGAGAAAGGTTAACAATGAAGATTCAATTTGGTTCCAATCCCAGGGGACGGGGGTGATTTTTGTATTGTTATTATTGACGAAGTGTTGATAGGATTTGTCGTAGTAGACCAATAGAATTTCCACCCATGTTTTAAAATCATCTGCTTGGAGGGCTTGAACGGCGGCTTGTTCATGTTGACCTCCGAGTCGTTTTCTGAGTTTTTGGGTTTGTTGGATCAATTGATCTTTGGGCAGGTTGCCATATTCTTGAATGATTCTTTGAATTCTAGTTTCGATGGGTACTTGAATTTCGAGGCTAGGGGCGAGTTGCATTTGTTTCCAAAGTCCTTCGGGCACGGCGCATTGGCCAACGGTTCTACTTTCGTTTTCGATGTAAACGGTTTGATTGTTATTGATTTGGAGGTAGTCGATGGCGATGAGGTTTTCGAACATTTCATTTCTTGGTTGGGTTGGCATTCCAACGCCACCGAGTGCACTGCCTTTGTGGTTGGCTCTTCGTTCTAAATCGATGATGGCTTGACCCTTTTCCTCAAGTATTTGTAGGAGTTCTGTTTTACCTGAGCCGGTATGGCCTGCGATCAGAACGATATTGATGGGTGTTTGAAGGGTTTGTAGTGTCCAATTGCGAAATGATTTGTAGCCATCTTTGATGATAAATACTGGGTGGCCGCTCCATTGGGTAATGGTGGAAGCGATTTGGCTACGAAGTCCGCCTCTCCAGCAATAGAAGAGGAGTTTTTTCTGATGGTGATGTTGGATTTCCATCAGTTTTTGGTAGATGGAAGCGAATTTGGGTCCGGTAAGAGAGAGGCCAAGCATGACGGCCGCTTCGCGGCCTTCATGCTTGTAAGCGCGGCCTACGGCCGCGCGATCTTCATCGCAAAGTATCGGAACATTGATGGCATTTGGAATGTGGGCCCGTTCAAATTCGGACTCGCTTCGTACATCAACCCAAATAAAATCGTCACGTCTGAGCAGCGCTTCCTGAATCGTTAACGCCCTGGTCTGACTCATGATTACATGATTACTTCTAACAAGCTGCGGTATGCCAATACTGAATCGCCATACTTTTCTTTGGTTTTTGCTTGTAGTATTGGACCAAATTGGTCTTTGTATTGATTGTAGTTATCGATGGTGTTGGCCGTATACTGAATGGCGTAATTGACCCCTTCATTGTCGTCCGCTTCCGTAAGTAACTTGAGAATTTTACATTCTGTAAAACAACCTGTTTGCATCACCTCGGGGATGTGCTCTTCTTGCATCCACTTCAACCACTCTTCAGCCATATGGCTTCCCACATTACAAGTTACATTGTAAACAATCATGACTTATTGAGTAATGCGGATATTGTAGCCTTCCATAATGAGGTTGGCCAATAATTTTTTACAAGCCAATTCGGCCATTCCATGGGCTTCATCAGCAGAGTTTGCATCCAAATCCATGGTGATAAATTTTCCAATGCGCACATTGGATGCGTTGTTTAATCCAATTTTTGGCAGTCCATTGGCAACAGCTTTTCCTTGGGGATCCAACAATCCCTTTAATGGTAAGATTTCAATCTCGGCAACGAATTTCACAATACAAACCTACATCAAAATCCCCAAAAAATCGTGTACTTTGCCGTGATGATTTTTAACAAAAAACAAACTTTATGGGTGGTGACAGCATTTATTTTGGGTTTTTCTTCCTGTACGGGAAACAAACAATCAAAATCAACCTCTTCCGAAGATAGTTTGTTGTCCAACTCTGATACGATGCCTAAATCAGGCGAAGCACTGCGTGGCTCAGACTCTGGCATCGTGGTGATGGAGACAAAACGTTCTCAAATCATATTGTTGGGTCTTTGGCAACAATTGCCTGCAAATGGAATTAGGAATGCAATCACAGCCAATGCATCTATTATCGTGGCCGAAATTGTGGCTCGAAAACTAAGCATGGAGGGTGGCCTTACGCTAGTGTATCGAAAAATGCCAAGCGAAGGAACGCAAGAGGTTTTTATTGGCATTCCGGTGGGTTTAAAGAAGGGTCAATCCGGTGAATTGGCGAAAAAAACAACAGAGGGCAGCGCATCAAACAACGGAGTTTTCACCTTGTTAACTTTGCCCGAAGCAACCTATCTCAAGGCTACCGTAAATGCAGAACCGGGACTAACTTTTGAGTCGTGGTCCAAGTTTAAGTCGTTGATGATAAATCGAAAACAATGCATTTCTAACGATTTTGAATCTGCAGAATCTGCAAGTGCAAAAATGGGTGAGGTAGACCTAAATAAAGTGGCAAAGACTTTCCCTTACATGGAGTATTATACAGACAGCAGGAATTTGGAAATGGCAACCACGGTGGCCCAGGCCATTTTATTGATGCGTAAACCTTGAAAAATCAACCTGCATATCTTGTTCCGGGCGATACCGTTTTACTGATAGCTCCGTCTCGGAGTGTGAGTGAAATGGATGTGGCGGCTTTTTCGGATTGGGTTGGTGCGCAAGGTTGGAAATTGGAGTGTGCACCCAATCTTTTTGCGGTGGAAAATCAATTTGCGGGGAGTGATCAACAGCGTGCAGAAGACCTAATTTGGGCGATCAATCACACCAAAGCCAAAGCCATTTTCACAGCCAGGGGCGGATATGGTTGCGTTAGGACGGTTTCCAAGGCAGAAGAATTGTGTGGCGATTTGGAGGGAAACAATGGTTTAGTGAACTTGATTCAAAAGTCTCCGGCAAAGTGGTTGGTTGGATTCAGCGATATTACTTGGCTGCATTTGTTGTTTGCCAAGGCCAACGTTCAAAGCATCCATGGACCGGTTGCTACCCAATGGAAGCTGAATCATCAGCACATTGAAAACAATATTTTTCATTTGGGAGGGGTCTTGCGAGGAGAAAAGCAAACAATCAACATGCAGCGGTGTGAGGTGATTGGATCAAAATCTGTTGCGGGGGAATTGGTGGGTGGAAATCTAAGTCTTTTGTATGCATCTTTGGGTACGCCATATCAGCCAGATACCAGGGAAAAAGTGCTTTTCATAGAAGACTTGGATGAATACTATTACCACATCGATCGGATGTTGTATTCGTTAAAACTATCGGGACTTTTTAATGGAATTAAGGGGTTGTTGGTTGGCAGTATGATTGATATGAACGACAATGCAGTTCCATTTGGAAGGTCGATTAAAACGATGATTACAGAATTGTTGGCGGGTTGTGATTTTCCAATCGTTTTCGATGTACCGGTGGGACATGACGAAGAAAATATGTCGATAAAGTTAGGCGCGGAGTGTAACTTTGAAGATTCAAAACTAACTCAATAGCGCAGTGATTTCATCCAAAACATTTATTGCATTCACCAAATTCGGCATTGTTGGCGGGATCAGCTTTTTGGTGGATATGTCGGTGTATTACGGTATGAGTCAGTTCATGCCCACCTACTTGGCAAAGGCGGCGGGTATTGTAGTTGCCACAGTGGTAAATTACAAATTGAATAAATATTGGACTTGGGAGAATAAAAAGTCTGAGGGTATTGATAAAACCAGGAATGAGACGTTAAAGAAGTATTTAATGTTATATGCTTTGAGTGGGGGGATCAATGTGGGAACCAATGAAATCATGTTGGCCACATTGCCCAATTGGGAGTTACAATTGAATATGGTTTTTCCTGTTGTTGGCGACATTGCGGCCAATTCGGTGGGTGGGATGAAGCAATTGTTTGCGGTGAAGATCGACAAATTGTTTGCTGTATTAACGGCAACAGCGGTAGGGATGGGTATTAATTTTTTGGGTCAGAAACTTTGGGTTTTTGGCAAGAGCGGCAAATAGTCGGCCGTTGGGATAAATGACTAACTTTGTAAGAATTCAAATTAAAGAAAAATAACATGGCATGTACTTCTTGTGGAACCAAGGCTGGCGGCACCCCGGGTGGGTGTAAGAGCAACGGCACTTGTGGGACCAGTGGCTGCAATGCGTTGAATGTATACGATTGGTTCAAGGACATGGACCTTCCTACGGGCTATAAACCGTTTAATGTGGTAGAAGTTCGATTCAAAGGTTCTCGTAAAGAGTTCTTTAGAAACACGAATAATTTGGACCTATTTACGGGCGATTACGTATGTGTAGACAGCAGCATTGGTTTTGATATTGGAACTGTATCGGCAACGGGCGAAATCGTTCGATTGCAATTAAAAAAATATCGGGTTCGCGAGGATTCTGATGAGATGCGAGGCATTCAAAGGGTTGCTAATGAGAGAGATATGGAGCGCAGGGAGGAAGCGAAGAGCAAAGAGGATCAAACTCTAGAGCGCGCGAGGACGATTGCGTTTTCATTGAATCTTCAGATGAAGATTTCGGACATTGAGATTCAGGGTGACGGTAGAAAGGCGATATTTTTCTATACGGCTGAGACTAGAGTGGATTTCCGTGAATTGATTAAGCGATATGCGGATGAGTTCAAGTTAAAAATCGAAATGCGACATATTTCCTATCGGGAGGAAGCTTCTCGATTGGGTGGTACGGGTGTTTGTGGTCGGGAGCTTTGTTGCAGTACATGGCTCACAGATTACAAGCAAGTGAATACTGGTGCTGCGAGGGTTCAAAACTTGAGTATTAACATGGAGAAATTGGCCGGTCAATGTGGTCGCTTGAAATGTTGTTTGAACTATGAGTTGGATCAGTATGTTGAGGCTACTGATGCATTTCCAAAGGCCAAAATCGTTCGATTGGATACGGTGAATGGGATGGCATATGCGCGGAAAACGGATATTTTGAAGAAGTTGATGTGGTTCTCTTACGATGACAATCAGACTTGGGTTGCTTTGCCGGTTGACAAGGTAAACGAGGTGATGGAGGAGAATAAGAATGGCAAACAATCTGCGGCGTTGCAAGATTTGGCGCCGGCGAGTGCGGTATTGGAAAAAGTGGGTACCACGATGGAAGATCGCAACAACGACTTTATTGGTAACTCAGAGTTGTTATCGGACGATGAATTTGCATTGAAGAAGAGAGGTCCAGAAAAAGGCGAACGGAATGGAGATCGCAGGAAGGGTGGCAACGACAGACGTCCTGACAATCGGGGACCGCGTCCCGCGGGTGAAAACCGTGGTCCAAGACCTGATAACAGAGGTCCAAGGCCAGAAGGCGGA
>DDYM01000002.1:34164-51317 GCA_002347985.1 Bacteroidetes bacterium UBA2234
GGTGAAAACCGAGGTCCAAGACCTGACAATAGAGGTCCAAGGCCAGAAGGCGGACCGAGACCTGCGGGTGAGAACAGAGGCCCGCGCCCTGAAAACCGAGGCCCTAGACCAGTAAATGGACCTAAGCCAAATACAGATTCACCGAGTGCAAATACTGGCGATTCGCCAAAATCAGAATAACGATAAGAATCAAAATAACAACGAGAGAGGGGCGCCTGCGGCGCCCCTCTCTCGTTTACAATAAAATTGGGATAGGTAGGATTTGTCCTACCAACAAATTAATAACTTAAGTACATGCTCTTTTGCTTGTACAATTCGCGGAAGGCGGGGTCTTTCAAGTCTTTGATAAACAAAATACTCTCACCCGTACTTTTCATTTCGGGACCCAATTCGCGACTTACACCCTGGAATTTGTTGAAGCTAAATACAGGTTGCTTTATGGCATACCCAGCCGGTCTTGCTGGAATCGTAAAGTCCTTGATTTTGTTTGCTCCCAACATCACTTTGGTGGCCATATTTACATAAGGAAAATCGTAGGCTTTACAAATGAAAGGCACAGTTCTCGAAGCACGAGGGTTGGCTTCAATAACGTACACTTTCTCATCTTTGATCGCAAACTGTATGTTCATCAATCCACGAATATTCAAGGCATGAGCCAATTTCTCTGTGTATTCAATCATGAGATTTTGCACGTTTTCACTCAATGCGAACGGAGGGAGTACAGCACTCGAATCGCCAGAGTGAATACCCGCTGGTTCGATATGTTCCATCATTCCCAAAATGTGAACGTCTTCGCCATCGCAAATACTGTCGCTTTCGGCTTCTTCCGCGCGATCCAAGAAGTGATCAATCAACACCCTGTTTCCAGGCAAATCGCCGAGCAATTTAACCACAGCTTTTTCCAAGTCTTCGTCGTTGATTACGATTACCATCCCTTGTCCTCCCAAGACGTAGCTCGGACGAACCAACACAGGGTAGCCTACTTGATTTGCAATCACAATGGCTTCTTCCGCATCAAGTGCCACACCGAATTTTGGATATGGAATATCTAATTGGGCAAGCATTTCACTGAAACGACCGCGATCTTCGGCGATGTCCATGTTGTCGTAGCTTGTGCCAATAATTTTAATGCCTTTTTCGTGCAGTTTTTCTGCCAATTTCAAAGCGGTCTGACCGCCCAATTGCACGATCACGCCTTCGGGTTTTTCGTGTTGAATGAGTTCCCACAAGTGTTCCCAGTAAACGGGCTCAAAGTAGAGTTTGTCCGCCATATCGAAATCGGTACTCACCGTTTCGGGGTTACAGTTGATCATGATGGCTTCATAACCTGCTTCTCGAGCCGCCATGATTCCGTGAACGCAACTATAATCGAATTCGATACCTTGTCCGATGCGATTTGGTCCGCTTCCTAGTACGAAGATTTTTTTCTTGTCACTGACAACGCTTTCGTTTTCACCATCAAACGTGGAATAGAAATAATTGGTAGGACTCGGAAATTCGGCGCTGCAGGTATCTACCATTTTGTAGACGCGACGAATGCCAAGGCTATATCGTTTTTCACAAACTTGATCTGCCGTAGTATTGCCACCCATCAACCAAGAAATTTGTTCATCGCTGTATCCTTTTTCCTTGGCAATTTTCAATAAGGCTGCGGGGATATTGTCGATGTTGTATCTGCGAATTTCCGTTTCCGTTTTTACCAAATCTGCGATTTGTTCGAGGAACCAACGGTCTACGCGGGTGATTTTCTGCACGCTGCTGATTGGAACGCCCAATGCCAGAGCGTCTTTGATTTGGAAAACGCGATTCCAGCTGGCGTATTCCATGCCATGAACGAGTTCTTCCAGGTTGCGACTGACTTTATTGCCGTCTGCGCCGAGGCCATGACGGGAAATCTCAAGGCTCTGACAAGCTTTTTGTAATGCTTCTTGGAAGCTTCTTCCGATGGCCATCACTTCACCAACCGACTTCATTTGGAAGCCCAAGCGGGTATCCGCTCCATGGAATTTATCAAAGTTGAAGCGAGGAATTTTGACGATTACGTAATCCAAGGCGGGCTCAAAGAAGGCGCTAGTAGTCTTGGTTACTGGGTTTTTGAGTTCATCCAAGTAAAAACCGATGGCCAATTTCGCTGCAATTTTTGCGATGGGATAACCGGTTGCTTTCGATGCCAAGGCAGAACTTCTACTTACTCTTGGGTTGATTTCGATGGCGATGATTTCTTCATCTACGGGGTTGACGCTAAATTGTACGTTGCAACCGCCGGCGAAAACACCCATACTGCGCATCATCTTGAAAGCCATATCGCGCATTCTTTGGAAGGCGGTATCGCTCAATGTCATTGCAGGTGCCACGGTTATCGAATCCCCAGTGTGAATTCCCATCGGGTCGAAGTTTTCGATGGTACAGATTACGGCGATATCGTCTTTGCTATCGCGAAGCAATTCAAATTCGTATTCTTTCCAACCCAAAACCGCTTGTTCCACCAATACTTCATGGACGGGGCTGCACTCAAGGCCATATTGTAAGGCGCGGTCAAACTCTTCTTTCTTATAAACGATAGCTCCTCCGGTTCCTCCGAGCGTGTAACTTGGACGGATCACCAAAGGGAATCCTATGCGCTGTGCGATTTCTTTTCCTTCGAGGAAGCTGTTGGCAATTTGACTTTTTGCCACGCCCACACCGAGTTCAACCATCAACTGACGGAATTTCTCGCGATCTTCCATCTTATCGATGGCGGCGATGTTTACGCCGATAATTTTACAATTGTATTTTTCCCAAATGCCCAGCTCGTCACACTCTTTGGCCAAGTTCAACGCTGTTTGACCGCCCATGGTTGGCAATACCGCGTCGATTTCTTGCTCTTGGAGAATTTTTTCGATGCTTTCCGGTGTCAAGGGTTGGAGGTAAACATGATCCGCATTCATTTTATCGGTCATGATGGTCGCCGGATTGCTATTAATTAGCGATACTTTGATGCCTTCTTCGCGAATACTTCTTGCCGCTTGGGTTCCAGAATAGTCGAATTCGCAAGCTTGTCCGATGATGATCGGGCCACTGCCGATGATGAGTACGTGTTTTATTGATAGGTCCTTTGGCATGTTTCCAAAAATTTAGCAAATTTAGGGCATCGCGCTTGGATTTGTGGCTTAATTATCCACGAATTGCAAAAAAATTTGGGGGTTATAATTACATCAACAAAAGGGGTAGCATCGCATATTCCAAAAAGAACAATCCCCAATAAAACATGTAAAATCGTTTCACTGAAATCGCGTTTTGTAGGTCGACCTTGAATGCGTGTCCAACGAAAAGCAGCAGAACAATTAAATGGGCAATTTTGGCAACCGTTGTAGGCATTTGCCAAGCCATCAAAAGATATGCTGCACTTACGAGAACTACACCCGATATGAATGCAGATGACTTGCTCCAAACAACAGCAAGCGTTTTGAAACCAAATTTTTCATCGCCAATGGTATCTGGGATATCCTTAAACCAAGCGATGCCAAGGCTAAATGCAGTGACAAACAACACCAACGGCATGAGCCAATGCATGGAGATAACGGGCCATCCGTAAAGTACCGTGGCAAAGTGAATGGCGATACCTGCATTGATTAAAGGGCCTCTCACAATTGCAATGGCACTGGCGGCCCAGATGTGATATCTTTTAAATTGGACGGGTGGCAGGGAATAGAGTGCTCCAATTGCGGCGATGGTGGTGATAAGACAACCAAGAAAGGGTTGAATGAGCCAAGCGGTTATCACGGAAAGTAAGCCTGAGGTGTACACGATGATTTTTCCATTACGCATCGACAGTTCGCCGGAGGCAAGGGGCAATTTGGGTTTATTTATTTTGTCGAGTTCTACATCTACAATTTGGTTTAATCCGGTAATAAAAATGTTGCAGAGTAGGCAAGCGAACAGGGTGGGAAAAAAGAGTGCGGCGAAGGTGTTGATTTTGTTAGTGAGAACAGGAATGAAGCCAACGATTGCCGTTTTGTATGCGGGCAATTGGGGTTTCATCGATTCCAATCCGGGTACTAGGGTCAATGCGGATTCGGAAATGGTATTTGATTCCATTTGGATTGAATCATTGTTGAAGGCATTGGGTAAACAAGCGTGAATTGGAGGAGGTGTGCAATAAATCACCAAAATGAGTAGCGAAAGGATGCTAATGGTTGACCCAATAAGGGTATGAGGTCTAGAAAATCGCCACAACAGGGAAAGCATGCCCAAAGTAACAACGAAACAAAGGAAATTCCGTTTATTTGATAGATGGAAATAATCATTGAGTTTCTAATACAATTGATACTTCCAATAATTATCGAGGTGGGCTTGGTAAAATGGAACTGGCTGACTGTAACGGGGGCTGTGGCTGCGGGTTTCTTGGCCTTTGTTGTATTGATATTGGCTAAGTGGTCGATTTGGCCCCTCGTCGTTTTTTTGGTTTTGGGTTCTTTGGCCGGAAAAATTCGTTCAAGAAAGAATGATCACAGTTTGGATTCCGAATCCGCATTGGAATTATTGGACGGGGATAAAATCCCAAAGGCAGGGTTTGAGGCATTGAATGATGGGGGCGATGCGAAACAAGGCAAGGCTAGAGATCACTGGCAAGTGTTGGCAAATGGGGGTATTTTTATGCTATTGGCTTTTTTGGCTTTTGCAAATGGGGCGGGTTGGTTGAACATTTATTTGGGTATTCATTCTAACGTTGTGAGCTTTGGTGAAACATGTCGTCTGTTGGCTTTGATATCATTATCTGTGAGCTGCGCGGATACATTGAGCAGCGATATTGGTAGGGTTTGGGGTGGAAATCCCAGAAATATTCTTTCGGGTAAAAAGATGATAAAAGGGGTTTCGGGCGGTGTAACGTTTGCTGGTTTTGTGGGGGCGTTCTTGGGCGCTGCGGCGATTTCCGTTTTTGCATTTTATTCTGATTTCACTCTTTTGGGTGACCACAAGAACTTGTTTTGGTTGGTTTTGATATTTGGTGTTTTCGGTTCGATCATGGATAGTGTATTGGGGGCGATTTTTCAAGCCAAATATTTGGATGAAACTGGCAAATTGGTGGATTCTTCGGCCGGTGGACGCAGGGCTTTGGGTAAAGGGATAGAATGGGTAACCAACGATGTTGTAAATGCAATTACTGGGGTATTGATGTTGCTTGTTGCGGTTATGTATCTTTGTTGGTAGAAGATGGAAGGAAAGTTATATTTGGTTCCCACGCCGATTGGCAATCTTGGTGATATGACCTATCGCGCGGTGGAGATACTGAAATCGGTAGATAAGGTTTTGGCGGAAGACACTAGGACATCGAGGGTTTTGTTGAATCATTACGAAATCAATACTCGTTTGGAGAGTTTTCATCAGCACAATGAGCATGGGAAATTGCAGCATGTGATTACAGAATTGAAGGCGGGGGCTCAAATTGCACAAATCAGTGATGCCGGTACTCCGGGGATTTCTGATCCGGGTTTTTTATTGGCCAGGGCCTGTCAGAAAGAAGGCATAGCGATAGAAGTTTTACCGGGTGCAACGGCTTTTGTTCCTGCGTTGGTAAAAAGTGGTTTTGCATTGCATCAATTTCGATTTGAAGGATTTCTGCCTCAGAAAAAGGGACGTCAGACGCGCATCTTGGCTTTGGCTGCAAACCCTGATACCACCTGTTTCTATGAGAGTCCGCATAAAATTCTAAAAACGCTGACACAGTTAGATGAGGCCTGTGCGGAGCATCGAAGGATCAGTGTTTCTAGGGAATTGAGCAAGAAATTTGAGCAAACGGTGAACGGCACCATTAAAGAAGTGTTAAATCATTTTAAAACGCATGCTCCCAAGGGAGAATTTGTGGTAGTTTTGGAAGGTCTGAACGCCAAGGATGGTGATGATTTGCTGGCCTTGAACGACGATTAAGGAAGGATTGTTTATGGGAAAAATTCAAACAGAGTTCACGGGAGTTGTGAAAAATGCCAAAATGATATGGCTTGCCTGTTTGTTTTTACCCGCATTACTTTTTTGGTTGGCTTGGGAGCCGATGCTCTTTACGCCGTTGGTTTTTATTGCCTTTGTTCCCTTTTTTTATTTGATGGATTGGGGCTTTGGTGTGAGCAAGGGAAAGAATTTTGGATCGTTGATTTTGGCCCTATTGCTTTGGAACATTTCAACCACCTGGTGGGTTTGGTTTGCTTCCGATGTGGGTGCCATTGCGATGTTGATATTGAATTCTCTATTGATGTTTATTCCGTTTGGAATCACACGTTGGTTACAGCGAAAGCGTTGGTTTCGATGGGATGAAAAATGGTTGTTTGTTGGGTTATGGTTGATGTATGAATTTGGACATCATCGTTGGGATTTGTCGTGGCCCTGGCTTTGTTTGGGCAACGCTTTTAGCGGTATGCCTTGGTATGTTCAATGGTATGAACTCACAGGCACTTTGGGCGGAACGGCATTAATTTTATCGATCAATCTTTTGATTTACCAAGGATTTACACGTGTTTCTCATGGCACGAATGGAACTTGGTTGAAGGCTTTTCGTTTGCCGCTGTCCATAGTTGTATTTTTTGGGATTTTGAGCGGCATTTTGGGTGATTTGGCATCGAATTTTGTAAATCAAAAAAAGAGCAAGTTGAGAAATCCCTACCGTGTTGTGGCGATTCAACCCAATTATGATCCTTACGAAGAGAAATTCGTATTAGATCCCATGGAGATGGTGAGGGATATGGCAAAGACGAGTGATAGCGCTGGACCGGCGGATTGCATACTTTGGCCAGAAACCTCTTTGGTGAGCAACATCGACGTGAGTAGTCCGGATCGCGATGTACAAGTATCGTATTTGTTGCACAACCGAAGAAAGATTGGGCCATTTACGAATCATGGGGGGAAGGCGGATGTGGTAGGGTCATTGAATCCTGCGCCGGCGATGTTGATTGGATCAAATATGATTCATTGGTATTCATGGAATGGCGATGGAAAACCTGATGTGGCGGCGAGACAAAGCAACAATCCCGAATATTGGTACACGTTACACAATTCGGCCTTGTGGTTGGGTCCGGACGGTGAATTACAAAGGAAAAAAAATGACGAAGGATCTCAGGGGAGTTGTGAAATACAATTTTATCATAAGTCTAAATTGGTTCCTGGAACAGAGCAATTGCCATTTGTGACGGTATTGCCGTTTTTGGAGCGATTGGCCATTTCTTTGGATGAGAATTCAGCTTCGGGTACTTTGGGTAAAAACGCATCGGCTAAGGCTTTGGGCGAGGGCAATACCAAGGTTGCTCCAATCATTTGTTATGAAAGCATTTATGGTGATTATGTAAGTGATTATGTGAAGGACGGTGCGACATGGTTGGCGGTAATCACGAACGATGCATGGTGGAACAATACGCCTGGACACGAACAGCATTTTTCCTATGCCAAGTTAAGGGCCATCGAACAGAGAAAGTGGGTGGTTAGAAGTGCAAATACTGGGATTTCGGGTTTTATTGATCCATTGGGAAGAACATCGATGCGGTCTGGTTGGTATCAAGGCCGGGATGAAAGGTCTACCGAGATTGCGTTGAACAAACATTTGGCCGATGGGTTCTTTTCTGAAGATAAAATCGGTTCTAAGCGATACTCTGAATGGAGTATACTGGGAATCAAATTTGGCGATTCGCTTGATGAAAATCACTTAAATGATGGAAAAATCACGCAAGTAGGCAATCAATTGGCGATGTCGCAAACCATTTATTTGAATCAATATCGTACAGTTTATAATCGATTGGGTGATGGAAAAATACTAATAATTCTCGTTGCCTTTATGTGGATTTTGTCGTGGTTCAACAGAAAACAAAGCCCGGAATTATAAGGGTTGTTGTGTTCCCCTTCATTCAATGATGGAAGCGAAAAATAGGAATTAAAATTCTCGTATCTTTGTAATATGTCGAATCTACTCCATCAACGTCTGGTAAAAATCAGGGAATCGGTAGAGGCGATGTCGTTGGAAAACAATCAATTGCGAGTACAAAACGAGAATTTATCCCAACAAATTAATGAACTTCAGAAAACGATAGAATTGCAAAAAAATGCGCTCTATGAGTTAAAAGAAGAGAATAAAATGATTAAACTTGCAAAAGAAATGTCTAGTACCAATACGGATGTTCATGATTTAAAAATCAAGATCAATGAATTGGTAAGAGATATCGATAAGTGCATAGATTTACTGAACGAATAATAACAATTCATTGGAGCCTAACGATAGCATACTCATCAACGTGAACATAGACAATCGTGTCATGCGATTGAGAGTTGCGGTGAAAGATGAGGAGGATGTGCGACTTTCGGCCCAAGTACTAAATCAACGCGTGAACGCATTTAAGAGTTTTAATGCGCAAGAACCCATAGATCGTCTTTCGTGGGCGGCATTGGATTTGGCGGGTGAAGTGGTACGACATAGTAAGAACCATCGCGGAGATGAAGCGCTCGTGGAGCAGGAATTGCTAGCGATAGAAAAGGTTTTATACGCATAATTGTTAGATTCTCAGTAGCTGTGTGCTTTTCGTCAATTAAAACGAAAGGAATAACACAAAATGGAAAACATCGTATTTATCCTCGCCGGTCTCATCGTGGGACTAGCTCTTGGATATGTTGTGTTTGTTGCGATGCGCAAGACACAGCTGGAAAAAGAAAAACAGAGCATCATTGAAGAAGCCAAATTACAGGGCGAGAACCTCAAAAAAGATCGGATTTTAGAAGCGAAGGAAAAGTACATGCAACTTCGTTCGGAGTACGAACAAGAGACCAACCGCAGAAGCAATGAGTTGGGTAACAGCGAAAATCGGATCAAGCAAAAAGAGCAATCTTTAGACGATAAGATTCGTGCAAACAAGACAAAGGAGGAGGAGATGACCAAAACGCGTGAGCGATTGGATGCCCAAATCGAGGCTTACAAATTGAAGGAGCGTGATGTTCAACAGTTGAGAGAGCAGCAGTTATTGCAATTGGAAAAAGTGGCAGGATTGTCGGCCGCGGAAGCCAAAACCCAAATGTTGGAGAACATCAAAGTACAATCGCATACAGAGGGTTTGACATTGGCGAAGAACATCGTTGAAGAAGCAAAATTGAGTGCTACGCGTGAGGCGAAGCGTATTGTTTTGCAGACCATTCAACGGACGGCGGCTGAAACAGCGATCGACAATACGGTAACCAGTTTCCCATTGGAGAACGACGATGTGAAAGGTAGAATTATTGGTAGGGAGGGAAGAAATATCAAGGCATTTGAAGCGGCTACGGGCGTGGAAATTTTGATTGATGACACCCCAGAAACCATCGTATTGAGTTGCTACGATCCGATTCGCAGGGAGATTGCCCGTGTTTCATTGGAACGTTTGATTCGCGACGGTAGGATTCACCCAGCGCGCATTGAGGAAGTGGTTGAAAAAGTGAAGAAACAGGTGGAAGAGGAAGTGGTAGAGTGGGGCGAGCGCACCGTGGTTGATTTGGGTATTACTGGGTTACATCCTGAGTTGATTCGCTACGTAGGTAGAATGCGATTCAGAAGTTCTTACGGACAGAATTTGTTGAAGCACAGTAGAGAAGTGGCGCGCTTGTGTGCTACGATGGCTGCTGAAATGGGTTTGAATGTGAAGTTGGCAAAGCGTGCAGGTTTGTTGCATGATATTGGAAAATGTCCTGACAACGACGAGGAAACTCCACACGCATTGTTGGGTATGAAGTTGTGCGAAAAGTTTGGCGAGCATCCTGAGGTAATCAATGCCGTTGGAGCGCACCACGATGAAATCGAGATGACATCTTTGTTGAGTCCTGTGATTCAAGCTTGTGATGCGATATCAGGTTCTAGACCGGGTGCACGTAGAGGAGACGACCAGTATGTGGAGCGTATCAAAGAAATGGAAACGATGGCTTTAAGCTATCCTGGCGTTGAGAAGGCATATGCAATTCAGGCGGGTCGTGAGTTGCGCATCATTATGGCAGCTGAAAAATCGAACGACGAAAATGCAGATACATTGGCATTTGAGTTGTCGAACCGCATCATGACAGAAATGCGTTATCCTGGACAGGTAAAAATTACGGTGATTCGCGAAAAGCGCGCCGTAGGAATCGCGAAATAATAATCAACGGTACGATGTACCTCACGATAGATTTTGGCAATACAGCATCGAAATATGCCCTCTTCACCGAAGAGGGCATATTGCATTCTCATGGGGTCTACGAAGATTTGAATGCATTCAAAGAGGTGGATTTAAAGGGCTGTATTTTTAGCACTGTGAGAAAGGAAATACCTTGGTTAACAGGTCTGGATTGTCCGGTGCATTTGTTCAGTAGCAGCATGAATTTGCCTGTGAAAATGGGTTACAATACACCCGAAACACTTGGGGCTGATCGTTTGGCGGGGGTGTTGGGCGCAAAATGGCTATTGCAACGCGGCTCGGGTTTGGGGGCTTGCATGGTGATTGACGCGGGGACTTGCATCACCTATGATTGGTTATCAGACGATGGAGAATATTTGGGTGGCAGTATTTCTCCAGGGTTACACATGAGATATTTGGCTTTACACCAGCAAACGGGAAAGTTGCCTTTGGTAAGCCATGAAGTCTTTGAGAGTCACATAGGTAAAACCACAAACGAGAGTATTTTATGTGGCGTGCAGCAGGGGGTTTGGGGGGAATCGCACCGACAAATTGCGCATTTCCTCGAAAAATACCCAGAAGGGGCAGTATTTCTTACTGGGGGTGATGCCTTATTTTTGGCGGAACAGCAGAAAACTAGGATATTTGTAGAGCCTCTGCTTGTACATTACGGGTTGATGCATGCCTTAAGTTATCATGAAACGCACTAACATCAGACTTTTTTTCATCGCTATGATGACTTTGGGGATTTCTCAAGGGTATTCTCAGTCTGCATCGGGGCAGAATTTGACTTTTTCGCCTTACAGCAATTTCGGCTTGGGTGAGTGGTTGGGAACCAATATGGTTCAAAATGGAAGCAATCTTCACACTCGATCTAGTGCGTATTCTTACACAATGGCAAATCCAGCCACTTTGGGAAATTTGTACTTTACCACATTTGATTTTGGAGGTTCGTTTAAGTCGAGTACGATCAAAGCGGGAGACCAAACACAGACCTATCGCGGTGGTGGTATGAATTACTTCAATTTGGCATTCAGGACATATAACTACTATCACAGGGTTCCATATTTTGATAGCGCGGCGATGCAAAAGCGAATTAAAACAACGCGATATGGCATCAATTCGGCCATTTCATTGCAGCCGTTGACATCTGTTGGATATAAATATGCAATTGCAGATTCAACACCGTTTATCAGTAAAACAACTCATTCAGGGTATGGTGGGGTAAACATGTTAGAATTGGCGAATGGATTTCGCTTGGGTTCACATGTTCATTTGGGATATAGCATCGGTAGGGTATTTGGACAGATCAACGACCAAACCATTTTTAGCGTTCCGGATTCTACCAATTTGAATGTTTTGGAAGATTTAAAATCGGTGTTAATTCGAGGAACTCAGCAAAAAGTGGGTTTCTTGGTTGATTTTAAATTGGATTCAACCTACCATTCCTTTGGGGGTAGCTATCAAATGTATTCTGGGATGATGGGCGAGCAAACGCGTTTTACAAGAACGATGGAATTGTTTGGGTCTTTTGTTTCGGTTGTAGACACTATCACCAATTTGACTTCACCGAAACAATCGTTTCAATTGCCTAACAGTTTTGGCTTGGGTTATCAGTTCAAATACCGTCAGGCGTGGACTGTAGCACTGGATTATAAGCAGCAAAACTGGCAGCAAGTGGGAGCGATGTTTTTTGATGCGCAGCGCAAATACAAGGAGCGAAAGGATTACGGTGTAACTTTCACACTGCATCCCAACGACTTGCGGGTACAGGGACGGAGAAAAATGCAGTGGCCGGTTCGTGTGGGTGCGGTTTATTCTGAAACACAATACGCCTTTAACACTTCATCGGGCAATGTGCCATTGATTCAGCAGCGTGTATTTTTAGGATTTGGGGTTCCCATTGTCAGGAGGTATTATGACAATTCTTCGCTGACTAGTTTGATACATGTTCAGTTGGATTATGTTCAACGCGGAACAACCAATTATGGATTGGCGCAGGAGAAGTTTTTCAATGTTACTTTGGGTCTGCAGTTGGGCGACGTATGGTTTCAACGTAGAAAATTTGATTAACAAATGCGTTGGTTTTTTTTGTTGTTGTTGGTGTTGATGGTCTCTTGTTCAGAAACCGCCAAGACATCGAACATAAAAAAGAAGAGTAAGGAGTTTTCGGCGCAAGAATACGCGGAGAAGGTCACGATTGAATACACAGATTCGGGTTTATTGAGGGCAAGGGTTTTTAGTCCAATCTTAACGGCGATTAAATCAAAATTGCATCCGTATGTATTGATGAAGCAGGGGTTGAAGGTGGATTTTTACGACAAGCAGGGAAATTTGGAGAGTTATTTAACGGCTGAATACGGGGCGAGTTATGCGGAAGAAAAGAAGGTGATTGTGAGGCGAAATGTGGAGATATTGAATACGAAAGGGGAGACATTAAACACGGAAGAATTGATATGGGACCAGAGAACGGGAACCATACGAACGGATAAATTTGTAAAAATTACTGGCAAGGATCAGATTACCACGGGAACGGGGTTGATTAGCAATCAATCGTTTACGGACTGGGAAATCATCAACTTTGCTGGCACAATCAACCTACCCAATGATCAAAAACCACATCCTCGCCCTCTTATCGCTGGTCGCGGCCGCTATTAGTGGCACAGAATCGATTTTACAATTTTACGCCACCGGAATAGGATCTGGTTCGGGCTGGTTGATGCTTTGCGTTTTCATCGCGAGTTTTTATTTCTACATCCGCTTTAAAAAAGTGCGTAGAGAGATGATGCAACAAGGCAAACGCTAAATCTTTATCTTCGCGAAGCATCATGAAAATCTCCATTGATTGGTTAAAATCCTTATTGCCTACTGAGGCGAGTGCCAATGAAATCTCCGATTTGTTGTCGGTTTCGGGCTTAGAAGTTGAACACATTGAACCTTGGTTTAGTGTTGGCAATGGTTTGAAAGGGTTTGTTATAGGTGAAGTGATGAGTTGTGTGCCGCATCCCAATGCAGATCGTTTGCGGGTAACAACGGTGAATGTTGGTGGCGAGTCGTTTTTGCCAATTGTATGTGGAGCGCCCAACGTAGCGGAGGGACAGAAAGTTGTAGTGGCTTTGGTGGGCACCGAAATTCATATGCCAGGCAAGGAGGTATTTGTCATTGGTAAGGCGAAGATTCGCGGTGAGGTTTCCGAGGGGATGATTTGCGCGGAGGATGAATGCGGTTTAGGAAATAGTCATGATGGTATTTTGGTATTGCCGGGCGATGCCAAAGTAGGTATGTTGGCCTCTGAGTATTTTGGCATTGCTTCGGATGTTGTTTTGGAGATTGGACTAACTGCCAATCGCGGGGATGCCGCATCGCACTTGGGAGTTGTCAACGATTTGGCTGCTTTATTGAAAAAGGATTTTCAAAGGATTTCGCATCATTCCGTTCCTGCAAAGCCCTTGGGCCGAGCGGTGGAAATTGTAGATTCTGAATTGTGTCAGAGATATTTTGCCTTAGAATTCAAGGGATTGCAATTGGGTGAAAGTCCAAATTTTGTTAAGAATCGATTGAGGGCAATTGGCATCGAGCCGCGAAATAATGTTGTAGATACAACGAATTATTTCTTACATCAAACCGGACAGCCGATGCATGCTTTTGATGCGGATTTGGTGGAGGGTGGCCTTATGGTTCGTTTGGCCAAAGAGAATGAAACGTTGGAATTATTGGATGGAAAGACCATCAAATTGGATACGCAAGACATTGTGATTGCCGATAACTCTGGAGCGATTGCTTTGGCTGGGGTTATGGGTGGAATGAAGACGGCGGTGAATGCAAAAACAAAGAATGTGATTTTGGAAGTTGCGCATTTTCATCCAACTTTGGTTAGGAAGTCGGCAAAGCGCCATCATTTACATACGGATGCTGGGTTCCGATTTGAGAGGGGTGTGGATGTGGAGAATATGGCAAATGCGGCGGTGTTGGCTGCTTCTCATTTGGTGGAGCATTGTGGCGGTGAGTGGATTGCCAATTCTGAGGTTTTAACAGTTGCAATTGAAAGCAGAAAGATCGACCTAAAGATTGCGGAGCTTTGCAAATTTGCAGGCCTAGAAATTCCAGTTTTGGAAATTGAAAGGATACTAAAACAATTGGGTTTTTGGGTAAATCAACTTCATTCTCACTGGGAAGTTTCGGTTCCGGGTTGGAGAAACGATGTATCGATTGCTGTAGATTTATACGAAGAAGTGATGCGTATTTACGGCTACGACCATGTCCCCATGGACGGCAAATTACAAGCTACATTGGGCACTTTTGAAGGCATGGGATTGCGCAAATCGGAAAATCGCATGCGTCAATACTTGATAAATCAGGGAATGTTGGAGGCCTCAACCAATTCATTGCATCCAAGTGCGTGGTACCCAGGATTGGACGATTTGGTTTATTTGAGTAACCCATTGAGCACGGATATGGATGTGATGAGAGCGTCTTTGATTCCGGGTTTACTGCAGTCTGTGGCATACAACATCAATCGAAAGGCGGAATCTGTCCAACTGTTTGAAGTGGGAAGGACATACAGAAAAACTGCCAAGGGCTTTAAAGAAACGCCGGTATTGAGCATGGTGTTTTGGGGCGCTGTTCAGCCAGAGAGTTGGGAAAACAAAGCAAAGATGGTAGATCATTACCATGTAAAGAGGAGGGTTTTGGGAGTTCTCAAAAGTCTAGGTTGTGAAACGATGCCAGACAATATCGAAATTACAGAGGCACCAAAAAATTGGTTAACTGCCGCAGAAATAAACGGTACTGTGTGGTGTGTAGAATTTCCATGGAGAAAGTATATCAAGCACAAAGCTGAAGAATTAAAAGTTGTTTCGGCGCCTAAGTATCCGGGTATGCGCAGGGATTTGAGTTTGGTGGTTGCCAAGGAGCTCACGTTTGCTGAACTGGAAGGCGTGGTTAAAAGTGTCAAATTGCCTTTGTTACAGGACGTTCGCGTATTTGATGTATTTGAGGGTAAACCATTGGAATCAGACCAGAAGGCTGTTGCTTTGAGTTTTCATTTTCTGAATGCGGAATCTACCCTTACAGATACGGAGGTAGATCGTTGTATGGACAAACTGATGAAGGCTTTTGAGGCTGGAGGCGCATCGATAAGAAAGTAATTGTCTTATGGGAAAATCAATAGCATAAATTGATCAGGCCCATGAGCAATAATATGAGCAACAATTTATTGAGAATCAAACAAATTCTATCGAAAGGGATTTCCATTCTCACTTTTCCCGGTTTTATCGCGGCGGCAGGTTTCGGGATTTTGTGCAAGGGTGTTTATGTATCAAATGATATAATTACCACGTCTGAGCCGTTTGGTTACATTCATTTTTCTGGTGCACTTTTCGGCTATGTGTTAGTGCCGCTGTTGTTCGTTTTTTTTCTGCTTTGGCAAAAGACAATATCGAGCGTAACGATGCCTGTGGTGTCGGATCGAAAATGGGGATTTTTGGGAGCGGTGGCCGGCGCTTTTCAAGTTTTCATTATGACTTGGTTTGATGCNNCGTTGAAAAGCAATTATTTAGCCAATTTAGACCCTAGGGTGGGTCTTTTGGTTGATGAAATTCAGGCCTATACTTTGGTTGTTTTGGTTTGCTTGTCGTTGATGTATGTTTTTGTGTTGATGGGCAGAAAGTTGTCGATCCATATGTGTGGCGCAACCGCTGTATTGACACAATTGTATATCGGCTTGGTACATCTTTACGATCAAATTCCTGAGGAGCAGCAGTTTCAGAAGGCTTTCAGTTTACCTTGGGGTGGATTGGGATCAGATTGGAGATGGTCGCTCAGTTCGGGGTTTCTGTTTTATGGTGGTGCAATGTTGGTGCTTATCTATTGGGCGCGGAGATCAGAAAAAGCACATTCTCATTGGGAATTGTTGGGTGGATTGGCGCTGGGTATATTGGTTCCTCTTTTGGGATGTTTGATGTAATCAGTTATTTACTGATATGTTCTATTTTCGCACAATGGAACTGACCAGTGTAATTTATGAAAAACGTGGCAACACGGCGCATATCACTTTGAACCGTCCGGATGTTTTCAATGCTTTTGATGAGACCCAGAGTTATGATTTGCAGGCGGCTTTAAAAGAGGCCGGCAAGGATGCCGAGGTGAGGGTGGTTGTGTTAACGGGTGCGGGAAAAGCATTTTGCAGTGGCCAAGATTTAAAAGCCATTGCGGGTTCCAAAAACAGGTCGTTGAGTGATTCATTATACAAACGATACAATCCGATCATCAAGGCGATGCGTGAAATGCCAAAACCCATTATTGGCAGAATCAATGGTGTTGCAGCGGGTGCGGGTGCGTCTTTGGCGTTGGCCTGCGATTTTATCATTGCCACAGAAACTGCATCGTTTATTGAAGTTTTTGTAAATGTTGGTTTGGTGCCTGATTCGGGCTCATCCTATTTCTTGCCCAAAGCGATTTCACCGGCAAGGGCATTCGAAATGGCAACGATGGCGCCCAAAGTAAGCGCGGAAAAGGCATTAGAGTGGGGATTGATCAATCGCGTGGTGAGTGCTGAGTTGTTGGATGAAGAGGTTGCCAAGGTAGCAGATTATTATGCCCAAGCCCCAACGATGGCCATTGGTATGATAAAAAAGATGCTCAATAAAGCGGGGCATTCAGATTTACAGACGATGCTTCAGTATGAGGCGTATTGCCAGGAAATTGCGGGCAGATCGAACGACTACCGTGAGGGAGTATCGGCATTCAACGAAAAAAGAAAGCCGGAATTTAAAGGGAATTAAGCCGGACATCAAAAACGAAAAATTACTATAATTTGGTAATTTTAATTTGTAGTTTAGATGTCAAACTTCCTTGTGCATGCCCCCAATTTCTATCAAATGATGTAATTTGCAATTTGTATGGGCATTTTTCATTGTTTGCATCGGCGTTTTGCCATTTTAACGCTTTGTTTCATTGGGTTTTCACAACAGAGTGGTTTGGCGCAAACTGCTGAGCATTCTCATTCCAATGAGCCATGTGGATTTGCCA
>DDYM01000002.1:51340-53049 GCA_002347985.1 Bacteroidetes bacterium UBA2234
CAGACAATCAAACAGTTGAAGGCAAACCCTGTCATTGAATCCAGAAAAAAGCGCATTACGGACACCCTCTATTATTACGATACCGTTTACACAGTGCCCGTAGTTTTTCACGTTCTTTATAATGTAGCCAACGAGAACCTAAATGATTCTTTGTTGATTTCTCAAATTGAGGTACTGAATAGAGATTTTAACAGAAGAAATCCTGATTCTGTGAAAACACGCGGAATTTTTAAGTCGAGGGCAGGTTCTGCAAGAATACAGTTTGTTTTGGCATCGGTTGACCCCAATGGGGCTGCCACGAATGGGATGATTCACAAGCCAACAACCAAAGCTACTTTTGGATCAAATACGGGTCAGTTGGCCGATCTGATGAAAGCTTCTTCTACTGGCGGAGACGACCCATGGGATCCAACCAAATATCTTAATATTTGGGTCTGTGATTTAAGTGTAAACAATCAAGACGCCTTATTAGGTTATGCATTTCCACCTTATGGCCATCCCTCTTGGACAAGCACCTCTTGGGTTGCAGATAATCGTCAAGGAGTAGTACTTCATTATAAAGTTGTGGGCCGAAACAATCCTCGGGCAACAGGGATTATTGCAACTTCGAACATGGGTAGATGTGCAGTGCACGAGGTGGGGCATTATTTTGGTTTAAGGCATATTTGGGCTGACGATCAAAACTTAAGTAACAAATGCACTTTGGATGATTACATCGACGATACACCGCTTCAAGGCATTGGTGCTGGATTTACATGTAATTTGGGCGGCAATACTTGTATAGAACCAAAAAACGACATGCCAGACATGTTTGAGAATTATATGGATTATTCAACGGAGGCGTGCCAAAATATTTTCACAAGACAGCAAGTGTTTATGATGCGTAAATCAGTTACGGAGTATCGTATGGATTTGCCCATCAAAACGGAGATTATTACAAAATTGCGCATTTTTGACACTGTAGTTTACAACGACATCTTGATTTACCCAAAATCTAACATCAAGAAGATGATGGTTGAAGTCAAAAACGAGGATATCTTGGATCAATTGGAAGTACAGTTCTTTACGATGCTTGGTCAGTCTATTTCGGAACCTATAGCGATTAAAAAGAATGAAACACTGGTTGATACTGAATCTTGGTCCACCGGTGCATATGTAGCGCGTTTGGTGCGCACTAGCGACGGCAAAGTAATACGGAAGCAAAAGCTATTCGTAGAATAAAAAATCTAATTCTTGGCTTTCTTAGAGAACCAAATAGATAATCGTTGCCCAGTGATGAAGAATGCGGCGATAATGATAAAATTTGTGATAAGAACGGCGTTAACATCCACATTTTTAAAGCTGGTTGCGTTAATAATAAAAATGCAAATATTAAAAACGAGAAGCGCAAACGTAGTTGTGAAGTGATTCAAACCGAAACCTAGTAATTTATGATGTAGATGTCGGCGGTCCGCTGTAAATGGTGATTGACCCTTGGCAAGTCGCAAGGTGAACACGCGCAAAGTATCTAGGAGTGGGTAACACAGAGAAACCAATGCAAACAAGGCGCGATTCATATTAAAAGGTGTTGATACTGCGTTGTTTGAATTGAGTAAAAATCCAACCAACAGAACGATTGTGAGTCCTAGAAACAAAGAGCCGGTGTCACCCAGAAACATTTTTCTTGATTTACTGAAATTGAAAAAATAGAATGGAGCAAGTATTACACT
>DDYM01000005.1:0-823 GCA_002347985.1 Bacteroidetes bacterium UBA2234
CGTCCATAATCCTTACAAAATGATTGAAATGCCGCTGCGATTTTATTTCCGATTTCTTCAATTTCTGTAACGATATCATCTGGCTTGTAACCCACTTTAAATCCACTACCAAAATCCATGAATTCCAAATCCTTAAAATCCTTGGCCGCATCAAATAGTAACTCTGCGCCACGCAAGAAAACATCCCCGTCTAAAATATCACTCCCAGTATGCATGTGCAAACCATTTACTTTAATTTTCAACGATTCAACCACCCGAAGAACATGTCGCAATTGATAGATCGAAATACCGAATTTGGAATCAATATGCCCCACTGAAATGTGGCTATGCCCACCGGCCATGATATGAGGATTCAATCGAATACAACAAGGCACAGACCCTCCAAATTCACTTCCAAATTGTTCGAGGATTGAAATATTATCAATGTTGATGTGAACGCCCAGAGATACTGCTTCCTTGATTTCATCGAAATGAACACAGTTTGGGGTATACATGATCTGTTCGGGCAAGAAGCCTGCCCTCAAACCCAATTGAACCTCTTCGATGGAAACAGCATCCAATCCAGCTCCTTGCGATTTCAACAAACGTAAAACATTTACATTGTTTAGTGCCTTTAGCGCATAATGCAACTTCACTTTCACGCCCGGAAATGCTCCAAGCAGTCGATTGTATTGCTCCTCAATTTTCTCAGCATGGTACACGTAAACAGGTGTGCCAAAATCTTGCGCAATCTCTTTAAACATCTCATTGGATAATTGACTATCCGAATTTTGTTGATTCATCTTTTTTAATTCTTATTGTCTTTTTTACTCGTAATTTTCTA
>DDYM01000005.1:835-18097 GCA_002347985.1 Bacteroidetes bacterium UBA2234
ACAATTTATTTTTGGGACTAAAACTTGAACATAAAAAAAGGCGGAGTGAATATCACTCCGCCTTTTCGAAAGTTCGAAGTGATATTATTGAATCTGTTTTTTCTTTGAAGAGAAATCAACAACGATTGGAGTTGCAATACAGATTGAAGAATAGGTACCTACTATTACACCAATCAACAACGCCAATGAGAAGCCTTTCAATGCATCTCCACCAAACAAGAACAATATCAAAACAACTACAAATACCGTGGCTGAAGTGATAATTGTACGACTCAATGTATCGTTAATCGCAGTATTAATCAAAGTTTCATCGTTTCTATCTACTCTTCTTGAAGCCAAGAATTCACGAATACGGTCAAATACAATTACCGTATCGTTAATTGAATAACCCAACAACGTTAACAACGCAGCAATCAAGTTTTGATCAAAGTCTGTTGGGAAAGGAACGAATCCATCCAAAATGGCGAAGAAAGACAATACCACTAACACGTCGTGAATCAAAGCAATGGTAGCTCCCATACCATAAGCAACGCTTCTGAATCGGAATACGATGTATAGGAAAATACCCACTACAGTAAGAATAACCAAGAAAGCACTCTTATCTCGTGTACTAGTAGCAATCGCGGCACCTACTTTCGATGAACTCAAAATTGGATCACCTTCGGCCAAATTGAAACCTTTCAAGGCAGACAAAACTGCGGTACGAACAGAGTCGCGACCTTCTTGTCCTTCGGCATCAATCATATAAGTTGTAACCAAACGGAATTGACCTTGGTTACCAAAAGTTTTAACCTCGTTGCTCGAACCCTTCAATGCATTGTCTAGGGCAACTTTAATATCCTCAGTTTGGTATTTTTTCGCGGCATCAAATTGAACTACATAAGAATAGCCACCCTTAAAGTCAATACCCGTGTTGATACCACCTTTCGTGATAAATGCAACCAAACCCATTAAGATTACAAACCCAGAAATCATGTAATATTTCTTACGGTTTGAAACGAAATCAATATTAGAATTCTTTAAGAAACTCTTATTCCAAGGAGCATCAAAACTAATTTCCAACCCTTTATCAGCACGACGATCCAACAACAAACGAGTGATGAACAAGGCTGTAAACATTGAACTAAAGATACCAATTACCAAGATGATTGCAAATCCGTATGCTGGACCCGCACCTGCAAATGTCAAAATGAATCCCGCCAACAAAGTAGTAATGTTAGAATCCACAATCGCACTCATTGCATGTTTAAATCCGTCGGCAATTGCAGTTTTCATCCCTTTGCCATTCGCTAATTCATCTTTAATACGCTCATAGATCAATACGTTCGCATCTACCGCCATACCAACTGTCAAGATGATACCCGCCATACCAGGCAACGTCAATGCCGCACCCATGCTTGCCAATACCCCCATGATCAAGAACACGTTACCCAATACGGCAACGATCGCCATCCAACCTGCACGGCTGTAATACAACACCATGAACAAAATCGTAGTGATAAAACCGAATAGCAATGAATTCAAACCACGATCAATTGAATCTTGACCCAAAGAAGCACCCACTTGCTCACTCGCTACAATTCGTGCTGGAGCTGGCAATTTACCTGCCTTCAATACGTTGGCCAAGTCGTTCGCTTCACGGATATCAAAATTACCCGTAATTTGACTGTTACCTCCGCTAATTTTTTGGTTTACAACCGGTGCAGAATACACACGTTCGTCAAGAACTACTGCGATGTATTTACCAATATTTCTTCCAGTAACCTGAGCCCATTGTGTTCCTGCCTTTGAGGTCATTTCCATAGAAACTTCCAATTCACCTGTGGGTGATGTGTTCACACGAGCATCAGAAATAATATTATCGTCTTCGGCTGAAAGCGCAGCATTACCGTCGCGATCCAACTTCAAGAAGTACACAAAAAACTCATCTGAGTTTACAGCTTCTTTTCCATCCGCGTTGAAATCACGGGGTTTAGCACTGTAAGCCACCTTTGCATTCTCAAGACGCAACACAGCGGCATAACGCTCATCCAACAACATTTTCGCCAACAAAGCACGATCCGCTTTTTTCACTACTGCAACTGCAGAACCAGGACCGTCATTGCCAAAAGACTTCAACACTTTTGCCAAAGGACTTCCGTTGGCTTCGTCTTTCTTTGATTCTTTTTTCTTACTGTCAGCAACCTTTGGGCTATCAGCAACCGTAGTTGCAGCTGCCGCTGGAGTGGTAACTACAGCAGTCGCAGGAGCAGCCATTGAAGTAGCCGCAGCAGTATCGTTCACTGCAGTGTCTTGCGCAACAACAACGTCGGCAGCCGACATTTTGCTCGCCTTATATAATGCATTTAGAATACGAGTTCCATCTCTGCGCTGTCCGTCGTTTCCATACACTTCATAAAATTCAAGTTTCGCACTCTTCTCAACCAACTCTTCCATTCTACGAGGGTTGTCAACACCAGGCAATTCTACACTGATACGACCTCCATCGATTTTCTGAATCGTTGGCTGTGTTACGTTTGATTGGTTGATACGTTTTTCAACGACTTCATAAACGCGATCTACTGCACTGGTAGTTTCAGTCTTCAAATAACTGATCACTTCACCTTCAGAACTGTTGCTCTGAATCACCCCTTTGTTGCCTTTGGCAAACAAATTGGCCATATTTCTACTTGGACTATTCTTCTTGAAACTCGCCACGAATGCATCTACGAAATCAGCACCTTTGTCGCGCACAGCAACATTGGCTTCGTCGATCGCACGGTTCAAATCACGGTCTTTTGAATCGTTTGAAAGCACCTTAACTACAGCGCCTTTATCCACTTCCAAAATAACGTTCATACCACCGCGCAAATCCAAACCTAAGTTGATTTCACGTTGCTTACATTCAAAGTATGTGAACCCTGCGATTCCCACACTGTAAATTTCTTGATTTCCTAAACTGTCGATGTAACGGCGATAAGCTTCCTTGTTATCTCCACCTTTTTCAGCAGCTTTTGCGGCAAATGCTTTTGCCTCTTTTTCAAATCCTTGGGCTTTCCAAGTAAACGACAACTGGAACAAACAAGCGAGTGCCAGAACAATCGAAAATCCTACAATAGTTTTATTGGTTTTCATCACTATATAAAAGTATCCAAATTATGGAAGCGCGAAAATAAGGAAAAAAAACAAGTTAATGGCCTCCCAACGAATTGGCTTGCAATTTTTGCAACAATAATTTTATTTCTTGGGCAGAATAACCCATCATACATGTAAAATGGCCCTTGGGACAAGCGTCAAATCCCAACTTTGAGCAGGGATGACAAGACAAATCATTGGCCACCAAATGAAGTACATTATTATTAAAATTTCCCGCAGCAAATCCCAAACCGGGGTCCGTGCTTCCCCAAATTACAAGCAATGGTTTATTATACGCCGCCGCAACATGAGTAAAACCGGTATCTCCGCCAACAACCACCGCACTCAAGGCAATGCATCGAGACGACGTTTCTAAATTAAAAACGCCAACACCGTTGATGAGTTGGTCCCCAAATTCACTGCATAACTCCGCCGCCAACGCTGTCTCATTGGCCCCTCCAATCAAATACCACGCCCTTTTATCATGTTCAAAAATCTCTTGCCAAACCGACTTTGGAATTTTCTTCGTTTCATATGTTCCTCCCAGAATCGCAACCCCATAATTCGATGGTGTCGTGGATTTTACATTTTCAGGGACTTCAGCAGTCATATTCAAATTGAGTGGATGCTCAGGCAAACCTACACACCAATCCGAAATCGCAATTTGATCAATTCCAAGTGTCTTTAGCAAACCATTGGCAGCCAAATTATATCGCTGTTGAACGTGTGAAACTTGATATTTCGAGGATTTGGTTTTCACATAGAGCCATCGGGTAAACCGCTTTTTATCATAGCCCTGCCCTTTCAATATTTTAACACCGCCGCCGTGAAACAAACGACTTATACCTAGAAAAATTGAGCCCCAAAACAAAATAAACCTCACCCAATATGAGCGAAAATTGCAATGCAAATCCAATATACCATCATACCTCTCAGACGACAATTTCGAGAGTAAATCCAACTCATCCCAAGTATAAAATTTATCAACCGAATCACCGCCGTGCAATAAATCCCCCATGTTAGGTTTGGTTAACAAATGCACTTCCAACCCGGCCTGATTCCGCATGGCAGACAACACCGGGGCGGTAAGAACCACGTCGCCCAAGCTGCTCAAACGGATGACCAAAATTTTCTTCATGATGCGATTTATCCTTTCGGCGATGTCACTTTTTCCGATTTGCAAGATAGGCCTCAAATTCAACCAAATTCAATGCGTTTAGCGTTTGAGACGTTTGCAAGCCACCTTTTTGTCCGCTTAAAACCCCAAAATGCATATCCAAATAACCCATTTTTTCATGCGCATCGGGATTCACCGACACCATGACCCCCTTTTCCATCGCATAATCAATGTATCGCCAGTCGATATCAAGTCGATAAGGATTCGCATTTAACTCAATCGCCACCCCGTTGGCTGCGCAAGCATCAATTATTTTACTGTGGTCTAATGGATACCCCTCCCTCATCAACAACAACCGTCCCGTTGGATGACCGAGAATTGTTGTGTATGGATTCTCGATGGCTTTGATCAGGCGATCCATCGCTTTCTCTTGCGACATATTTAGATTGCTATGTACCGATGCCACTATTATGTCGAACTGTTTTAATATTTCCGGTTCGTAATCCAATTCACCATTTCCCAATATATCACTTTCAATCCCCTTAAAAATTTTAAAAGGCCAGAGTTGCTGATTGAGAATTTCTATTTCTTCGAATTGCTGCAACACCCTTTCTACTTGAAGTCCGCGGGCATATCCAGCTGATTTTGAGTGATCGCAAACCCCCAGATATTCCATTCCAATTTCCATGGCATAAAGCGCCATTTCCTCCAACGAATTCAATCCATCTGAATAGGTTGTGTGATTGTGCAGTACGCCTTTGATATCTGAATACTTCAACAACGATGCTTCTTCTATCGGTCTTTCTAGTTCACGATGTCCTTCGCGGCGGCTGGGCACCACAAAATTCACACCCTTGGCAGCATACGTATCCCGGTCATTCCCTTTCCAATCTTCCGACCGATATCCAATCATTTCAAGGTGCCTGGCCGCCGCGCCGCCTTCAAACAACATTCTATCAAAATCAGAATGCATCACCACTTCAATCTCAGCCACAAACCCCTGTTCATGGGTAAGAAATCCCGTCTCTTCATTCATTGTCCAACCCTGCAATGCCAGGCCGCCGTCTGCAGCAATGGCCTCCCATTCCAAAGCAGAAACCCCGCTCATTTCCATCGCCGTTGTAAGCAATACCAATTTTTCAATTACGTCGCTCTTGCGATAATAATCCCCCGAAAATTCATGTCGTTCATCAGCAAAAACAGAGCGTAACCCGGCCAAAAACGACTCCGCATAGGGCATCACCCTAGCCAAGTGGAATTTCCCTCGTGCACCGAATGAGAATTCTATTGCCGCCATGATCGTTTGCTGCGTCTTATATCCAAAACCGCTCACTTCCACCAAGCGATTTTGCCGACAAGCATCGAACAAATCTTCAACTGTATCGATGCCTAACTCCTGCCAGATCAATCTGACTTTCTTGGGTCCCAATCCTTTGACACCTAACATCGCTATCAATCCTTGCGGTGTAACCGATAATAACTCTTCCAACGCAGGAAATCTTCTTGAAACACTGTATTCGGCGATTGCCTTGGCAACCGACTTCCCCACACCTGGTATCGAAATTAATTGCGATTCTTGCAAATCCGAAAGTGGCTCTTTGATTTTTCGCAAATTGAAAGCCCCTGAAGCAAATGCCTTGTATTTAAAAGGATTTTCTTCATGCAATTCGGCCAAACTCGCATACAATTGTAGGGCCTTTACGATTTCATGGTTATCCACCGACATATTTTATCAAATCAACCCAAAAGTCATCAAACGCCCAAATCTCGTTCTACCACGTGCAAAACTTCGTCCGCCACCCAAGAGCTCAACGCAACACCCATCCCCCCCATTCTCACGGCCAAACATACCCTGTTGCTATGCCAACCAATGATGGGGTTTCTATTCTCGTTCATACCCATCACTCCAGACCATTCATATTCAAACTCTATTGATTTCCCTGGCAAAACCACCGATTCCATATAGGATTTCAAATGGTTCTTAAACCTATCTGTCACTACCATTTCCATCGTCTCCTCTGCCTCAAAATCCAAATTCCTACCCCCTCCAATTAACACGCGATCCCCACCCAATTCCCTGAAATAAATGTATCCTTTGTCGGCATGATAAATCCCCTCAAAAGGCAGTTTCCCCAGTGTCTTGGTCACAAAAACCTGACCTCTTGCCGGCGCTACCGCCAAATCCGGAATCAATCGTTTGCTAAATCCATTGGTGCAGACAAGCAACCGCGAGCAGGTCACGGTTAAACCACTTTCCATTTGCACCTTAACCGATTGCTCATCTTCCTGCCAATCCGATACCCGCATTCCCTCGTAAATCTCCACACCGGCCTTCAATGCATCCTCTCTCACCGCTTGATAAAGGAGATGACTTCGCAATCCACCTTCTAGGGGTGAGAAAATCCCTCGATTTATCACATTCATCCCCGAAGAACCCGTATCACATATTTCAAACGAATCTTTTCCGTGAACCGCATGTAACATTGAATTCAGGTACTTCAACGACCCAAATACACGATCTGCTTCTTCCGAATCACTGTGCGAAAAAACTTCTGTGCCGCCCGATGCCTGAAAACCAATTTTCTCAGCGCCGTAACGACCTAACAATTTCTGAATACCCAAATACCGCTTTTCATACAGGCCCAGAGCATCCGCCTCCGAGGTCCTAGCCACTTCATCCAACATCTCACCGGCGCTTCCAAAGCAAGCAAAACCCGCATTGCGCAAACTAGCGGCATTGCCCAAAGCATGCTCGTCCACAACCAAAACCCTTGATTTGGGGTAAGATTCCTTTATTCTACGGGCACTTTGAAGCCCCACCAATCCGGCACCAATGACTACCCAATCAGCCTTTCCAAAGCCTTGATGCTCCCAGTAGCTGATTGTTTTCATGACCAGATTACATTAGTTCATGTACGATGCAATCACTTCCTGATAAGGCTTGGCGAAAGTATCCATTGCACCCCAATTCTCGCCGTTCACACAAATCACTTTGTCGACCAAAACCGTACCTACATGCGTTGCAACCACACCAGCACTCGAGGCCAATTTCATCAAACGATCCAAACCGTCTTGAGAAACAGAAACCACAACACGACTCTGACTTTCACCAAACAACCCAGCGTCCAAACGCAAGCCTTTTTCTGTGCAAATATCAAATCCTTTGCCTCCTGCCATCGCGCTCTCCAAACACGCCACAAACAGTCCACCTTCGCTGATATCGTGGGCTGAAGCAACAGCTTTTTCTTTTGCCAAAGTCTCCAACAACAAATGCAAAGCATACTCTTCGTCCAAATCGAAAGTAGGACAAGGGCTATGACTCACGCCTTTTACCTTCGCGATGTATTGAGAACTTCCCAAATCATTGCGGGTTGAACCCAATAAAACGATGGCATCACCGGCTCCAGCAAAGGGTATGCTCATGCGATGTTCTGGCTGTTCGATAATCCCCACCATACCAATTGTTGGTGTTGGATATACGGCCTGGCCATTGGTACTCTGATTATAAAAGCTCACGTTTCCACCAGTGACTGGCGTATCAAACTTTCTGCAAGCCTCTCCCATCCCTTCGATGGCATTTTTGAATTGATAATAAACTTCCTCATTGTAAGGATTTCCGAAGTTCAAACAGTTGGTAATCGCAGTAGGGACACCTCCCGTGCATCGGATATTTCTTGCCGCTTCTGCCACTGCAATCTGCGTTCCCTTGTTTGGATCTGCGAATACATATCTGCTGTTGCAATCCACTGTTAAGGCCAAACTTTTATCAGAACCAACAATTTTCACCACCGCTGCATCGGAGGGCAAATTGGTTGATTCATTGATGGTTCCTACCATCGAATCATATTGCTCATAGATCCAACGTTTGCTGGCAATATTCGGCTCGTTACACAATTGAATCGCCGCCTCCTTGGCCTCAGACAAACTGAGATCCGCAACGGTATTCAAATCGAACTTTGCAATTTCTTTTAAATATTCTGGCTCGGTCCAAGTACGACGATAAACAGGTGCACCACCACCCAAAACCAATGATTCTGCAGGGATATCCGCTTCCAACACATCACCCATAAAATAGCGAACGTGTTTGGTATCAGTAACCATTCCAATATGAGCGTAAGTTAGATCCCATTTCTCTAACACCGTTTCTACTTCCTTCTCTCTTCCCTTTTCGATGATCACCAACATGCGTTCTTGGCTTTCGCTAAGTAACAACTCCCAGCCTTTCATGTCGGGCTGACGCATAGGCACTTTATCCAACCAAACATCCATGCCCACATCTGTTTTCGCACTCATCTCACTGGTAGAGCAAGTAATTCCTGCAGCTCCCATGTCTTGCATTCCAACAACAGCCCCCGTTTCGATAATCTCCATACTGGCCTCCAAAATCAACTTCTCCCAAAAAGGATCACCCACTTGCACTGATGGCAAATCAGAGATACTGTCCTCACTCATGTCTTTCGATGCGAAAGCCGCTCCATGAATTCCATCTTTTCCCGTAGCAGAGCCAAAGATATAAACTGGATTTCCTGCAGGACCCGCACCGGCAGAAATACTCTTGCCAACACCTACAATCCCAACACTCATGGCATTCACCAAGTTGTTTTGCTCATAACAATCATCAAAATACACTTCTCCTCCAACCGTTGGAATTCCAAAGGCATTTCCATAATCACCAATTCCTTTTACCACCCCTTTTACCAACCATTGGGTACGCGGGGTACTTATATTACCAAAACGCAATGAGTTTAACTGCGCGATAGGCCTTGCCCCCATTGAAAAAATATCTCTATTGATACCACCTACCCCAGTTGCTGCGCCTTGGTATGGCTCAATTGCACTCGGGTGGTTGTGACTTTCAATCTTAAAACAACAAGCCAAGCCATCGCCGATATCAACCAATCCCGCATTTTCCTCACCGGCTTCGGCCAACATTTTTGATCCCGATTTGGGAAGTGTTTTTAACCAAACGATGGAGTTCTTGTAGCTGCAATGCTCACTCCACATAACGGAGTAAATTGAGATTTCAGTAAAATTGGGCTCACGACCAAGTATGTCGCAGATTTTGTTGAATTCTTCTTCCAACAAACCCAATTGTTTGGCTTGTTCTAATGTAGCGGGTTGATGTACCATGCGCTACAAAATTACAACACCGCAAGCGGAGGAGGAAATTAGTTTTAGATAGTTTTTACCACTACTTACCCACTTTCTAGCGCATCAACATGATTGTGCCAGAAATGGTTTTACGACGAACGCGGTCACCGGTTTTCAATTCATACCGGTAAATAAATGTATACAACCCTTCTTGACAGATGTTATTCATATAGTAACCATCCCATTCAAAGACATTCTTTTCGTGACTATCGAATACCTTATCACCCCAGCGGTTGTATACCAAAAAGAGTGTAGGAACTGCACCTCTACCAAAGATTTTAAACGTCTCATTGCGATTGTCTCCATTGGGCGTGAAGGCCGTAGGGATGAACAAATCACAATCACCCATCATCAAATTCACAATCACATCATCACTGGCTGATCCACAAGCATTTGTCAAAGTACAAGTGTAGGTACCCGCAGAACTCACGTAAATCACAGTATCGCTCGCTCCAGTACTCCATTTGATATTGGTATTTGGCAAATTGGGAGCCACCAACTTCACCATTGAACCTTGACACAAAATCGTATCCATGGGCAATGTAATTGTTGGTGAAACATTGACTTTGATATTGATTGAATCAGACGCCTTGCAACCATTATTATCTACTACAGCTCCATAAATACCAGGCAATGACACCGTTTTTACATTTGCGGTAGATCCATCATTCCACAAAACCGTTCCGGGAATTGTAATTGTAATATCGGTACTAGCGCCGTCACAAAGCGTTGTGTCTTTACCCAAATTTAGAATTGGCTTGGGCGTAATTGTAATATCGGCCGAGGATGAATCTGGGCAATACTGATCTTGAACCACGTATTTGATAGTCACTTTTCCAGTTTTCGTTGGATAAAAACTATTACCGGTAAATGTCTCTCCTTTAAAAATACCTCCAGACGTTTTTGGACTCAACATGATAGCAGGTCCACCTTGACAAGCGGTAGTTGGTAAACCCGTGAAAGAAGGATCTACGTTTGGCTTCACTTTCACAACGATTGTATCTTTTCCAGTACATCCATCCGTGCTGATGGCTTCGTGAATAATCGGATAATCGCCCACCGCGGCAAACGACTTGGATACCGTTTTTGTGGTTGCGGTTACTCCGCCACCCAAATCCCATTTAAAACTTACCAATCCTGGGAATCTGTTGTCAAAATCAAACTTGTTTCCAACGAGACACTGAATTGAATCATTCACCCAAACTCCAGATGCGGGACTCGCAACAACCTTAACCCACATATTTGCAGTATCCGTACAACCGGTTGGCTTGTTATCGTAAAGGGTTTCACTCTTGTAATGAATTCTATATCTACCCGGTGCCAAATAAGATTTGGTTGGATTGGGAATGGTGGCACTGTCCTGGTCGTTGAAATACCAGGTACGGATGTAAGCACATTTAGGAATTTTCGCCAACTGTGTATTGTCATCAAAATGAAATACGTGACCGTCAAAACACTGCACCGTGTCGTTTGCCTTTTCAAATGGCTTACTCACGGGACGAGGCACAATAAAAATCGGTTTGGTGGTGGTTGCGATATCAACACAATTTAATGCGGGCGAAGCCACCAAATTCACTGTGAAATTCCCTCCCTTATTGTATGTATGGGTAGCATTTAATCCCGTATCCTGCGCGCCATCACCATAAATCCAAGTATATTTCACCCAACCAAAATTGGGCGTTTTGGTAGATGTATTGGTAAACGTAATTTTATTGGTCTTTTCGCAACTATCTACTGTGCCTTTAAACGTAAAAGCGACTGTCAATTTGTGGGTTGTAAAACTCGTTGTAGCTGTTTTGGATGTCAAATAATCAGGACCCGTCCCGTCGTGTTCAAAGACCGTAACGTGATAAGTAGTATTTACCTTAAGATTTGTTACAATCACACTGTTGGTGATATTGTTAAAAACAGCAAAGTTACCTGTACCTATTTGCCCACCACTCCCAAAATTTGCGTTTGCAGAATAAGAACTACCGTCAACAGGATTTGCATCAACAGCCGAAGCCTCTTTTACCAAAACCAAACGCCAAGCACCATTTCCGCTTGTCCAGGTCAGTTGTGCTGAGTTGCACGTAATGGTTCCGGCCTTCAAATTAGTGGCCGCTTGCGTGGGTTCAGCCGCTTTCAATTGACTTGAAATACTGAACATCACACATAGAATCAAAAGTATCTTTTTTACCATTGTTGCAATTCTTCGTCAAAAATACAATGTAAAGACATTGTAAACAAAGTTTTTGTTGCATTACAATTCGAATTAAAACCAAGAATGTTGTTTAAAATCATTGATTTCATGTCTCAATGAAAAATGCCTTTCGTTTGGTGTCCAAATATCCACGCATGCGGATAACTTTGAAAATACAAATCACTTGATTTTTCGCATATTCGCACTCAAATCCGCCCATCAAATGTCGAATAAAAGAAGAAAACCCAGCGCTTGGCCAAGCATCATTTCCCTTTCCTCCGTCATGTTTATGCTCGGACTTTTGGGATTTTCCATCGTTGGCTTTCAGGGATTGAGCGAGCATTTGATGGAGAGCAGTAGCATCGACATTTATTTCGTTGATGGGAGTACAGAGGCGCAAGTGAGAAAAATCGAACAATCGCTTTTGAAGGAGCCTTGGATCAAAGCAACCAAATTTATTAGCCCAAAAGACGGAGTAAAAGAAATGAGCGAGAAGTACGATCCCGAATTTTTATCGTACGCCGAATCCATTGCCCTTCCGTTGAGTTTAGAAATTTATCCAAAATCAGATTACGCCAACATTCAATTTATTGATCGCGAATCCAAGCATTTGCGCACATTCCCACTGGTTGAGGATGTGATTTATCAGCGAAATTGGGTGGAAAGCATGACAACCAACGTGCATCGATTGCAAATTGGGTTTGCCGCAGCAGCTGTCATCTCGTTATTTATCGCCATCGCACTGATCCAAAGCGCAACCCGATTAAGCATTTTCGCCAATCGTTTCTTGATTAAAAGTATGCAGCTCGTTGGTGCAACAAACAAGTTTATTGTTAGACCTTATGTAATGAATTTTGTAAGACATTCCTTGATTGCCATTCCTATTGCGATGGGTTTATTGTTGTTGATTTTTTATGGCTTGCCCTATGTTTTTCAGGATTTTGCCATCATAAACGACTTCACAAGTCATATCGGGATGGTTGCATTGTTGGTAATTTGCACTTCTGTTTCGATATTTGGATTGATTTTGGCTGTTTTTGGCAGTTGGTTGAGTACCCGTCGTTATCTTCGCACTAAGATCGAAAATTTATATTAAAGCTATGAGTTCAATTAAAAAACCCGCATCGAAAGCAGAAAGCAAGCCTCAACAACCCATGTTGTTCGCTAAGGAAAACTACATATTGATCATCGCATCTTTGGTGATTTTGATTATTGGATTCATGTTGATGTCGGGCAAAACCGATATTTACAACAGTACCAAGCTTACAGTTGCCCCTATTGTTGTGATATTGGGCTTCATTTTGGGAATTGTTGCCATTTTCTACCGCAAGAAATCAGCCTAATCCATGACTTGGATTGAGAATTTGATTCTCAGTGTGGTTGAAGGCCTCACCGAGTTTTTACCCGTGAGCAGCACCGGACATTTGATGATGACTCGTGAAATGTTGGGCATGGGACCAAGCGAGCACGAAACCTACCTTATTGCAATTCAATTTGGCGCCATAGCCAGCGTGCTTACACTTTACTGGAAACGTTTTTTTTCCAAAGATGCATTGTGGATATACCCCGTTTTAATCATGGGATTTATCCCAGCGGCGGTTTTGGGATTTTTATTCGACGACCTGTTGGAGATGATGTTGCAGGCGCCCTGGATTCCTGGCCTTACATTGGTAATCTTCGGGTTTGTTTTATTGTACATCGAGAAGATTTTCCCTCCCGGTGAGAAAAAAATATCCGACTTATCTTTTCTAGATGCGATAAAGATTGGACTATTTCAATGTTTGGCGATGATCCCTGGGGTAAGTCGTTCCGCCGCCACAATTGCGGGAGGTTTGAATGGCAAACTTACGCGTGCTGAAGCCACGGAGTTTTCGTTTTTATTGGCCCTACCCACTTTATCCGCAGCGGGAGGATACAAACTACTGAAGCACTGGGATGAGTTGAAGCAGGGCGATGAGTTGATGAATATCGGCATAGGCAATGTCATTAGCTTTATTACCGCCTATTTTGCTGTCAAGTATTTTATTGGATACATTCAGAAAAAAGGATTTGCATTTTTCGGGTATTACCGGATTGCGGTTGGAAGCTTGTTTTTGGTGTATTGGTTAATTTTGAAATAAATGTCGCCCTTGGGTGTCGTTTAATCTTATTAAAACGAACATTGTAATTCACGATTCATGAAAACCATTTTAAGCAAGGCGATTGCGGCGATTTTTAGCAATGCAAGGGGGAGGAATTTGGATCGGAATCAACCCAATGGGGTTGGGATGTCATTCTTTATGAGCGGTAGATTCTTTAGGTCGATGCCATCTGCACGGAACCTGCGATGGGTTTTGTTGTGTGTTGTGTTTCAGGTTGTTGTTTTGCCCNNCTGCCAAACTTGTGCCGATATGCGAATTCGCATATCGGCACAAGTTTGGCTACCACCGAGGCGACAGCCGAGGTGGGTTCCACAGACATTTTTCGCTATCCATTTTGCTTCCTCACAGGCCACGGAAATGTGGTTTTCTCAGACCAAGAAGCATCAAATCTAAGGACCTATCTCATTGCGGGTGGATTTCTTCACATTTGCGACAACTACGGAATGGATCCATTCATTCGCAGGGAAATGAAAAAAGTATTTCCCGAACTCACATTTCAAGTTGTACCATTCAACCATCCTATTTACCAAGGACCTTTTACATTCAACAGTGGACTTCCCAAAGTGCATCAGCACGATGGCAAAGCACCCATTGGATATGGCTTGTTTTGGGAAGGTCGTCTCGTATGTTTTTACGACTACGAATGTGACCTTGGCAACGGATGGGAAGACCCAGAGGTATACAAAGACCCCGTTGAGATTAGAGAAAAGGCGCTAAAAATGGGTTGTAATTTGATTTACCAGGCATTCATCGCCAAATAAACCCCAAATTACCAATCCGAAAAGACTACTCCTATTATTACTTCACCTCACGTATCCACACCTGTGGAACTGAAGATTCATAATAGAAAATGCCTTTGTTCGCATCTTTTTCAGATGGGAAGTCCTTCAAGAATACATAATAACTCTTGTTGCTAGGGTCGTAGATTTTATAAGCAAATACACCCTTCTTATACAAATCTTTGATCTGCTTGTTTGCTTTTGCTTCAGCACTATGCAATCCAGCAACCAAGTAAAAGCCTGGCGATGGTTTCACTTTCTCGATAGCAGGCAATTTAATACCTGAAGTATCTTTACCTGTACCAAATGCAACCAAATCTTCCAAACTTGTAACCGTAACCTCTTTCTTCATTGATGCGCTGTTCACATTGGCACCGCCTTCTGACTCGCCATCGCCATTCTCACCCGTGCTATTAAGATTTGCATCGCCTTCGCCCTCACCTTCACCACCGTTCGTACTATTCAAATCAGCACCGTTTCGTAAACCTCCACCCAAGGCAGAGAATCCGATGTAGGTATGGAACTCATGAGAATTACCCAAAGCGATCCGTTGCGCACCTGTGGGCGTATTGTATGAATAAGAAACTTTGATGTCTGGCTGCGGTGAAAATCCAATGTTACCACCAATTTGGCCAATGTCATTTCCGCCAATTCCCATCCAGAATTTGTCTTGATAATTGAAAGAGGCATTGTATTGTACCCTGTAATAATCAAAATTATAGGCAGACACGTATACCGAAGGTTTCAACAAAATATCGTTACCCAAGTCGATATTGTAACCAAACAGTAAACTGGCCTGAGATTGCAATTGATAAGATGCCGTATAGTTGTAGTAGATGTAATCAAACCTAGGCTTGCTCAAACGAGAAATGGCAAATCCACCAAACCATTTTTCACCGTTCACAAAAGCCGATGCTCTCAGATCTGCACGCGTCACTGGAGGTGTCAACATCAACGACTTAATAATTGGATCGTTACTGCTGATATACACAGCCTTCGACATATCGAAATTCTGCGACAGCACACCTACACTCATACCCAAATTCAAATTTGTAGTACTCGCAATTGGCAACGAATATGCATACGTTGCATACGCATTATGCATCTCTGAGAATCCAACACGTTCTCTCATATAGTATAATCCATAACCCGTATTTTTCGCGGGTACTGGCATGGCTACATTTAAGACTGTTGTTTGCGGACTACCAGGAACAGCTGAGAACATTTTATTGTACAACAAAGTCACATGACCTTGTTCATGGGTATTCATGGCAGCAGGATTGATCATAGAATAATCCATGTAATACTGATCCAGTTTTGCTCCCATTTGGGCGCTTACACTTCCAATGCACAAAGCAATGGCAGAAATGATGCTAATTTTCTTCATCTTGATTAACGAATTACTTGGATGTAACCTCTGAACTCTTCGCCATTGAAGCGATTTTTCATGTAATAGAAATAAATACCGGAAGGTAAATCTGTACCAGAATTGTCAACGGCCTTCCAATCATTTAGGTAATTATTCGTGAAATAAACCAATTTACCCTGACGGTCACTGATTCTAATATCAAACAGATACAAATCGGCCAACTCGCTCAAATCCCAAAAATCATTCTGCAAATCATTATTCGGAGTGATCAAATTCGGGATTCTAACCAAAGGTGGGTCTACAACAGTAACCAATACTGAGTCGTTGTCGTTACATCCATTGGAATCTGTTCCAGAAACGTAATATGTTCTAGTTGTCAATGGCCTTGCAATAACTGAGTCTCCATGACCTTTGTTCAAAGTTGAACTATCAGTCCACCAATAATTTGTGGCACCAACGGCATACAAATTCGCTTTTTTACCTCTGTAAATGGTCGTGTCCCTGTAAACAACAATGTTCGCCATTGGGAAAGCCTTCACTTGCACTGAATCTATCGCCGTACAAATACCCGAGGTTGCTTTCACTTTGTACCAACCTTTACCATAGAACTTTTGGGTATGATTGGTATCCTTTGCACCAATCCAGCGAATGGTATCACCTCCACTGGCTGTAATATCTATTGAATCACCTTTACACAATGGCATACTTCCGATGAAAGAGAAAGAAACCACTGGCTTCACAGTAAATGTAAAATTCTGAATCATTGTATCAACACAGCCCTGGTCGTCCTCTACAATATAGGAAACCGTATGTGGTCCAGCGGTTGTGAAAAACTGTTTTACAGGGGCTTTTCCTACTACAACCGAACCATTAATATCCCATGAATATTTAACCATTGGACGAGCTGACTTGGAAGCCGTATCCTTGAAAACAATTGTATCAGGCACACAGATTCCTTCTTTATAGAAATTCGCTTTAGGGCTTGGTTTTACAACGAATTGTTGAACTGCACTGTCAACACAATTATGGATAGAGACACCGTATAACTTCACAGTATATACTCCAGTGTCTTTGTAAGAATGATTGTTCGATGTTGCTGGTGACTCAGTATTACCGTCGCCCCAACGCCAGCCGGAATTCAACAGTGTATCATTCACGTCGATTCCTACATTGAAACTAAACTTGAAATTATTGTATTTAAGACACTGAATTGAATCATTTGGAACAATTGATTTATCCAAATTGAATGTTGGATTGGGAATGTAATGAGCCATCACCATACCTACGGCAGAATCCCTACAACCGTGATTGGTCTGTGCCAACATCACTACATTATGAACACCTGGGGTAGCAAACAACACCTTCGGATTCTTAGTGAAAAAACTAATTGTATTGTCAAATCTCCAACT
>DDYM01000003.1:0-11254 GCA_002347985.1 Bacteroidetes bacterium UBA2234
AACTTAACAACAATGGGTTGGCTAAAGCCTTTCTGAAGTACGGATAAAAAATACAAGCCCGGTTTGAGGTTAGAGATATCGATGGCTTTGCCCTCTTCCGGCTGAGGAAGCATCATGGCAGTGGCGCCGTTGGGTTTTGTAATTTTTACATAATACAATTCAGTCCAATTAAAATTGGTATTCACATACAATTTGTCGTTTCCGGGGTTGGGGAATACAGATACAATTCCAGTGGGTATAGTTTGCAATTCACTTTGATTATCGGTCACTACAAACTGTCCCATCATTCCCTCATCTTCATGCAGTGAAATATGACAATGGTACATAAACGGATGGTTTGCATCGGCGAAATCGTCGAATTTGGCAATAAAACGAACGGTAGTATTGGGTTTTACGAGGATTACGTCTTTCCAGCCAGCCTGTTCCGAAGGGGGTGCTACTCCATTGATTGTAAGTATGTTAAATTCAACATCATGGATATGAAAAGGGTGTGCAAAGCCTGAAGTGCTTTTGATTTGCCAGATTTCCGTGTTGTTTAAGGGAACATTGTAGTTGTTAAAACCGTACTTGAACAATTTGTGATTGATAATAAATGCATTTGGCCCAAGAATTCCGGGCAATCCAGTGCTATCGTTCATGCTTAAATAGCGGGTCACTTTTACATCGGCTGCCTTTGGGTAAATGTTACTCACCAAAGTAGTGGGCACCGTTTTTATTTCGTTGCTCGACAATGGGTTGGTGATATTGATATGAAGCAGGTTGAAATCTTTTTTTCCGATGGCACTTGCGAATGGGCCGTTTGGAAAGTTCTCACCCCCAGGGATATTGTTGGCCAAAGTTGAATTATAAGCCTTGAAATCTAGGGTTTGTCCGGCCGTCATTCCTGTTAGATTTACCAATATTTCAACGCGTTCACCGGCCGACAGTAGGAATCTTTTTAGCGTTGTGGGGGTATTCAACAGTCCGCCGTCAGATCCAATCACATAAAAGTCTCTATTATCGCTAAAGCCAATGTTGAAAGATCTTTCAATCGCAGCATTGAGGATTCTGAATCGAACCATTTGTGCGGGAAGGGTAAATTGTGCGCGCAAAACCCCATTGGTCATGGCTGAATCACCATAGGGAACAGACTTAAACTGATTTGCGGTGGTAAAGCTTCTATCGGTGAGAACCAGAGGAATATCGTCAACGCCGTAGGCTCTTGGCAATTTTAGGGCTGCTTCTGCACTGTCGCGTACAATGATTAACCCGCCAATTCCCTTGGTGATTTGATCCATTGTCATCTCGTGTAAATGCGGATGGAACCAATAGGTCCCCGCTTGGTTTTTCATTTTCCAATAGGGTCTCCAAGTGGTATTGGGAGGAATGAGTTGGTATGGGCCACCGTCCATCACTGCGGGTAAGTGCATTCCGTGCCAGTGAAGTGTGGTTGTATCGTTTAGTTTGTTTAACACATTCATCCGCACTGTGTCGTGCTTTTGGATGATGAGTGTAGGTCCCCAAAATTTCCCATTGATTCCGGCTGTGATGGTTTGTTGGCCTTTTACAATTTGACTGAATGTATCTTTTATAACAAGGTTAAAGGATTTTCCTGAGAGTGTATCGGGTATCCAAAGGTTGTTGTATTGGGCAGAAATGAAATTGGTCAGGAACAATCCTAGGCCAATGAGAATGAGTTTTTTGGAATTCATACGGGCGAATAGACGACAGTTTTTTGGTTTTACCTCACCGTTGTGCGATTTGGGTGGCAAATTAGGGCACTTCGTGTTATTTTTACACTTTATGCGGTTTCAGAAATTCATTTGTATTGTTTCTTTCTTTTTTGGCATGGTTGGTCGAATGCAGGCCCAGGTTCCAATCGACAATAGTTCTTTGGGTTTGGCTCAAATGATCACATTGCAGCCCGAGAAAACATGGGTATGGCTGAATGGATTTTATCCTTACGTTTCCGAAATTGATAGTATTACGATGCCAAGTGGGTCGCCTAGCGCTCATCATCATTTGAGGTATCAATGGGACCGAAGCCATGGCAATTGCGATTCGATGCAATTGTGGTGGGAAGGAATTGATTATGGCAAATCAACCGCGCTGCAGTATTTTAAAATTTGGTCCAAAGGAAAATCGTTAACGGTTCCGGTTAGAAAATCAGAAAAACGGCTGAAGGAGTTTCGTTGGAAGACATCGAAAGAAAAATACGCATCGGTAAAAGTGAAGGGCACGTTTAACGCATGGAATGCAAACAATTTGGTTTTGCGATGGGAAGGGGATGCAGCAAATCCTGGAGAGGGAGCTTGGGTGGGTAAAACATGGGTTGGACCGGGAAGTCATCAATATGTTTTTGTGGTGGATGATGGAAAAGTGCAAAAGGAGATTCGGGATCCCAACAATGCAGATTCGGTGGGCAATGGGATGGGTGGTTTTAACTCTACGTTTTTGGTTGAGTCCTGCAATTTGCAAATCGAAACAGCGTATACGAGCCCGTCTCCCAGTGATTTTTGGAACAGTAATTTACCCACGGAAATATATGTCAGTACAAGGTTTTCTGCGGGCATCGGAAAAGGCGATTACAACAGTGTTTTGGCGATGTGGCAAAATCAGAAATTGGAGGTTGAACTGGGTGAGCATGATCCGCAACTGGATTTGGATATTTTAAAAATCGTAGTGCCCAAAGAGGCATTCTCCGGAAGGATGGCATCGGAACTTCATAGTACTTTTATTAGGGTTTGGATTGGTTCTTCTGCGGGAGTGAGCAACGAGGTTTTGGTGCCTTTGGTTGGTGGACGGGTGATGTTTGATCCGATGAAATTCATGGATAGAAAAGACCCGCATCGCATGGTAATGTATAATCCGATGATTGATCGTTTTGTGGATGGCAACAAGGACAATAATCGTCCGTTGAACCGGCCGGACGTGGATCCCAAAGTGGATTATTATGGCGGCGATGTGGTGGGTATTACCAAGAAAATTGAGGAGGGGTATTTTAACAATTTGGGCATCAATACATTGTGGATTTCGCCGGTGGTGAAAAATCCGGAGGGTCCTTATGGGCAGTGGACGAAGACGCCAAAAACCAAATTCAGCGGCTATCATGGCTATTGGCCGGTGTCGCTCCGCGCCACCGACCCCCGTTTCTGCACCGAATCGGAGCTCAAACAAATGATTGAAATCGCCCACAAACATCATATCAACGTCTTTTTGGATTATGTGGCCCATCACGTTCATGAGGAACACCCCCTGGTAAAGCAAAAACCCACTTGGTTTACACCGCTGTACCTCCCCGATGGAAGTAAAAACACGGAGCGCTGGGACGATTACCGTCTCACAACATGGTTTGATGATTTTATGCCCACATTCAATTATTTCAAACCGGAAGTGGTTGACGCTATGACAGATACAGCGCTTTGGTGGTTCAAGAATTTCGACATTGATGGATTCAGACATGATGCAACCAAACATATTCCGGACCCTTTTTGGCGTTCGCTCACTTATAAATTAAAAACCCAGGTCGCTTTGCCCAATCATCGACCGTATTTCCAAATCGGTGAAACGTACGGAAGTCCCGAGTTGATAAGCAGTTATTTGGGAACGGGAACTTTGGATGCGCAGTTCGATTTTAACATGTACGATGCCTCTGTGATGGCGTTCAAAGGCAATGGATCTTGCAAGAATTTGGCCCAAACATTGAACGACAGCAAGAAGTGGTATGGTGCCCACCACACCATGGGGAATGTGAGTGGTAACCAAGATAAACCCCGAATCATTTCGCTATTGGATGGCAGTGTTAAAGACGGGGAAGACACGAAGCAAGCAGGTTGGGATCGCGATATTCAGGTGAAAAAAGCTGAAAGTGCCTACCTCTCGGTGATGAATATGATGGCTTTTAACATGTCGATTCCTGGAATTCCGGTTATCTATTATGGCGATGAAATTGGTATGCCTGGCGCAAACGACCCCGATTGTAGGCGAATGATGCGATTTGATCAGGGAATCCAATCCAGCAGCGATGTTTCTGTTGCCAAGTCTGCAGGGGTAACCAATTCGGACACCAATTCGTTCCCTGGGCTATCAGAGCAGGAAAGAGTATTGCGCACGTGGATTTCGCAATTGATTCATTTCCGAAATACCCATTTGGCGCTTACCTATGGCGATATGGAAGTGTCGGCTCTTGGCGATGACTTGCTCATCATCAAAAGAAAATATTTTGGTGAAATCGTTTACGCGGTATTCAATCGAAGCGCGGAAAGCAAAACGGTGGAATTGTCGTTTAGCGATGTTGCAAATTTCACAAAAACCAAAAACGGTAAGTCGTATTTAGGTGTTGTGGGTGCAGTTCATACTTTTAATGATTCGCCGTTGTTAAACGACGATGTGAACACCTACACGGTTGTGATACCGGCCAAAGGATTTGAGTATATTTTCAATTGAGGCGGTTTACGCCAAAGTAATCACCGTAATTTCGGGGTAAATCCCCATTCTACCGGGGTATCCGAGGTAACCAAAACCGCGGTTTACGTATAAATGTTGGTTGTTTTCCGTGTAGAGGTCCAACCATTCTTTGTATACATATTTCACGGGGCTCCAGCGATAAAACTTGGAATCGATGCCGAATTGCATGCCATGGGTATGTCCGGCGAAGGTTAGAGCGATATCTGTTTGTTTGCCTACCACTTGCTCGCGCCAATGAGAGGGGTCGTGACTTAAAAGGAGTTTTACGGAATCTGCGGGTGCGTTTTTCAAGGCTTTTTGCAGGTTTCCGTATTTCGGGAATCGGGCTTTGGCGCTCCAATTTTGAACCCCAACGATGCAGAGTTTTTCCCCGTCTTTTTCGATCACGCGATGCTCGTCGTTTAATATATCCCAGCCCATCGTTTTGTGATGACTGATCAGGTCTGCGAGGTTCTTTTCTTTGGCTTGGGGGGTTGGCCAGGGGACATAATCTCCGTAGTCGTGATTTCCAAGGGTTGAGAATACGCCTAGCGGTGCGGTAATTTGCCCAAAAAGATCCATCCATGGAACAATTTCATCGGAGCGATCGTTGACCAAATCTCCGGTGAAGAAAACCATATCGGCTTTTTGCTCATTCACCAATTTGATTCCTGCGGCAACGGCCTCGCGGTCCCAGAAACTTCCTGAGTGAATGTCCGACAGCTGAAGAATTTTTAGGCCTTTAAATGCATTTGGCAACCCCGCGATTTTGATTGTTTTTCTGTGGATTGTATAGTTGTGTGCTCCTTTGAAAATACCCCAAATTGCGGTTCCTATGAATGCAGCACCTACACCCAAACCTGTGTATTGAAGGAATTTCAAACGATTGATTCCACCTGGCTGATCAGGTGCCGATGGGATGTCGGTGAAAAAGTACTGGTATATCCAACGAAACAAACGAATCAAATCGTCGATAATCAAAAAGAGAACCCAAAATACTTTGGCAATTACGATGGCAAAAACGATGGCCGAAATCAATTTCGTTGCCGCTGGAGATAGCGTGAAAATCTGAAATCGAATCAGTACAAAGAAAATAAAGACGGCGCATCCATAGCCCCAGTAACTCCATTTGAGGATGTTTTTTGCTTTGGCACTCCAGTGTGGGGTAATTGTCTTGATTCCCTGCCAAACATAGGTGTCGATGGCTAGAAAAAAGAGCGTAAAAAACAGAAATCCGATTATTTGTTGTTTGAACATTAGTGCTGTTGTGCGAATTAGAACGCAAAGATAGATTGAATAACAAAAGGATGGGTTTAATGTTCGATAAAAGGGCGTTGGACTGCGTTGAATAGGGCGGAAAATCAGTAGATTTTTTGTAGGTTTGAGGCATGCGTAATTTTGGAATTCGTCCGGTAAGTGCATTTGCAATAGGCAAGGTTTTCAGTGGATTTATTTGTCTGTCAGTGTGTTGTACCTCATTGGTGGTGCAAGCGCAAAAGAAAAGTGCCACTTCTGGACCCGCGGCTGTGGTCCCGCAAGGACTAACGGAGATCATGAATTTCATTCCCAAGCGCAATTTGGGTCCGGGTGCCATGAGCGGCAGGGTGACTGCCTTGGCGATGCCAAGAAAAGGCGCTTTGGAATCGGTGAATCGCAATGTAATCTATGCAGGAACGGCCAGCGGTGGAGTATGGAAAAGTGTGAATGGAGGGATCGCGTGGTCGCCCATTTTCGACGAAATGGATGTACAGAGTATCGGTGCAATAGCGGTTGATCCACAGAATCCAAGCGTGGTTTATGTGGGAACGGGCGAAGGAAATCCGCGTAACAGTCATAACAGTGGAAAAGGAATTTACAAGAGTTTGGATGGTGGAAAGACTTGGAAATGTATCGGATTGGAGGCCACAAAAACAATTTATCGCATCATTATCAATCCCAAGAACCCCACGCAAATTTGGGTGGCGGCAATGGGTTCAGTTTGGGGCGGCAACAAAGAGCGTGGCGTGTATAAAAGTGATGACGGCGGAAGCACATGGAAACAGGTGTTGTATGTCAATGTAACCACTGGATGTGCTGAGTTGGTGATTGATCCATTGAATCCGTTGAAGCTTTATGCGGCGATGTGGGATTTTGAGCGCAAGCCGTGGACATTTCGCAGCGGTGGGCCTGGCAGCGGATTGTATATCAGTGTAGACGGGGGAAATACTTGGAATCGGTCTACGGAGAAAACAGGATTGCCCAAGGGTGAATTGGGGAGAATTGGATTGGCGGTTGCTGCATCAAAACCGGACCGAGTGTATGCTTTGGTAGAATCGGCGGAGACAGGGGTTTATCGCAGTGATGATGGCGGATTGCATTGGAGTAAAGTGAGTACGGAAGCAAATGCAGGGAATCGTCCGTTCTACTATTCGGAATTGTACGTTGACCCATCGAACGAAAATCGGGTTTACAGCATTTGGAGTCAGATCACCCGAAGCGAAGACGGCGGAAAACACTGGGATGTATTGGCAGATTGGGGGCATATTCACCCGGATCACCATGCCTTTTTTGTGCATCCCGATGATCCCAAATATATTATTAATGGTAACGACGGCGGGTTAAATATTTCCTATGATGGGGGAGAAACTTGGCGTTATGCGGAGAACATTCCTGTGGGTCAGTTTTATCACGTGGATGTCGACAACCAAGAGCCTTACAACGTGTACGGTGGTTTGCAGGACAATGGCAGTTGGGTAGGGCCGGCATATCATTGGATCGACGGTGGGATCAAGAATAGCGAATGGCAAGAGGTTTTGTTTGGCGATGGTTTTGATGTGGCTCCGATTCCTGGAAAACCGGGTGAGGGCTATGCGATGTACCAAGGGGGTAACGTGTATCATTACGATTTGAACAAGCATCGGAATACATTTATCAAGCCGCAACATCCAGATGGTTTGCATTTGCGATACAATTGGAATGCCGCGATGGCTGTGGATCCTTTTGATGCCAATGCGCTGTATTTTGGTAGTCAGTTTGTGCATTACAGCACGGATCAGGGGGTTTCCTGGCGTATCATTTCGCCTGATTTAACCAGCAACGACCCAAAGAAGATGGAACAAGCGAAGAGTGGTGGTCTTACTGTAGACGCTACTGGTGCTGAAAGTCATTGTACGATTTTGGCGATTTCTCCATCGGCTGCGGATCGAAATGTGATTTATGTTACTACGGATGACGGTAGGGTTCATGTGACGAAAGACGGAGGGAAAACTTGGGTGATGGTGGGTTCGGGGATTACAGGGATTGGTTCAAATTCTGCTTCTTTGATGGGTTCTGGTGCCTGGGTACCTTATATCTGGACCAATCCCAAAAATGCGGCTGAGGCATGGGTAGTGGTGAATAATTATCGTCAGAATGATTGGTTGCCTTATGTTTATATGACCAGAGATTATGGGACAACTTGGACTCGAAAGGTGATGGCGGATGGATTCGGAAATCTGCAGGGCAAGGGCGATAAGGTTACGGGTTATGTGTTGAGTGTGCTTCCAGATTTTGAAGCGGAAGGTTTGGTATTTTTGGGTACGGACCATGGATTATATGTGAGTGTTGATGGGGGGTTGGTGTGGAACAAGTGGAAGGGTTTTCCGAGTGTACCGGTTGCGGATTTAAAGATTCAGTCCAGAGAGAGGGATTTGGTTTTGGGCACATTTGGTAGGGGTATTTGGGTGTTTGATGATATTGCGATTTTGAGAAAGTTTGTGAAAGGTGAGATTCAGGCTGATGGCTGCCCAGAATGTGGCGGTAAGCGGTATGACGGAGCGGCGGTTTCGGCGGTTGCTGGGGAGAAACGTGGAGGGACTGTTGCCACAACGTCTAAGTCTGTTAGTGAGATTCAGATTGATATTTTGCATGCGGGCGATGGGGTTTTGGCCAGGTATAAGCAACCGAGCGGAGCGAGGTTTTCCGCGGATGAGGCTTGGAGCGCAGCGAACAAGCCTTATGGCGCGATGTTGGATTTGAAGGTGGTTGCCGAAAAAGATGTCAAATCCGGTGATTGGAAGAAAATGGAATGTGTGGGTAAGGTGTACAACGAAGGGGGTAAATTGATTCGTACGCACAAATTTTCTTTTGATAGCACTGGGTTTTACAGAATTCCGTATCGTATGGTTGCCGACGGATTTCGTTGGCCTTCGCACTACACACCCAAGCCGGATGATGGGATTCCTTCGGGCAGAAACGTATCGCCGGGTAAATATAAATTGGTTATTTCATCGGGAAAAGTATCGGACTCTGTCTGGATTACTGTAAGACTGCCGTTGGGAGAAGAGTTCAATGTTGCGGGCAATGTGAAGCAGGAGCAATTGATCGACACGCTGCGGATTTCGGTTGAACGCGCACGATTGGCATTTGAGGGACTGAAAGATGCCCAAAAATCGATTGCTCAAGTTATGGGTTCCAAGTACATCAACGACAGTGCCATCGCCAAATTGAAAAAATTGGAGAAGCCCTTGCTCGATAGCATTGCTGCGTTAAAGTTGTTATATATGTTACCTGAGGACTATAGGCCTTATGAGGAAGCAACAGTGCGGTTGATGGATCATTTACAGACGGCCAATGGGCTTATTGAAGGCAATGAGAATCCCGGAGAAAATTGCATGGTTGCATTAAAGACGGCGCAACGCGAAACGAATTTGGTGGTTGCTCGGATTAATGCCTTTATGGCGAAGGATTATGCGGCATTTTTAAAATTGGTTTCAGCGGAACAACTTGCACCATTAAAGATGTATCCAAGTTGGTAAGACATTAGTTCATTCGCATAACTCATTGATATTTGTATTTTTACGCACATTTTGTTTAACTTGTAATAGTATTTAATTAAACAAAAAAGCGCATTATTTGCCTCATTTTTTGTAGTTCAGTGTCGTGAGTGCCTGAATTTATTGATAGTCTGTGTTTTAGAAGGAGTTTTCATAGTTGTTACAACAATCGATTTTTTTGATTTTTAAAAACACCATTTCTTCGCTTCTGTGTTTATCATTAAACTAAATTCATCTAAATCAAATGGTTACACAATTACTAAACACAGTTGCATCTAGCAGTGAGTTGGATCTTCTGACCGGAACTTCACTTCCGTCGTACATTGCTTTTACCTTTTTCGTAGGTACAATGGCAATGATGGCGGCTTCTGTTTTCTTCTTCTTTGAAATGCGCAATGTTGCAGATCGTTGGAGAACTTCTATGTTGGTATCAGGTTTGATTACCTTCATTGCTGCCGTGCATTACTATTACATGCGCGGATTCTTCATGGAACACCAAACGTCTCCTACTTTCTTCCGTTACGTTGATTGGTTATTGACAGTTCCATTGATGTGTGTTGAGTTTTACTTGATTACCAAGAAAGCGGGTGCTAAATCAGGATTGTTGTGGAAATTGATTTTCGCTTCAGTTGTGATGTTGGTAACGGGTTATTTTGGAGAAGCAGTATGGCGTGAGAGCAGTGTAATGTGGGGAGTAATCTCTGGTGCTGCTTACTTCTACATTGCATACTTGGTATGGTTCGGCGAAGTGGCTGCATTGGCTAACACTGCAGGTCCAGCAGTAGCAAAAGCAACTAAGACTTTGGCTTGGTTCGTTTTGGTAGGTTGGGCTATTTATCCTTTGGGATACATTTTAGGAACTCCAGGTGGTTTGTTCGGAATCACTTTCAGTGCGGATACTCGTGTAATGGATGTTGTTTACAACATTGGAGATGCGGTGAACAAAATCGGATTCGGTTTGGTTATCTACGCATTGACACAAGCAGACAAGGATTAATTTCCTTTGTTCGATATTGATTAGCAAAAAGGCCCGCGAAAGCGGGCCTTTTTTATTAATGGTTTCGTGATAAGTGCTTGAATTCAAATCAACCCGGGAAATCACCGGTTTGCGCACATGTAATGTGTCATCAATCCATGATAAATCCTTGGGCCTTCTTTACAAAGCGCTCCAGTGATTCACCTTGCAACTGACCTCGTTGAAGCATCGCCAAGTCCATGCAATATTGCAACAACTCATTGCGTCCGTCACCTTCTTTTCCTAGGACTTTACTTGCCAAAGCATGATTGGTATTTACAACCATAGTTTGCTTGTTTAAGCCCATGTTGCCGTAGGGGAAACCGTTACCCATTTTTGCCATGTCTTCCATACGACGCTCCCACTCATTTCTGTGCACCGATATAAAATCATCTTGTGGAGGCAGTGATTCCATTTTTACGTCGAACGCCAATTCATTCACCACAGATTTTACACTGTCTTCTAGGGTTTTGCGTTGGTCTTCTGTAAGCACCGATTCAATGGTTACTTCTTTTTCGATCAACTGATCCATCGGACCTCCATCTACGCAGCGGAATTTCACCTTTTCGAATTTTCCTTCAACCCATCCGGCGAAATGTGTATCCAAAGGACCGTTCAATACAACCACCTCATAGCCTTTCTCTTTTGCCGCTTTGATGTTCATATGTTGCACGTTCACATCGGTTGAGTAAAGCACAACAGTCTCACCATTTTTGTCGGTTTGATTGATTTTTGCATGATCAATCCACTCTTGGATGGTATGTAATTTACCTTCGGTGGTTTTTAACATACAGATGTCTTTGGTGCGTTCAGCGAATTTTTCGTCGGCCACCATTCCGTATTTCACAAACAAATCTAGATACTCCCATTTGCTGTCGAAATCCTCACGATCGGCTTTGAACAATTCATTCAGTTTGTCGCTCACCTTTTTGCTGATGTGCTGGGTGATTTTCTTCACATTGGCATCGCTCTGCAAGGAACTACGCGATACGTTCAACGGAATGTCTGGTGAATCAATTAC
>DDYM01000003.1:11271-22001 GCA_002347985.1 Bacteroidetes bacterium UBA2234
AACTGAACGCGATTCTGACGGTTGTCGATGGCCTCATTTACCTTAGGGAAATACAATACCCCTGTTAGGTTAAAAGGATAATCCGTATTGATGTGGATGTTGAACAAAGGAGCTTCTTGGGCTGGATACAATTCTTCGAAGAATTTCTTGTAATCCTCGGCTTCTAATTCGGCCGGCTTTTTGGTCCAAATCGGTTGTGTGTTGTTGATGTCTTCTCCATCAAAAGTGATTGGAATGGGGAGGAAACGACAGTATTTGCGGAGTAATTCACGCAATTTCCACTTGGATAAATAGGTTTCCGCGTCTTCGTCGGTTAGATGCAAAATCACATCTGTTCCGCGCTTTTTACGCTTGCCTTTTCCGATGTTGTAACTGGTAGCACCGTCGCAATCCCAATGCACTGCTTGGGCGCCTTTTTGGTAAGATTTTGTTTCAATGGTTACTGATTTAGAAACCATGAATGCGGAATAGAATCCCAAGCCGAAATGACCAATCATCTGGTCTGGGTCTTTGTCTTTCCATTGCTCAGCAAATTCGCGGGCACCAGAAAAAGCCAATTGCGTGATGTATTTTTCCACCTCGTCCTCGGTCATTCCAATTCCTGAATCTGAAATGGTAAGGGTTTTGGCTTTTTCATCGAAACTGATTTCCACTTTGCAGTTGTCGATCGGGTCCTCAAATTCTCCCACGCGGGAAAGGGTACTCAATTTTTTGGTGGCATCTACAGCGTTGCTCACCAATTCACGAAGAAAAATTTCCTGGTCAGTGTACAGGAATTTTTTGATAATCGGGAAGATGTTCTCTGATTGAACTGAAATTTGTCCTGTTCTCATGCCGACTGATTGTCAATCTGCGTACCAATTCAACCGAACTGAAATTTTGTCATACTGTAGCGAATAAGCGAAGGGTTTTCTTTGTGAATCAATTACTTTTTGACAGAAATTGGCAAAAATTCAGAAAGGTTTTTAACCATTTAGATTCTTCGCAAAGGTGTTTGGTATGGGTGTTTTCGCTGTTGACATTTGCTGTATGATTTTGAACAAGTGGATATACGTAGATAAATTTAATAAATTTGTACGTATGAAAAAGAAGCTGACTTTGTTGGTAGACAGTGTTTTGGTAGATCGGATGAAGGAACATGCCGCTTCGCGAGAGCTTTCAATATCTGCAATGGTTGAGCAATTTTTTGCTCAGCAGCTGTCTCACAAACCCTTAATAACCGGTCCGAATAACGCTATGGAAGACGATACCTTTATTGAGAAATTTGGTGGCATTGCATCGAGTTTGGGCTCGCTCAGCGATGCGGAAATTCAGGAAATGGTTTTTATGGAGCGGATAAATAAGCATTCGTAATTTTCAGTGAGATGGCTATTTTGATCGACACCAATGTACTGCTTGATTTTTTTCTTAAACGCACTGACTTTTATGGTGATGCCAAGGAAATTGTTCGTTTGGCAAGGAAGGGTGAATATGAATTTAAGGTAACACCCATTACTTTGGGTACTGCGTATTATTTGGTAAGAAAGCAATTTCCTCATGCGGAAGCGATGACATTGTTACAGGAGTTTAGTGCTGTTTTCCCTTGTGTAAACGCGTCTAACTGGGCATGTCATGACGCGTTATTTATGGGTTTAGGCGACTTCGAAGATGCGATGCAGGTGGCTATGGCCAAATCAACTTGTGAGATGATTATTACTCGGAATGTGGCTGACTTTAAGCATTCAGGAATGCTTGTGATTTCGCCGAAAGATTTTTTGCGCATGCAAACCCAAAACGATTGATTTTTGCATTGCAGTATGGATCATGAAGGCAAAGGATATCGAAAAACGCTTACTCCATCTCAGGCGAAGCCGAAGATAGAGAAGTTTTGTGCTTACCAAGAGCGGAGCCATCAACAGGTAAAACGGAAGCTACAGGGTTATGGCTTAAGTGGGATGGATGCTGATTTATTGTTGTTGGAAATGATGCAAGCCAACTTCCTCAATGAGGAGCGCTTTGCAATGGCTTATGCGCGGGGTAAATTCAAAATTAAGGGTTGGGGAAAGGTAAAGATTAAGCAAGGTTTGAAGCGTGAAGGAGTGGGAGAAAAGTTGATTCAACAGGCGTTGGCCTCCCTTGGGATGGATGATTATTTGGAGACCTTACATACGCTCGCGAAGAAAAAATGGCCTTTGATCAAAGGCGCATCGCACATAGAAAAAGTGTTTAAATTAAAGCGCTATTTGGTGGGAAAAGGCTACGATTTTGAAGCAATCGATCGTGCGATTGAGGGGGTGTTGGGTAAAGATTAGGTATCAAAATGGGGCGTGAGGAACATTCATACGGTAGTGAAGCCATTGAATGGGATGCCTTGTATTCTGATTTTGGTTGCCCAGTACTACTTGAAATGCGACATGGGCATGTTGAGCCATTCCAACGCGGAGGAACCTAGCATCATCGACTTAATGTCGTCCGAATAGTTTGATAATTTGATAAGTTCACCGGGATTGTCTTCGCCCAGTGGGAATGGGTAATCCGTGCCTAAAGTGATTCTATTTGGACCTACCAGATCAACAACAACCTCTAGCATTTTGGGGTCGTGGACTAAGCTATCAAGCCAGAATTGACCCAAATATTTTTTTGGATTATGGATGTTGTCAACGGCCACTAGATCGGGGCGTGCTTGCCAACCGTGTTCAATTCTACCGATGGTTGCAGGAAATGCGCCTCCGCCGTGGGCAAAAGCCACGCGCAAGCGGGGCAATCGTTCAAAAATTCCTCCGAAAATCATCGAACAAATGGCCAATGATGTTTCCATTGGCATACCAACGAGCCAAGGCAACCAATAATGCTGCATTTTTTTGTTTGCCGAGTACCACCATGGATGAACAAACAAGGCCATATCCAATTCTTGCATCGCCTCAAAAATGGGGAATAAGGACGGGTCGTTTAGGTTCATGTGGTTTACATGCGAGCCAATTTGAACGCCTTTAAGTCCAATTTCTTTACATCTTCGTAATTCTTGGATGGCCAAATCGGTATGTTGCATGGGGATGGTACCGAGACCAACGAAACGGGTTGGGTATCGATGACAAACATCGGCGATATGATCGTTTAGATACTTAGAAATTTCTAGACAGTCTTTGGGTTCTGCCCAATAGCTAAACATCACAGGTATTGTGCTAATTACTTGAACATCAACATGATGATGTCCGCATTCTTTGAGTCTTTGTTCGGGATCCCAGCAATTGCTTTCGATTTCTCGGAAGAAGGCATCGTCCATCATCATACGGGCACAACAGGGTTTGTGGTGTTCGAGTTGTACAAATTCGCCGTAACCAAATTTCTCTTTCCAACGGGGGAGGTTTTCGGGGATGATATGAGTATGGATGTCGACCGTGAAAAAATTCTGCGAGGAAAGCATGCAACAAAAGTACACAGATTCCGCGAAATGCTATTTTCATCCGTAATTTCGCTGCTTTAGGGGGTTATTAATTCGCAATTACATGAAAAGAAACGTTGATTTATTTGGGGCTATGAGCATCGTGGTTGCCAATATGATTGGTACAGGTGTATTCACGAGCTTGGGGTTTCAATTGTTTGATATTCAATCAGGTTTTGGGATTGTGATGATTTGGTTGGTGGGTGGTTTATTGGCATTGTGTGGCGCATTTTGTTACGCTGAGTTGGCCACGCGTTTGCCAGAGGACGGTGGTGAATTTTATTTTTTATCCAAGATTTTTCATCCGGCATTGGGTTTTGTGGCGGGTTTTGTGAGCTCTACGGTGGGGTTTGCTGCGCCAATCGCTGGAGCTGCCATCGCCTTGGGTGCGTATGTACATGGAGTTTGGCCAGGGGTAAATGAAATGGCGTTGGCGGTTGTGGTCATCGTTGTGATCAGTGCCATTCATTGGTGGAATGCTCGATTGGGTTTGGATTTTCAGAAGGGTTCTACGGTGCTTAAGGTTTCAATGATTTTGTTGTTCATAGGTGCGGGGTTTGCGTTGGGAACTCAGCCAGTGGATTTTTTGCCCAGTGCCCAGGGTTTCCGTGAAATCTTTGGATCTGCTTTTTCGGGGATAGGTAGCGCAGGGTCTGTGGCGGTGGAACCGGGTAATTCGGGTGGAGGCTTTTTGGGATTGGGTACGCTCATTACTCCCGCTTTTGCTACCAGTTTGATTTGGGTGAGTTTTGCTTACAGCGGTTGGAATGCAAGTACTTATATCGCTGGGTCCATAGAGAATCCCAATCGCAATTTGTCGCGCAGCATTTTAATGGGAACTCTCGTGGTAACGGCCCTTTACGTGCTCCTGAATATGGTTCTTATGAAGTCGACCGCAGTTGCCAATTTGGTGGGTGTTAAAGAAGTTGGATTGGTTGCGGCGGAAGCCATTTTGGGGACAAAAATCGGTCAGTTGATGGGCGGAATTATCAGTCTTTTATTGGTATCCACCATTAGTTCGATGGTTTTCACGGGGCCTCGGGTATTGGCCAAAATGTTTGAGAACATATCTAGCATGAGTTTCATTTCTAAGCGAGAGTCTGACGGCAATCCGCGAATCGCGATTGTGGTTCAATTGGGGGTATCGCTGATTTTGTTGTTTGCGATGGATTTTCCCCAACTCATTTATTATATTGCTTTTACGCTGAGTTTGTTTACGATGCTCACCGTTTTGGGCATGATGATTCTGCGCTTCCGTGAGGGCAAACCCAAAGGGTACAGCGCTTGGGGTTATCCTGTCACGCCGATTTTATTTTTGGTTACAACAGGCGCCGTGGCGATTTTCTTTGTGCAAGATAAGCCCACGGAGAGTTTGTATGGATTGTCTACTGCGGCAGTGGGATTTGTATTTTACCTATTCAGCAGTCGAAAGGAAAAATGAGCCGCTCCACGCTCGATCATTACAACCTTCTTGTTTCGAACCACCGTGAAAACGGAATAGAAATTATCCTTGTTGCTTTGGCAGCATGAATGTGCTCAGGGCACCCAAAATCAGCGCAATACCTGCAAGAACCATAGTGTTGATGATATCTGGACCGAGGAAAGTTTTGTACGCCCAATTGATACCACCCAAGGCAGCAACAATCTGCGGAATCACGATGAACATGTTGAAAATTCCCATCGAAATCCCCATTTTCTCTGGTTTAACTGAGCTCGATAAAATGGCGTAGGGCATGGATAAGATACTGCCCCATGAAATACCAATCAGGGCGAATGCCAAATTAAGAATACCGTCGTTCGTCATGTAAACCATTGAGTCGGGATCGTTATTGGCGATGGGACCATGGGCAGTGGTCATCAATATGAAACCCAATCCGCCGGCGAACAAGGATAGCATATGGATTAGCCTGCGATTGATTCCGTTTTTTGCGGTAATTAATGTGAGTAGAAGGGCAAATGCCATCGAACTTAAACCATACATTCCCATGGAGCTGCTAACGATATTGGCTGCTTGGTTGTAAAGATGGTTTTTGGCATCAAAATTTGGATCGCCGTGCTGGGGCATTGCGGCGTGATAGACATGTTCGGTGAGTGCTGGGGTGGCGAAAGACCACATCGTAAAAAAGGCGAACCAACTGAAGAACTGGACCAAACCCAACTTCCACATGATACTAGGCATTTGTGTAAAGTTCTTGCTGATTTCTGCGAGGCCATTAAGAAGACCTCTGCTTTCAGCATTTTCCTTGCGGAAGGCATCTAAGTCGGCGGGTGGCTCTTCGGTGGTGGTAAAGACCGACCATAAAATTGACGCCATAAATACTGTTGCACCGATGGCGAAGGACCAAATAACGGAGTCGGGAACGTGACCTTCAGGCGCTTTGTCGGACACCCCCAAATAGCTCATAAACCAGGGCAAATTGGAGGCAACCCAAGTTCCTACGCCGATGATTAGGGTCTGAACAACAAAACCGTAGGAGCGTTGTGAATCAGGGAGTTTATCAGCCACCAAGGCGCGGAAGGGCTCCATTGAAATGTTAATGGATGCATCCATGATCCAAAGAAATCCTGCGGCCATCCATAGTGTGCTTGAATAGGGCACGAATAGCAAAGCCAATGAGCTTAGGATGGCACCCAGAAGGAAATAGGGACGACGTCGGCCAAATTTAGGATGCCAAGTTCTGTCGCTTAGGTATCCGATGATGGGTTGTACAATTAAACCGGTGAGCGGGGCCGCAATCCATAGCATGGGGATGCTGTCTTCGGTGGCACCTAGGGTTTGGAAGATGCGCGACATATTTCCACCTTGCAATGCGAAGCCAAATTGGATACCCAAAAAGCCGAAGCTCATGTTCCAAATTTGCCAGAAGGAGAGTTTTTTGGTGCTCATTTTGCGTGTTTTTTATATTGTTATATTGCAATATGATATTATTCTATAATTACCACATAACCCCATGGTGCAAGGGGCATTCCTTGTCCGATGTGCTTGACACTCACAGGAGAGGAAACAAAGGTCTTTTCAGCGCCGGTTAGTGCACGATCACCCACTGCCTGAATCCATTGTTGGTTGTTGTCCAAATTCACAATCACCGTCACCGTTTGTCCGTCCTTGCTGCGTTTGAACGCATACACATTTTCGTTGCCACCCGTCACTTTCAACACCTCTTCTTTGGCACCCCAAGCGCCGTTTTGCAAGGCAGGGTGGGTGTGTTTCAGGTGATTCATTTTGCGATACCAATCATACCGCAGCGTGTCGGACCAAGAAGTGATGGGGTCTTTTTCGAAGAACAGCAATCGCTTGGTATTATTGGCTTCTTCGCCATTGTAAATCAGGGGTAGGCTATTTTGTAGGGTGTAGTTCAGCACGCTGAAAACTTGCCATTTATCGGCGTATTTCTCTTCGATGGTTCCATTCCAAGTGTTTTCGTCGTGGTTGGACAAGAAGCTCATCATCATCGCTTTGGCGGGGAACATGGCGCGGGCCTCGGAGAATTTATTGACAAACTCTTTGCCCGTAATTTTCCCTTTGGCGCAATCCGCTGAAGCCGAGTGTAAGGTCCAACCGTAATACGCATCAAACGCTTTTTCCATGTATCCGGGAGGATTTGGGTCGATGTCTTTGTTATTTTCCATTTCCGCCAACATGAACAAGGGCTTTTCTTTTTGCAGTTCGATGCGGGCTTCTTCCCAAAAACTGCGGGGTACCAAAAAGGCCACATCGCAACGGAAACCATCGATACCACATTCGGTAATCCAATACTTCATTTCTGCGATCATGGCTTTTCTAAGCTCAGCGTTTTTGAAGTTGAGTTGGGCCACGTCGGTCCAATCCCATGGGGTTACGATTTTGCCGGTGGAATCATGCACATACCAATCGGGGTGTTCGGTAATCCAAGGGTGATCCCATGCAGTGTGGTTACCCACCCAATCCAAAATCACCTTCATGCTTTGTGCATGGGCAGCGTTCACCACATTTTTGAAATCTTGGAGGTTTCCAAACTCGGGGTTCACACCGTGATAATTTTTGATGCTATAATAACTGCCCAATCCTCCTTTGCGGTTGAGTTGTCCGATGGGATAAATCGGCATAAACCAGAGCACGTCCACGCCCAAATTTTTGAGTCTGGGAATTGCTGGGGCGAAGGAATTGAAGGTTCCGCCGGCATTAAACTGTCGGGTATTCACCTCATAAACAACGCTGTTTGTCATCCAATCTGGGACTTGGTTCTCGGCTGACGCTTGATTGATAGAAAGCAGATCCGTTGCGGGTACAGCAATCAAGTCCTGTGGCATTTCCGCTGGCATGTAGGCATATTCAACCGCAGCATCTTTTTGAAACAATCCGCAAGAACTAGTTATCATGGCGATGCCAGAAAGGAGCGCCAATGCGCGCAATGTAAATGGGTTTTTTGTATTGGTGTCAAACATACACTTAATGATAAAAACGCAAGATACCGATAAAATTATGGGAAAACCAAACGAGGGATGTGGGGGATTTTGCTGAACTTTGTAAAATGGAATTTAAGGATTTGGTATTTCAGGTTGAGAAGGCCATTCACGATGTGGGTGTAGACCCCGCCGCTGCGCGTGGTGAAGAGGAAGGTCAGTGGTTGTTGATGCGCAACGATACCCCAATTTATTTGGATGCATGGGTTGCTGAGCAGAGATCGCCTTGGAACTATTTTATCTTTGAAGAGGACCCTACCACGGTTCAAATGACCATTCCTTTTTGCTATGCTCCCACCCTTCAAAGGGAAGCATTTTTGGAGGAGTTACTCACGGTAAATTTGAATTTGTTGTACGGCAAGTTTACTTACAACGCCAAAGACAATGTAGTTGCGTTGATTTATCGCTTGCCAGGTCTGAGTTTTCAGCCCGCTGATTTGCCAAGAGTGATCGACGGATTGATGTATTACAGCGAAATGGCGTACCATGTCCTCAAGGACGAATTTACCCTGAAGCGTGTTTTGGTGGAGGAGTCCTAAGAACCCTTCAGATTACTTTTTCTGACCCTGCTGTTGGGCGTAAGCTCTCTGAAGGTCTACGATGCTTTGCTTAGCCGCGTAAAAGTCCTTTTCGATTTCAAGTGCAGCTTGTAATGCATTGGCACATGCCATCACATTGCCGGTGCTTCTGAGCATCAATGCCTGTAAATAGATGTAAGCAGCTTTGGCATTCACTTCTTCTTTGATGCCTGCTGCAATATGTTCCATCCGCACTTTTTTGTCGTTGATTTTTGGATCAGCCAATGCTTTGCTCACCATCGAATCGCAACCCATCATATCTCCGCGAGCCATCTCAACAAAGCACATATCCCACCAAAAAGTCTGGTCTTTGGTTTCGTCCCACAACTCTTTGAAAATCACAATACTCGCCGTGTCTTTTCCTTCTTCCAAAAGCAATTTGGCTTTGATTTCACGCAAAAATGTATTTTTCGATTTGATTTTCAGGCCACGGTCAACAAAGTACATCGCCGTTTTTGGGTTTCTCACCTGCTGATCTGTGGATGCTGTGTAGAAATAGTGGAAGTGAGCCAGACTATCAAAGGCCCAAGTTTGAATGCTACTGTCTTCGGCCATCCAAAGTTCAAGTGTAACGATGGCAGAGCGGTAATCACCGGCAGCCAAGTTCAACTCATAGGCTTTTTTGAAGCTTTTTCCATTGTTTGTGCAACTCGCCAACAGTGTCACTGAAAAGGCTAGAATGAGAAAATTGCGTAATTTCATTAGAACAAAGGTAATTGGATTTTTTGAACCGATGAGGGGATGCTTTTTGTAACTTTGCAAAACCTATGTTTGAGAACCTACAAAACCGGTTAGAGAAGGCGTTCAAATCGCTGAAAGGACAAGGGCGCATCAATGAATTGAACGTGGCCGATACCGTCAAGGAAATCCGTCGCGCCTTGATCGCGGCCGACGTTAGCTTTAAGGTTGCTAAGGATTTTACGGATACCATTTTAGAAAAAGCCAAAGGCCAAGATGTAATTAAATCTGTATCGCCAGGTCAATTGCTTACCAAAATCGTTCACGACGAATTGGTGGTTTTGTTGGGTGGTGAGAAGAGCGATTTGCAGTTAAATGCGAGTCCAACCGTGATCTTGATTGCAGGTTTGCAGGGATCGGGTAAAACTACATTTACTGGAAAATTGGGTAAATACCTGAAGGGGTTGGGTAGAAATCCAATGTTTGTTGCGGGCGACGTATATCGTCCGGCGGCTAGACAGCAGTTGAAGGTATTGGGTGAGCAGGTGGGTGTTCATGTTTACAGCGAGGACAACAATAACAATCCTGTAGCCATCGCAGAAAATGCCATCGAATATGCCAAAAAGAACAATCACAATGTAGTTGTGGTGGATACCGCGGGTCGTATTTCAATCGACGAGCAGATGATGAACGAAATTGCGCAGTTGAAACGCTCGGTGAAGCCGCATGAGATTTTGTTTGTTGTAGATTCAATGACAGGTCAGGATGCTGTGCTTACAGCCAAGGCGTTTAACGATGTGTTGGATTTCACGGGTGTTGTACTGACCAAATTGGATGGTGATACCCGAGGTGGTGCGGCGTTGAGTATTAAAACGGTCGTTAACAAGCCCATCAAGTTTGTGAGTATGGGCGAGAAGATGGAGGCATTGGATGTCTTCTATCCTGATCGTATGGCCGGTCGTATTTTGGGTATGGGCGATGTGGTTTCTTTGGTAGAGCGGGCGCAGATGGCGTTCGACGAAGAAGAAGCTGAACGATTGTCGAAAAAAATCGCGAAGAACAAGTTTGATTTTGAAGACTTTTTGGCGCAATTGCAACAAATCAAAAAGATGGGTAACATCAAGGACTTGTTGGGTATGTTGCCAGGGGTTGGAAGTCAGATCAAGGATATGGACATCGACGATAATGCATTTAAGGGCATTGAATCAATGATCCAGAGTATGACGCCCCAGGAGCGGTCTAAGCCGGAAATTTTGAATGCAAGTCGCAAACAGAGAATTGTTCGCGGTAGCGGTCGTAACATACAGGAATTGAACAAGTTACTGACTCAGTTTGAGCAGATGCGCAAAATGATGAAGATGATGAACAATTCGGGTGGAAAAATGCCGAAGATGCCAAATTTTCCTGGCATGCGCAGATAAGGCAAACACCTTTTACCCTCAACAGAAATGAAGAACATCGCTGATATTAGGAAAGAATATACCAAGGGTGCTTTGGATCCCAAGGTACTTGGAGACTTGCCCATTCCTGTTTTTCAGTCGTGGTTTTCTCAAGCATTGGAATCACAAGTTTTGGAGGTCAATGCGATGATTTTGAGTTCGGTTAATGAG
>DDYM01000003.1:22051-22696 GCA_002347985.1 Bacteroidetes bacterium UBA2234
GAATCCATTTGTTTCAGTTGTTTTTTACTGGGCCGAATTAGAACGTCAGGTTAGGATGGAGGGAAAGGTCCGAAAGGTTTCGGAAGCCGACAGCGATGCGTATTTTTATAGTAGGCCAAGAATTTCTCAGGCCGGGGCTGTGGTATCAAACCAAAGTCAGGTGATAGAAGATCGGGAAACTCTGGATGCTCAAATGGAGGCATTGATGTTGGACGAAACTATCAAAATTGAGCGTCCTAATCATTGGGGTGGCTATGAAATTGTGTTGGATCGTGTAGAGTTTTGGCAGGGCAGACCAGGTCGTGTTCACGATCGTGCGCTATATCAAAAAGCGGAAGGTACCTGGATTAAATCAAGGCTTTCGCCTTGAGGAAGTAATCAATCTTTATGAACAGTCTCGTAAATCGAGCTATCGGAGTATCCAATAAAAGTTGGTTGATTATCCAATGTGTATGATGGAGTTTGGATTTTAATTGGACAACCGAATTTTTACTTTTTGCGTCTTATCTTGCAATTAATTATTAGCAGGATGATAAAGAACTTTTTCAATCAAAACAGAAATTTCTCGTTACTTTTGATGGGCCTTTTGCTAGTTTTTCCGGCCATTGCTCAGCCACCAGTGGGTGCAGTGCCGGCCAAACCCAA
>DDYM01000030.1:0-2127 GCA_002347985.1 Bacteroidetes bacterium UBA2234
AAGCACTGGTTAAAACTTCAGGCCGACCCTTCTTTGTCGCTCACCGCCTACCAATTGGAAAACGACCTCAAGCAGGTGGTGAATCAAGAGGCGTAAGTATACAAAATTCATCCCCGCGGATCCTAGATCCCCCCAAATTTCATGGTTCTGATTGTATCATAACTTATACAGTTATAATTATTGGTTGCATTTTTCCGTAATCTTACTTCCGCCCAGTTGCGATTTTCCGTAATATCGAAGCGTTAAACCCACTTACTTTCGGAACATGAAAAAATTCATTACCCTTTTTCTAACCTTGTGTGTTGTATTGACCACTTGGGCACAAAATCAAACGGTTCGCGGGATACTGCGCGACAAAGAATCTCAGTCCGTTATATCCGGAGCAAAAGTCTTTTTTGAAGGACCCGTAACCAACCCACCCGCCTCGTTCGAAACCACCTCCAATGAAAAAGGTGAATTCGTTTTTAACGATGTACCCATGGGCAGATACGCCATCGCAGTGGAAGCCAAAGACTACCAAATATTTGGAACCAACAACATCGTTGTTACCTCTGGTAAAGAAGTTGTCCTGGCCTACGAACTCGAACAAGTCATTGAACGCGTGGGCGAAGTCAGCATCAAAGCCAAGCCAAAAGGCGACAAACCCAACAACGATGCGGCCCTCATCTCAGCGCGATTGTTCACCGTGGATGAAACCGATCGTTTTGCAGGAAGCAGGGGCGACCCAGCGCGTATGGCATCGAACTTTGCCGGTGTACAAGGCGCCGATGATTCCAGAAACGATATCGTGGTACGCGGAAACTCACCCCAAGGCATTTTGTGGCGCATGGAAGGCATCGACATTCCAAACCCCAACCACTTTGCGATTCCCGGAACCACCGGTGGATCCGTATCGATCATCAACAACAAAATTTTGGGCAACTCCGATTTCTTCACCGGAGCCTTCCCCGCCGAATATGGAAATGCAAACGCCGGCGCTTTTGATTTGAAATTGCGCAATGGCAACAACAAAAAACGCGAATACAGCTCTCAACTCGGTTTGCTAGGATGGGACGCACTCGCCGAAGGTTACGTGAGTAAGAAAAGTGGAGCCAGCTATTTGGCCACCTACCGCTACTCTACCCTAGCCGCTTTTGGCGCATTGAAAATCCCCATCGGAACCGATGCCATCCCCAATTACCAAGATTATTCGTTTAAGTTTAATCTGCCGATGAAAAACAACAAAGGCAACTTGAGCTTCTTTGCGATTGGCGGGGGGAGCGACATCGACATTAACATCAGCAAGCAAAAAGAGAGCAGTTCGGAACTGTATGGCGACAACGATCGTGACCAGCACTTTGCCTCAAAAATGCATGTTTGGGGAAGCAGTTTTCAGTATAACATCGACAAAAACAGTTATTTTAAGATTACGGCGGCAACCACCCGTCAGAGTGTAAATGCGAAACACGATTTGGTTTTCCGTCATGTCACCGACACAGTGGTACGCGATGGCAAAACTTTTTTACAGTACCAAAACGATTCTATCGTTCACAACTTGGGATATCTGTTTGACACCAAAACTTATGGTATTCATGCGTTTTACAACAAGAAATTCTCGGCCCAGAGCTCGATGAAAATTGGGGTTCAGGCTACACAGTACAGTTACACGTTTGTTGACAGCGCATTGAATTTCAACCCTACCAGCAAACTGTATTGGAAGTTCAGCACGCGTTGGAATTCCTATGGAACTGCCTTTATGTTGATTCCTTACGTGCAATGGAAATACAAATTCTCACCGTCGTTTACCATCAGCACTGGTATTCAAATGCAGAGTTACACGGTGAACTACGACCCAAGTAATACGCCGTTGGCGAGAGCAGCGGTGGCGGGCGACAAGAAATACAGCAATACGAGCAACAGCGGTCCATTGTTGCGTTTCGGAGCGAGATACCAAGTCACCAAGCGCGATGCCATCAACCTGGGATTGGGAATGCACTCACAAAACCAAAGCGCTTACGTTTACTACTACCAAAAACCTGGCAATAACACGCCCCACAACTTGGGAATGGGACTTTCTAAGAGCAATCACGCGGTTTTGGGCTGGGATCACCAAATGGGCAAAGCCAGCAGAATCAAGGTTGAAACCTA
>DDYM01000030.1:2139-6080 GCA_002347985.1 Bacteroidetes bacterium UBA2234
GAGATGCTGATGGCGAGCAACAATTACAAGGGTTCGTCGTTCAGTTTGGCCAACACAGGCAGCGGCTTCTCTCGTTTCTTCCCAGACAGTCTTCAGAATACCGGCAGCGGCTACAATTACGGAATTGAATTTACGGTAGAGAAATTCTTCAGCAAGGGCTTCTATTATTTGGCGTCGTTGAGTTTGTTTGATGCCCAGTATCAGGGAAGCGACAAAGTATGGAGAAGTAGTGATTTCAATACGAACTATGCGGCGAACGGTTTGGTTGCGAGGGAATTTGTTTTCAAGAACAAGAATTCATTGAACATCGGGGGAAAAATGACATTTGCTGGAGCACGCAGATTCTCTCCGATCGATACGATGGCTACGATTTATGAGCGCGAGTACATTGAGAAGAGTGCTTTGAAAAACACACAACGTTTTGGCACGGCTTACCAGCGTTTTGATTTGAGGATTGCATACCGAATCAACGCGGCGCATGTTTCGCACGAGATTGCATTTGATTTGGTGAATGTGACCAACCGCAAAAACGTGTTGAAGTACAGCTATATTGATACGGCGCCATATTTCCGCCAGACCTACCAATTGGGCTTCTTGCCGTTGTTTTATTACAAGTTGAATTTTTAAGGGGTTTCCCTTTTCGAATCCGGAATCGGTCCGGGGATATCACCCAAAAGGGGAAGGGGGAGGCAATGCCTCCCCCTTCCCCTTTTGGGTGTCCGTGCAACCATTCAGTCCCTCCCGATTGGACATCCTTGCGCGAATCTCATTTTTGCAAGGATGTCCAATCGGCAACACATGTGAATAACGGTGGCCGCGCGCGCAGCGCGCGGCCACTATCTTCGCCCATTATGAGAATTGGATTGAGTTTCTTAGCCCTGGCATGTATCGCCCTTTCTTCTTGCGTCACCAAAAAACAATACCAAGCCCTCGAAGCTTCAAAAGCAGATATGGAGGCGACCTTGAAGCGCAAGAACGACGACTGCGTTGAAAAAAATGCCGCCCTCGTAGCCAGCATCGCCCAACTCGAAGCCGAAAAAGGAGAAAAAGAAAAACATATCTCCGCCCTCAAAGACACCATCGAAACCTGTCAAGTACAACTCGATGAAAATCTTCAATACATCAGAAATCTTGGCTCTTCACTGGATGCGCAACGACAAAACCTGGCCCAAGAAATCAACGAGAAAAATAAAACCCTCGCCGCAAAAGAGCTAGAACTCAATACCGCCTTGGCAAAAGCCGAAGCCGAACGCGCCCGCCTAGAGCAACTTCGCAAAGAACTTGAAAAAACTTCGCAGCGCGTGAAAGACCTCGAAGCCGAACTTTCCAAAAAAGAACGTGCCGTGCGTGAACTCAAAGAAGCCATTGCCAAAGCCCTCGCCGGTTTCGAAAAACTCGATATCAAAGTGGAATACCGAAACGGAAAAGTGTACGTGATTCTACCCGAGAAATTGTTGTTCGCCTCTGGCTCCATCGATGTAGACCCCAAAGGCCGCGAAGCCCTCATCGAAATTGGCAAAGCCCTCAACAAACAACCCGATGTGCAAATGGCGATTGAAGGTCATACCGACAATATCCCCATGAAAGGCGCCATCAAAGACAACTGGGATTTGAGCGTTTTGCGCGCCACCAGCATCGCCCGAATTCTCATTGCCGATGCCAACATGAACCCCAAGCGAATCCAAGCCGTAGGTAGAGGCGATACCCAGCCGGTTGCCGGAAACGATACCCCTGAAGGACGTGCGAAGAACCGCAGAACCGAGATTGTGCTTACCCCTCAGCTCGATAAAATCCTGGAAATTCTCAACAATTAATTGGGATGATCCTGATTGCCGCCATCGAAAACCACAAAAATTCGGAGATCGATGCGCTTTGTAACGATTATGTGAAGCGATGCAGTCCTATGCACGCCGTAAAACTCGAACTGCTTCCCGCCGCCAGAACCCCCGATCCCGAAACCCAAAAGGCCAAAGAATCTGAGACCCTGCTCAAAATGATGAAGCCGGGCGATACCCTAATTCTCTGCGATGAACGAGGCAGAACCTTCAGCAGCAGGGCCTTCGCCACCCACCTCGAAAAAACCCTCTCCCAGTCACGCGGAAAAATTATCATCGCCATTGGCGGTGCCTACGGTTTCACCGACGAACTGAGAAATCAATACCCCAGCATCCGCCTATCGGATTTCGTTTTCCCTCACCAGTTGGCGCGTTTGGTCCTCACCGAGCAAATCTACCGAGCCCTCAACATCCTCAAAGGAACGGGATATCACCACGATTGAGGTTCATCTTGGCACAAAGCCCCGCCACTAAACTCCTCCCCAACCGATTTCACCCCAAATTCCCTCCCAATTTCGTATTTTTGTAAAATCCCATGAACCTAGAACAGGCGCTATCTGATTCCATTGCTTCAGCCATCGAAACCCTCTATGGCAGCAACCCACAACCCGTAAAACTCGAGCGGACAAACCCCGATTTTGCTGGGGATTACACTTTTGTGGTTTTCCCTCTGTTGCGCCTTTCGAAATCTACCCCCGAAGCCACCGCCAATGCCATTGGTGAGTCGCTCAAAGAAAACGCCCCCATCGTGAGCGATTTCAACGTAGTAAAAGGGTTCTTGAACATCGTTCTCAACACACAGATTTATGCCGATTTCCTTAAGGACAATTGGAACAATGCCTCGTTCGGACAAACATCAATAGGCAAAGGCAAAAAGGTGATGGTGGAATACTCATCGCCCAATACCAACAAACCCCTTCACCTGGGTCACGTGCGCAACAACCTGTTGGGCGTATCCGTCGCAAACCTCTATAAAACAGCGGGTTACGATGTGGTGATGGCCAACTTGGTGAACGACAGAGGCATACACATTTGCAAGTCGATGATTGCCTGGCAGAAGTTTGGCAACGGCGAAACCCCAGAATCTACCGGGATGAAAGGCGACCACTTGGTGGGCAAATACTACGTGATTTTCGAGAACGCCCTTCGCGAAGAAACTCTGCCAACCATTGAATCGGCGCTTAACGGCAACTGGGCACCGGAAGGCGACATCGCCCAAACCAAATATGCCGCGATATACGGTCAGCTCCAACAAGCCACCGAAGAAAAGCAAATTTCAAAACTCAAAGACGATATCAAGGAATTGGTGAGAAATCAATCCCCTTTGATGCGTGAAACCCAGCAAATGCTGCGCGATTGGGAAGCCGGCCTACCCGAAGTCATCAGCCTTTGGCAAACGATGAACGCTTGGGTTTACAGCGGATTCGAAAAAACCTACGCGCGATTGGGTGTTTCCTTTGATCAATATTATTACGAATCCAACACCTACAAGTTGGGCAAAGACGTGGTGGACGAAGGCCTGCAGAGTGGCGTTTTCTATCGCAAAGCCGACGGCAGTGTTTGGATCGATTTGCGCGAAGACGGGCTCGACGAAAAGCTTGTTTTGCGAGGCGATGGCACCAGCGTTTATATCACCCAGGACATTGGAACGGCGGATTTAAAATTCCAGCAACACCATGTAGACCAAAGCATCTATGTGGTTGGCAATGAGCAAGATTACCACTTCAAGGTATTGTTCTTGATCATGAAAAAACTGGGTCGGTCATTCGCGGAAGGCATGCACCACTTGAGCTACGGCATGGTGGATTTACCCAGCGGGAAGATGAAAAGTCGCGAGGGCACCGTTGTAGATGCCGACGATTTGGTGCAGGAAATGGTGGACGAGGCCAAGGCCAAAACCATCGAGTTGGGCAAAACGGAAGGACTTTCAGAATCCGAACTGAATCATTTGTACGAATCTTTGGGTTTATCGGCCTTGAAGTTCTTTATCCTGAAAGTGGATCCCCGCAAGCGGATGTTGTTCAATCCACAGGAGAGCATTGATTTTCAGGGCGATACAGGTCCTTTCATCCAATATACTTACGCCAGGATTCAGAGTATTTTGCG
>DDYM01000030.1:6103-11655 GCA_002347985.1 Bacteroidetes bacterium UBA2234
CCCGTTGAAATCGAAACCATCCAAACTTTGTATCGCTACCCAGAAGAGGTGAACAAAGCTTGCAGTGATTCATCCCCGGCCGTGATTTGTCAGTACGCCATTGATCTCGCCCGCACATTCAACCGTTTTTACAACGAATGTCACATCATGCGCGAAACCGACCCCATCGTAAAAAACACCCGCCTCAAACTGGCCTACCACACGGCCCACACCCTCAAGCATGCCCTGGGCTTATTGGGCATCGAGGTTGTTGAGCGGATGTGATTTGAGCTCAATTCAGATTAAATCAAATTCACCTCTTGCAACTCTTTTCCCAATGAGTGAATCCCTTCCTGAATCTTAGCCAATTGCTTCGCACTGGGAATTTTTGTTCCTTGAATGTACTGCGACAACAAAGTTGCATGCATCCCAATTTTTTCGGCCAAGAAATTGGCATTTAGGGCGCGGTAACGCTTGAAAAACGCGTCCAAATGAAACACCAACTCTATTTGTGATTCTTTGATTTCTATGGCCTGCTCTTCAAAATACAACGACAGCGCCTCCAAGGAATTCGCTTTTAATTCCAATAAATCTTTCCCAGTGGTATACACCGCCAAATCTTCATGAAACGCAGAATATCCCTTTTCCGTGCACTCAAACAACATTCTGTATTTTATCTTTTTCATACCCTTACTTATTAATCAATGTTATCCCTGAATCCTTGATAATCCGCTGTAGCGTTCCCGTAGCAATTTCTTTACTTCCGTGGTTAGGTACAACGATGATCGTTAATTTGTGAGGATGTTTAAATTTGACATGCGATCCTCGCTGCGAAACTTCAATCCATCCATCCCTTCTCAAAATCCGCAACAATTCACTGCACTTCACAAATCCTCTTTCAAATTTAAAAAGTAAATAATAATTTACAAAACAAAAATACAAAATTTCGTCACATCAACCATATAACATTACATATTAAACGATTATAATCGGATAAACCAATCAAACCTCCCGATCGGGATTTTCTTTCAGAAACTGCGCCCAGCCGCCGGCCTTGTTTTTGCCACCCGCAGTGCCACCCTTGGTGCTGCCAAACGCGCGGGGGGCAAACTGATAGAAATGACAAACTGCCGCCGCCAACCCGTCCGTGGCATCCATCGTCTCCGGTTTTTCCTCAAACTGAAATTCGGCATGCAACATCGCAAATACCTGCTCCTTGCTCGCATTTCCATTCCCCGCGATTGATTGCTTAATCTTCCGAGGCACATACTCAAAAACTGGCAAACCCTTCCCGATCGCCGCGGCGATCGCAACCCCTTGGGCCCGACCCAATTTCAACATCGACTGAACGTTCTTACCAAAAAAGGGCGCCTCCACTGCAACTTCCGTCACTTCAAACCCCTCAATCAACGCCGTCACCCGCTCATAAATGTGATGCAACTTCTCCCCCGCATCTCCCACTTTCGCCAATCGAACCACGCCCAAACCCAACAAACGCGGCTTCTTTCCATCAATTTGGATCAACCCGTAACCCAGCAAATTTGTGCCAGGATCAATACCCAATATAACCCGCGGTTTCTCCACTTTACAAAGATGCCGATTTCCGAAAAAATCCGAGGAAAATTTCCGAAATTTGTAGAAATTCATTTACAAAACCTATTCATGGCTTTCGATTTAGACCTCATCCAATCCGTTTACCAAAGAATGCCCCAACGCGTGGCCGCCGCCCGTGAACTATTGGGAAGACCCCTCACACTCACCGAGAAAATCCTTTTCTCTCACCTGTGGGATAACGCCGCGCCGCAAGCCTTCGGACGTGGTAGCGATTACGTGGATTTCGCCCCAGACCGTGTAGCCATGCAAGACGCAACCGCCCAAATGGCATTGTTGCAGTTTATGCAAGCCGGTCGACCAAAAGTAGCTGTGCCATCAACCGTACACTGCGATCACCTCATCACCGCCAAAACTGGTGCCGGTGAAGACCTTACCAAAGCAACCACAGAAAGCGCCGAAGTCTATGATTTCCTCGCCTCTGTTTCCAATAAATACGGCATCGGATTCTGGAAGCCCGGAGCCGGTATCATCCACCAAGTTGTACTCGAAAACTACGCCTTCCCCGGCGGAATGATGATCGGTACCGATTCTCACACCGTGAACGCGGGTGGTTTGGGTATGATCGCCATCGGTGTGGGTGGCGCAGACGCTTGCGATGTAATGGCAGGCCTCCCATGGGAACTCAAATGGCCAAAGTTGATCGGTATCAAATTAACCGGTAAACTCAGCGGTTGGGCAGCCCCCAAAGACGTAATCCTGAAAGTGGCTGGCATCCTTACCGTAAAAGGTGGAACCGGCGCAATCGTGGAATACTTCGGTGAAGGTGCCAACGCCATGAGCTGTACCGGAAAAGGTACCATCTGTAACATGGGTGCCGAAATTGGTGCAACCACCTCAACCTTCGGATACGACGATTCAATGGAGCGCTACCTCCGCGCCACCGGTCGTGAAGCCATCGCCGACGCTGCCAATGGCGTCCGTGAGCACCTCAATGCCGACCCTGAAGTTTATGCCAACCCAACCGCCTACTTCGACGAAGTCATCGAAATCAACCTGTCTGAATTGGAGCCCCATTTGAACGGACCTTTCACACCAGATTTGGCTACCCCTATCTCTAAAATGAAAGAAGTTGCTGCCGCCAACGGTTGGCCCACAAAAGTTGAAGTGGGTTTGATCGGTAGCTGTACCAACTCCTCTTACGAAGATATTTCTCGTGCCGTGTCTTTGGCCAAACAGGTTTCTGAAAAGAACCTCAAAACCAAAGCCGAATACATGATCACCCCAGGTTCTGAACAAGTGAGATACACCATCGAGCGCGATGGCTTCCTCGACGTGTTCGACCAAATCGGTGCCAAAGTGTTTGCAAACGCTTGCGGACCTTGCATCGGTATGTGGGATCGTATGGGTGCTGAGAAGCAAGAGAAAAACACCATCGTGCACTCCTTCAACCGCAACTTTGCGAAGCGCGCCGACGGAAACCCAAATACCTACGCTTTTGTAGGTAGCCCGGAACTAGTAACCGCCTTGGCGATTGCGGGCGACTTAACCTTCAACCCCCTCACCGATACACTCATCAACGAAAATGGCGATGCAGTGATGTTGGACGCCCCCACTGGCGATGAATTGCCAACCCGCGGATTCGCAGTTGAAGATGCAGGATACCAAGCCCCAGCCGCCGATGGTAGCAGCGTGGAAGTGAAAGTAGCGCCAAACAGCAGCCGCTTGCAACTCCTCGATCCTTTCGCAGCTTGGGAAGGCACCGACCTTACAAACTTGAAATTATTGATCAAAGCCAAAGGAAAATGTACCACAGACCACATCTCTATGGCTGGTCCTTGGTTGAAATTCCGCGGTCACCTCGATAACATTTCCAACAACTTGCTCATCGGCGCCATCAACTACTTCAATGAAAAACCCAATGAAGTGAAAAACCAGTTGAACGGCGAATACGATACAGTACCAGGCACCCAACGCGCGTACAAAGCCGCTGGCATCGGTTCTATCGTTGTGGGCGATGAAAACTACGGTGAAGGATCTAGCCGCGAACACGCTGCCATGGAACCCCGCCATTTGGGCGTTCGTGCCGTGTTGGTGAAGAGCTTTGCGCGTATCCACGAAACCAACTTGAAAAAGCAAGGGATGTTGGCATTGACATTTGCCGACAAAGCCGATTACGACAAAATTCAGGAAGCCGATACCATCAGCATCATAGGATTGACCGAATTCGCACCAAACAAGCCTTTGCAAATGGTATTGAACCACGCCGATGGCAGCAGCGATACCATCACTGTGAACCATAGCTACAACGAACAACAAATCGATTGGTTTGTTGCCGGTGGTGCCTTGAACATCATTCGCAGAAGCGTGGCGTAATTGCCTACTGAATACAATCTAACCATGAAAGGCGAGAAGTGGATATATCCGATCACACTTTTCGCCTTTCTTTGTTTACGTGCCTTTGCCTATAGTTATTTTTCTGGTAACTACACCGATTCCGACCAATGTGTGATGTGGCAAATGGCGGACGATTTTGCCCGTTTCCGCTTCCACACCCCCTTCTTTTACGGTCAACTCTATTCTTCCGGACTCGAAGCCTGGCTCGCAGCACCCTTCATTTGGTTGGGAATCCCTGTCTATCGCGCCGTTCCGCTGGTCACTGCATTGATGTCGACCCTCCCCTGGATTTGGATGTCGCAACTTGCCCGAAAACGCAGCGGCAATCTAGCAGGCAGCGCAATTCTCTGCTTGAGCTTAGCCTTTCCAATTTCATGGCTACAAACAACTTACATCTCCCGCGGTTTTATGCAATCTGTATTTCTGACATCCTTAGCAACGAGATTTATAAATCGATCGCGACTCTGGTTCAACATCGGACTACTACTGATGGGCTGGGGATTGATGCAAAATGCGAATGGGCTGCTACTTCTGCCAGGTGTCTTCCCGATTTGGATGGCCGAGTTTCGGCGCTTCGCTGGAATAAAATCGACTTCGGTCCGACAAGTCGCGGTCAATTCGATGCGCTTAATATGGCCATCGACATTGGGGCTTATTTTACTGGCGATCACCTACGCGACGCTAAAGTCACAACATCCAGAATGGATGATTCATGCGACCGTTCAGACCAATTTCTCCTGGCGTGTTTTTTCTGAGAGCATACAGCGCTACAACTGGTTTTTGCAGCACACTTACGGTGGGCGTCCGCCATTATTGGGATGCGGCTTGATAGCCTTGGGTGTTTTACTAGTTGCTACACCAAAATCTCAAAATCAATGGCTAGGTTTTTTGGGGATTTTGTTGCTGCCACTGGCCTTACTTGCGGTGGAAAAGACAACGGACGGCACGGAGAACATCTTCTTTGGCTATGGTAGATTTTTCTTGGCGATACCCTTTGCATGGGGTTGGCTTGTAGCGAGTTCGGAATTTTCGTTCCAGGGTTTAAAATCATTATGGCGCAGAATCTCAACGATAAATTTCAATGCCTCACAATTTTTTATTGATCTGAAAGGACTATTTATCACGGCATACTTCATCTGTCTTTTTGCTGCTGTTGGCCTTTATGGCTATCGTTTTTGGGACAAGTGCAGCATCCGAGAATTGGGGAAAACCTATGTGCCGGTGATGATTTACCCTATCAACCAGTTGCGCGGCGATGCCGAAAAGATGGCAAAACTATGTAGAACCCAGAAAATTGGTGCGGTGGTGGTATTGGACCACTACGTTTTGGAGACAGCAAGCATGGGATTTCAGCAGTTGGCCGACTTCCCGTTGCAATCGGAAATTCAACCACCTGATACTTTGCCGGAATGTTTTAAAATCCACAATCCCATTCCAATCATACGTCCAAAATATGAACGTCGACATTGGCTATTAAAAGAAATCAAAGAACAACATTACGTCCCGCACAAGGTTGCCGTCATGGATGTTTTCAAAGACAGCGCTTGGGGTGACCGACTTCCTTTCAAACACAGCTTGGCTGATGTTCGTGGACCCGTCTTTATTTTTGAAACAGGAGAGATGAC
>DDYM01000004.1:0-4221 GCA_002347985.1 Bacteroidetes bacterium UBA2234
ACGGCGTATACTTGGTACAAGTGATGTCGGGCAACAAGCAAGTGACTCGCAAGATCACTGTTCAGAAATAGATATAAATAGTAGTGTATTTATATGGTTTACAGAAAAGGGCCTCGTCACAGACGAGGCCCTTACTGTTTTTAAATCGATCTAAAAATCTCTAATCAATAGAAATCCATCTCCATTGAGCGGTTAGCGCATCGGAATTTCAATTACCAATACATCAGCCTCTTCAGATGCATTAAATTTCAATTGATCCACTTCCCACAATCCAATTGCATCTCTTCTGCCCAATTTATGACCATTTACCTCCACAGATCCCTCAATCACAAAAACATAAGCCCCCTGGTATTCACCGTGTAATTCATATTCTGCTTCCGACATTTCCGGCATCAATTGTCGGACAAAATACGCGTCCTGTTGCGCTTTTATCGAATCACCACCATTTGGCGTAACCAAATACTGCCACTTTGCAGTCCTTCCCTCTACATCAAAAAAGCGCTGATCATAACTCGGCGTTAAATTGTGTGCACGAGGGAAAACCCAAATCTGCAACAACTTACTTTCCTCCGTTTTGCTGCTATTCACCTCACTATGCATGATCCCAGTTCCGGCGGTCATGTGCTGCACCTCCCCTGCTTTAATCACTTCTGTATGGCCCATCGAATCTTTGTGCTGCAACTCACCCGACAGCATAATGGTAACAATTTCCATATTGTCGTGTGGATGCATTCCAAAGCCCATATTGGGCGCAATAATATCATCGTTCAATACCCGCAACGCCCCAAAATGAATCTTCTGAGGATCGTACCAATGCGCAAAGCTGAAGCTAAACTTGGAGTCGAGCCATGCCATTTTATTGACACCTCTTTCGTTTGCAGGGTGGAATTTATATTTCATAGTTAAAATCAATATTTGTTACAACAAAAATACATCAAACCAAATTAAATCTGAGTGGCTATCCACATGGACAACATTTTTGACTATGGATACATCGACCAACGGCGAAAATTACATTTCAAAAACCTCTTCCGGCAATGGGATTTTATCATTTGTTTCGATGAGTACCCCGCCTACACCTGCTGCCGCCGCGGCATCCAAATCGCGCTGTTTGTCGCCTATAATCAGACATTGCGATGGATCCAAATCAAACTTATGAAGTCCTTTTTCAACCATCAGACTACCGGGTTTGCGGCATAAGCATCGACCAGAAAAATCAGGGTGATGTGGGCAGAAATAAAATTGAGCTATGCTAAATCCCGCTTGAACACAAAGTCCCTGTACGTATTGATGGATCCCGTGCACTGTTTCTTCTGTATACAACCCCTTGTCGATTCCGGCTTGATTGGTAACCACAATGAGCAAATACCCTGCATCGTGCCAAACTTTTAACGTTTCAATTACCCCGGGCAACACCGTAAATTCGGCCAAGCTCTTGGTATAATCGCCGGGATCATGATTGATTACCCCATCGCGATCAAGAAATAACGCCTTTCTTCCAACAACTGATTCGCCCATTTTTTTCATTTCCCTGCAAAATAACTTATTTTCGCTCACTCAATCACATGTCGAAGTATCTAGTTATCATCCCAACCTACAACGAAATCGAAAATATCGAGAGAATGGTCCATACGGTGATGGCACTGGAGAAGGACATCGACCTACTCGTTGTTGACGACAATTCGCCTGATGGCACTGCAAACCAAGTGGATTCCATGATGGCAAAGTACAACGGCGAACGGTCAAAATTGAACATCCTTAAACGCCAAGGCAAAAACGGTTTGGGCACAGCCTACATCGCCGGGTTTCATTGGGCTTTGGAAAAAGGTTACGAATATATCTGTGAGATGGATTGCGATTTTTCTCACCCCGTAGATCAATTGCCCAATTTGATAGCAAAGTGTGAGGCGGGTGCCGATGTTTGTGTGGGCTCTAGATATTACGGTGGCGTGGTAAATGTTGTCAACTGGCCGATGGGTCGCGTGTTGATGAGTTATTATGCGAGCAAATATGTAAAATTCATTACTGGATTAAATATAGCCGACACCACAGCAGGTTTTGTGTGTTACAAACGTCAGGTATTAGAGTCAATTGGCATCGACGATATCAAATTCCGAGGTTATGCCTTTCAAATTGAAATGAAATTCCGCAGCAATTGTAGAGGTTTCAAGATTCAGGAGCATCCGATAATTTTTACTGATCGCACCGCGGGAACTTCAAAAATGAGTACAAAGATTTTCCGCGAAGCACTTTTTGGCGTGATCGAATTGAAAATCAAGAGAATTTTTGGCAGAATATAATTTTTGACCGCGATGTTGAACCGAGCGAACCGCGTTTCGATATTTCAGCATCCAATTTTCTTGGCAATCACCTTTTTCTTTTTGTCGATGGGAATCCATCTCATTGGAATTGATGCACTGAGCTTAACCTCAGACGAGTGTTTCAGCATCTACCATGCTCAGATGTCGCCCCGCCTCATCTACCACCACCTTTCCACGGGCAACAACCCACCACTCCACGAATGGATCTTACATTACTGGATGCTTTGTTTTGGCGATAGTGCTTTTTCGGTCCGATTTCTTTCGTTGATATTTAGCAGCCTCACAACGGCCTTGATATTCATTTTGGGAACCCGAATTTCGGCGGGGTTAGAATTGCTCAAGCTTAATCAACCCAGTGGGGCGGATGCAAATCCGGGGACCGAACAAACAAACGAAGCGACAAAAGACCTTGCTAGGAAATATCCAAATGTGGGTCTAGGAAGCATTGCCGCCATTCTGTTTTTGGCCAGCAATTATACCGGGTTTTTGGCTCATGAGGCGCGGACATATAATCTGACTTTGTTTTTGGGTGTTTTGAGTACGATTTCATTTATCGACGCGATGAAATCCGGGAAAATCAGAGATTTTTTGCTGTACGGATTGGTTGGCGGGCTTTTGTGCTTATCGCATTTCTTTGGCATATGGATTTTACTTGCCCAGGGGAGTTTTTGGATTTTTGGGATTAGGGTCAACAATCCGAAGGCAAAGAGCATGGTAGGCGCAGTATTGGGTTTTGGAATTTCATTTGGATGGTACATTCCGAATTTGTGGTATCGATTTGTGGATAGCGCGTCCCAGGGCACCTGGGTAAACCCAGCGCCCTGGGACGCCCCCTATCTAACCTTGTGGAAATATTTCAACAACCCCGTAGCCACTATTTTAGTGATCGTTTTATTGATTTCTTTGACCGTCTTTCTCATCAAATACAAATCAAGTCGCGGGAGTCAAAATCACATTCTCATTTTTTGGACCTTCGCGTTGCCCTTCTTTGGTCAATGGATTCTCAGTCTCAACCATCCCCTCTCCATTCCAATGTTTACGGAGCGATACGCCAGTATCACCCTTCCATTTCTTTGCCTAAGTGTATCGATGAGTTTATCAATCATCCCAACTCGCCTCGGCAGTTTCGATACATTCATCAAACCCCTCCCACTTATTATTGTAATGCTCCTAGGGAAGAATTTTACTCCGCCCAACCAAGCAAGCGCAAGGGAAGCCATACAAAATATCCAAACGAAACTTGGACACCGATGGAACGAAATACCCATCGTACTAGAACCCTATTATTCAGCATTTCAAATGTTGTATTACATAGACCACAAAAGGTTTAAACAACACCAAAATGAACTTTCTGAACCCCAAGTCTTATACGACCATCTCGCGTCACAGTTGAGTCGCTCCAATGTTTGGATAATGAAAACTACGAAGAGTTTGGACAGTTTGGGGCTATCCAATAACAAGCGACTGACATACCTGCATTTTGGCACAGAAAAATCTGCCCATACGAAGGCAATTGAGCAACAACTTGAGGAAATGACAACAGCCGGAGGTAATATTCAAGGCCATACAATCCATATTCCCAAGAAACTTTGGGGTACCACTGAAATCACTGCGGAAGCCGAATTTTGGCTCATTGAGAAAAAATAACCTTATATTTGCAGCACTTTTCCAAATGGAAGGCGAACCCCGAAGTATAATCCAGAAACATGATGCGCGTATACTATCAGCGTCAAACACGTGTGCAGAAAGTGCAATCGCTGTCTCAGTTAGAGACATTGGATGGATTGATATGGATCGACCTACAGAATCCTTCCGCGGCTGAAATTGCCGATGTAGAAGCAAATTTCGAATTCAAATTCCAATCACGTCAGCAACAGTTAGAGATCGAAAGTTCGTCTCG
>DDYM01000004.1:4346-11324 GCA_002347985.1 Bacteroidetes bacterium UBA2234
TGCGTAAAGAAAATCAAAGCCACTGGAAGGTTGTTCCACACAGGCAAACAAATTCTGCCTACCCTCTTGGAAATGGGGGTTGACAACGATGCCGATTTATTAGAAGGTCTTGCCAAACAAGTTGCCGGCTTGTCCAAAGAGTTGTCGTTCTCAAAAAACCCCAACGAAACCATCATCTTAGAAATTAATCGGATGCAGGAACTAACGATGGAACTGCGACAAAACGCGGTAGATAAGCAGCGAGTGCTCAGCGCCATCTTGAAAAGTCGTGAATTTGAAGGCGAGGACTACGAGCGATTGCGTATTGTAATCAAGGATATCAATTCACTGATTGATCATACAAACTTCAACTTTGAACGTTTGGAGTATTTACAAAACACCTTTCTCGGTTTGATCAACATCGAACAGAACAAAATCATTAAAATCTTTACGGTTGCATCAGTAATTTTCATGCCTCCCACATTAATAGCTAGTATTTACGGAATGAACTTCGAATTCATCGATGCATTCAAATGGAAATACGGATTTGCTTTCTCCGTGGGCTTGATGGCATTATCTTCCCTTGGCACGCTCTATTTCTTCCGTCGCCGCAAGTGGTTGTAAAATATTAAAATCCAAGTATTTTATTCAAAACAACTACGATGTGTGGCTCCTAGTTACTTGGTGAGGGGGTGAATTTTATCTAACGTTTCCCTTTGAATTTCGTTTTCTAGTTCGATGTCGTAATCAATTTGCAATTGAATCCAGAACTGAGCCGAATTCCCGAAAAATTTTGCAAATCGCAGTGCTGTATCGACAGAAATTCGACGCTTTCCAGCTAAAATCAATCCAATTCGAGTCTGTGGAATAAATGTCTCCTTCGCCAATCTATAGGCAGAAATCGACATTGCTTCTAAAAACTCAATTTTCAGAATCTCTCCAGGATGAATATTTTTCAATCTTTCCATATCAATGATAATCGACTATTTCAACATCACAAGCGTTATTATTCTCCCAATAGAATAAAATCCGCCATTGGGAATTGATACGAATACTATGATACCCCTCCAAATGACCTGACAATTTCTCCAAATGATTGCCTGGTGGAATCCTCAAATCATTGATATCTGCTGCCGCATTCATCATACGGAGTTTTCGTCTTGCAACAGACTGAATACCAAATGGGATTTTTTTGGATTGACTTCCATTCCATATCAATTCCGTATCGCGGCAGGTGAAATTTGCAATCATAAATTTCAAATACTAACCCTTAACGATACTATCGTCAAAGGTAAATAAATAATTCAACATCACAAATCTATCAGAGCAAAATTTAGCCACCAAAAAATGTTAAAATTATGCAAATCCCCAATCAAGAATGGTGATTTTTGCAAAATCAAAACCAAACAGTCAAAACCGATTTTGTTCGCAATTGTTACAATCAGCAGATGAAAACATTTATGCGTACTCTATTGCTGGTTGCAGTGGCTTTCGCCACCGTTTGCATGTCGCCCAGCGCCATATCGCCGAGTACCATATTTTCCAGTGCAATGTCGCCTAGTGCGAGTCAATGGATACAGATTCGAACGGCATACAGGACATCGTTAAGCAACAACAATCATCTAACCCACTTTGAAAGTTTGTGTAAATCGCATTGCCAAACCGATGCGTTGGCCAAAGCCTACTATGCTACGGCCCTCGCCCTCCGGGCTCGGGCCTCCATCTCCCCCCCCAGCAAACTCTCCCTGGCAAACCAAGCCGAATCACTCATGAACACCGCCGCATCCGCCCAACCCCAAAACCTTGAAATACGATTCCTGAGATACTCATTTGAATACGGCACCCCGTCCGTGCTCAACATGAAAAAAAACATGACGCAAGACAAACCCATGGCCATCAAATTCGCCAAAAGCCAATCCGCCATCAAAGACATCGCCGTTAAGTTCTTTCAACAATGCACAGAAATTTCCGACGCTGAAAAACGCGAAATCAAATAGAAGGAATTCAATCAATTACGTACCCCAAACACAGGCGTTTACAGAAAATAATTCTTGCTCCGGCTTAAAAACCTATCCCAGAGTAAAATTAATCCTCAATCGCAGCGATACCTGGCAATACCTTGCCCTCGAAATACTCCAACAACGCGCCGCCACCGGTACTCACGTAGCTCACCTTATCGTCGAACCCGAACTGATACACCGCAGCCGCACTGTCGCCCCCGCCAATCAAACTGAAAGCACCGCCCACAGTTGCGTCCGCCACCGACTGAGCCACCGTTTTGGTACCACGCTCAAACGCAGGCATCTCAAAAACACCCATCGGACCGTTCCATAAAATCGTCTTGCTATTCAACAACACCTCGCGGAACGCCTCACAAGCCTTCTCGCCAATATCCAACCCCATCCAACCGCTAGGAATCTGATCGCTCGCACAATTCTGCGTATTGGCATCAGCTGCAAACTTATCGGCAATGGTAGAATCCACCGGCAAATGAATTTTCACCCCCTTCGCCTCGGCCTTCTTCAGGATCTCAACGCAGGTTTCCAAACGATCTACCTCACATAAGCTGTTTCCAATCTCGCCGCCCTGGGCTTTGAAAAATGTATATGCCATCCCACCACCAATGATAATATGGTCGGCCGTATTCAATAAATTCTCTACAATCAAAATTTTATCGCTCACCTTCGCACCACCCACAATTGCTGTAAATGGACGCTGAGGCGCCTTCATCACCTGGTCCGCATTGGCTACTTCCTTGGCCATCAAATAACCAAACGCCTTCCGGCCTGCAAAAAAATCAGCAATGATCGCAGTACTCGCATGAGCCCTGTGCGCTGTCCCGAAAGCATCGTTCACGTAAAAAGTGCCCATCGAAGCCAACTTCGCCGCAAAATCGCGATCTCCCTTTTCCTCCTCCTTGTAAAAACGCAAATTCTCCAACAACATCACCTCTCCCGCTTGCAAACTGCTCGACAAATGCGCGGCTTCCTCACCAATGCAGTCTGATGCAAAGCGAACGCCAGTGCCCACCAACTCAGACAAATGAGCAACCAAGTGCTTCAATGAATACTTCTCGGTTGGACCCTCTTTCGGCCTGCCCAAGTGACTCATCAAAATCACTGATCCACCATCGCCCAAAATCTTTTTAATGGTTGGCAATGCCGCTCTCATACGAGAATCGTCGGTAATATTATATTCGGCGTCCAAAGGCACGTTAAAATCAACGCGAACCAAAACTTTTTCGCCAGCAAATGAGAATTTTTCTACAGTATTCATGGTTTGATTTTTAAACTATTAAGCAATTATAACAATTGTTTCAAAAGGGTATTCATATTCACTTCGGCATGCAACAAACTGCCCAAATCTGCAATTTTCACACGCTTCTGTTCCATCGTATCGCGATACCTCACCGTTACATCCTGATTGGCCAAACTGTCGTGATCCACCGTGATACAGAACGGCGTTCCGATAGCATCCATCCGGCGATAACGCTTTCCGATGCTGTCTTTGTCCTCGATATATACGTTGTAATCCAAGCGCAATTCATTGTAAATCTGCTCTGCCAACTCCGGCAAGCCGTCCTTCTTCACCAAAGGCAAAATGGCCGCTTTTACTGGGGCGATGGCAGGGTGTAACTTCAACACCGTACGGGTATCTCCATCCACTTCTTCCTCAGCAAACGCCTCGCACATCGTCAACAAAAACAAACGATCCAATCCAATCGATGTCTCCACCACATAGGGGACAAAACTTTCGTTCGTTTCTGGATCAAAGTATCTCAACTTCTTGCCACTAAACTCCTCGTGCTTGCCCAAATCGAAATCGGTGCGAGAGTGAATCCCCTCCACTTCTTTAAATCCAAATGGGAAATCGTATTCAATATCCACCGCAGCATTGGCATAGTGAGCCAACTTCACGTGGTCGTGGTATCTGTATTTCGCATCCGCCGTGCCCAATGCCTTGTGCCACTTCAATCGCTGCGCTTTCCAAAATTCATAAAACTCCAATTCAGTGCCGGGCTTACAGAAAAACTGCATCTCCATTTGCTCAAACTCCTTCATCCGCATAATGAACTGACGTGCCACGATCTCATTTCGGAACGCTTTTCCCGTTTGGGCGATACCAAATGGCAATTTCATCCTTCCGGTTTTTTGCACGTTCAAAAAGTTTACGAAAATCCCCTGGGCGGTTTCAGGACGCAGATACAAACTGTCTTCGCCGCTGTCTGTTGCACTCATTTGGGTGCTATACATCAAGTTAAACTGACGTACATCGGTCCAATTGCGAGAGCCACTCATCGGACAAACAATGCCTTCTGATTCAATCAATTCCTTGATCATCGCCAAATTGCCCGTCTCCAAACCCTCCTTCATCACCGCATCGATGCGATCAATCTGGGCTTGGTATTCCATCACCCTAGGGTTGGTTGTACGATACATCGCCGCATCAAAAGTCTCACCAAAACGCTTGGCCGCCTTGTCCACTTCCTTGTCGATTTTCTGTCTGATTTTCTCCTGGTGATCCTCCAGCAGCACATCCGCACGATAGCGCTTCTTGCTGTCTTTGTTATCGATCATCGGGTCACTAAAACCATCCACGTGACCGCTGGCCTTCCACACTTTGGGATGCATAAAAATGGCCGCATCAATCCCAACGATGTTCTGATTGAGCTGGGTCATGGATTTCCACCAGTACTGACGCAAATTGTTGCGCAATTCAACGCCGTTCTGACCGTAATCGTAGACCGCGGTTAATCCACCATAAATATCACTGGAAGGGAATACGAAACCGTATTCTTTGCAATGGGAAATGACTTTTTCGAAAATCTCTGGGTTACTCATCCGTCCCGCAAAGATAGGACATCAGAAGTTGTTCTTCCACATCATGCTTTCCACGGGGCGATTGGGCTGACCTGCGTACTTTGCATTTTTCTTACTATTGTACGGAACCAAAATTTCACCTTGAACCGGGAAGTAAATCAATTGACCGATGGGCATGCCTGCATAAACCCTAACTGGCTTTTTAACAGAAATTTCCAAGGTCCAGTTGCCGCAAAACCCTACATCGCCTTTACCAGCAGTGGCGTGAATATCAATCCCTAAACGACCTGTACTGCTTTTGCCTTCCAAGAAGGGGACATGGGCATGGGTTTCGGTATATTCTAATGTCACACCCAAATAAAACTGATCCGGCATCAACAAATAGCCTTCTTCCGGAATATCAAAATGTTCGATGGTATTGTGCTTTTTTGCATCGAGCTCAGCATCCACGTACAGGGCCAAATGCTTGCCCAAATGAACATCATAACTATTACTGCCCAAGCAGTTACGATCATAAGGTTCAATCTTGATTGTACCCAATTCCATTTCGTCCAGGATGCGTTGATCTGATAATATCATAATAGAAAGGCAAATATAAATAATTAAGTCGTTACACAGAAGTCGCCAAGCCAATGCCTTGTGCTACCGGAAGAAAAACACAAAATCGGGCAGTACTCAATGTGACAATTCCAACAAGATTATCGCGAAACGTCGTTCATCTCGCCGATTTTCTTCACATAGGTAAACGAGGGGATAAAAATGAATTTATTGGTTGGCCCCATGATAAACGACTGTTTTTCATAACTCACTTGGCCCGGAACTTTATCCCAAACGGGCACGGTTGCATCGTATGCATATTGATCGCCATGTTCCCAGTAACTACTCACACCAAACGACCAAGCCGTTGTTCTACGATTGTGGCCGATAATTCTGAATTGCAACGACGTAAACAAGGTACTTCGATGCAGATTCGCATCAACCGATATATTTTTTGCCACGTAATCCATCTTCGTAGCATCATAAATATAATCGCTGTAAGATGAGGCAAAATGTCGAACCCTGTTGTTAAACCAAGCCTCGCCCACAAAATAGAAATTTGGGGTGATGCTGTACATGCCGGACAAGTTGGTCACTGCGTGATTGCCATCCAAATCGCTCGATTGAAGTACACCCAAACCCAAGCTGATATTGTTTTTTGTACTCCCCAACGTATACATGCCATAAAGGGTGTTCAGCCACATGGTATTACTCGCTTTGGTAAACACACTAAAGGCGGCGATATCGCCAACAGCCAAAGTATGATTTTTCCGCAAAGGCATAGAATATTTGGGAGTAACGTACATAAAAAGGGGAAATGCGTATCCGATTCCCATGCCAAAATTGTCGGTGATTCCCATCTGAACATCGTTCAATAAGAGATCGTAGTTTTGGTAGTAAAAGGAACCTTTGTTGATGGGGTAAGCGGAGGGGGCGAAAATGTAGCGGGAACTGTGGTGATTGATTTGGGCGATAGAATCCTGGGCCGACAGAACCTTTTTGGGAATGCTGGGTAGCGTTGGGAGTTTTACAACTTTTTTGCGGACACTGTCTTTGGGCGATGCGATGTCATCCTCTTCATTTGATGGGGCGGATTGATTCACTTGCGCTTGAGACGACAAACTGAGGGCTGCGAGTTGCAGCATAAAAATCCACTTGAGTTTTTTCATGATTTTGTTTGATAATTCCACGTAAAATTACCCTTTACCCGATTGCGAAAATAGGACATTTGTCATCTCGATACAGAACATGAATCATGTGTATGTTCCACAATTTGGGGTGGAGTCCAAATAATGGATCAAATGGAAACATCCCAAACGCGGATGATTTTGTCGTCGCCGGCGCTTGCGAGCAAGCGCCGGCGACCGGCATGACCATCTGTCGTGGGTCGTGCACCCGGCTGCGCCGGGTCTATCCAGCAGAGGGCATTCACAGAATGTGAATGCCCTCTGCTGGGATATTTCTCTCTGTCCACAACCTTCAACAATTCCCCACTGTTCCTATCCCATATTTTAACAGTCTTGTCCATACTCCCACTAGCCAACCAACCCAAATCCGTCCCTGACAAAGCGTGAATCGTAAACAAATGCGCCTTTACCTCCCGACTTACAACGCCCTCCTCGCCCATCCACATCAACAACGC
>DDYM01000004.1:11376-15882 GCA_002347985.1 Bacteroidetes bacterium UBA2234
CTGTTGGCTTTCCAAAAACTCAACACCCCGCCCTGAGCATCCAAACGCCATATCAAACCATCGCTGCCGCCAACCAAACCCCGCTCACCCAAACAACAACGCAGACTTTTCTCGCCCAACGCCTTCCGATCCAATAACAGCATTTCATCGTCCAAAAAAACCAGTTCTCCACTGCCCAAACCCACCGCAATTCTGCCGTCCATCCACCGCGATATAAAAAACACAGCGCTCGTACCCAACTTCAACATCCGCGGAGCTTCGCCCAACACCAATTTGAAAATCAAACCGCCCTGCGTTCCGGCCCAAATCGCACCATCCAAGCCCTCCATCATACAAAAAACCGGCTCCGGCAATTGCGCAAATAGCACCCCAGCCACAGTTGGCTCTGGATTCATTCGAACCTTCCCTCCATCCTCTGAAAACCCCGCAGTTCCCTCAATCAACCCCAACAAATCTGTAGCACCCAAATCCCATTTCACCACCGCTCCATCGCCACCGGCACTCACAATAACCGAACTCCCACGCAGATTCAAAAGCGCATAAACCCCTTGTTTATGTCCTTCCAATTGCGTATATTCTTTTACCGTTATCTTTGCGCCCATGCCAATTGATTTATCCTGGACCTGCGATTCCGGTGCTCAGCTTTCCCGCTGGCAAATCACCGAATCCCGCGACCAATTGGCACAAATGTACAACCAAATTTGGGGCGATGCATTTGACATCCGGACCTACGAGGAAGGCTCAAAGCATAAACTATCAGCCCGAAATCTCATTGCCTCAACATTTCCAAATCACACCCTCAAATTCTCAGAGCATGGCAAACCCTTACTTTCGCCAGCCACGGCGCATATCAACCACAGCCACGCCGGTGATTTCACGGTATTAATCAATCACCCAACCCGATCCGTCGGGGTTGATATTGAGCAGATCCGACCGCAATTGCATCGTATTTACAAGAGATTTTGCAACGACTTCGAACTCAATTGGCTGGGCGAAAACCCGTCGTTGGATGTATTATTATTGATTTGGTGCGCCAAGGAAGCGATGTACAAAGCGATCGGACAAAAAGGCACCGATTTTAGAATTCATTTGCAAGTTGAATCCATTGCGATTTACCCCGAGACTTCCTTGGCAAATTCAACTGAAAGCCGAATGAATTCAGCGACCGAAATCAACAATCAAGCAATAAACATCAACCCGTTTAATGTAAGCGGAATCATTCAAGCCAAAATCCATCTCCCCANNCCCCGGCTTTGAAAAGGAACTTCAACTTCCCTTGCGCCGATGGGACGATTACGCCTGCGTTTGGGCCGTGTTATAATTAAAAAATCAATCTGCTGTTTTTAGCGAGAACGTAAACACCGAACCCGCACCTTCGGTACTAATCAGATCTATGGTTTCACCATGCGCCTCCACGATGTGCTTACAAATACTCAATCCCAAGCCACTGCCTCCGGTTGCTCTATTACGGTGCTTATCAACCCTGAAAAATCGTTCAAAAACCCGATTCTGATGCTCCGTAGGAATCCCAATTCCATTGTCGGCCACCTCAATCATCATCCGCTCCCCAATATTTGAAAGTCTAAAACGCGTATTCCCGCCTTCCACACCATATCGGATGCTATTGAACCCCAAATTCGTAAGCACTTGCGCCAATCGATCTCTATCACCGAGGACCATATTCCCCTCTCCCTGCGCATACACCTGTATCGATATCTGCTTTTCCTGGGCTTGCAATTCCAACGACTCAGCCACCTCATTCACCAACGCCAGCATATCAAAAGGTTGTATATTTAGGACTAGAAACCCACTTTCATATTTTGTGATTGTATCTAAGTCGCTTACTATCTGACCCAACCTACTGGCATTTTTATTGGCCCTTTGAAGAAACTTTTCACGCGTTTCCAGATCCATTTCCGGATCATCCAAAACTGTATCGATATAACCTTGTATAGAAAAAATAGGTGTTTTCAATTCGTGCGCCACGTTACCGATATAATCCCGTCTGTAATTCTCCAAACGCTGCAATTGCAACAACTCCTCTTTTCTCGTTTCAAACAAGGCGCGCAAAGCCTCTTTCATGTCCTTTGGATTGCTGTGTTTGCTTTCCAAATTCTCCATTTTTTCTTCCGCTATCAATGCCTGCAAACTCCGCAATAACCTTCGTTCACGCAAAAACCAAAGCAAACTCACCACCGCCGTTGCCATTACCATAAAAAGCAGCACCAACAGCAATAGATCAGAATTGAGCGAAATCAAAATTACCATATTTTCAGTTGCAAGATACGCAAACCAAGGTTTACAAGTTGTGAAAATCGCATCACATTTCTGTGGTATTTTTGTGTTTTATGCATTGGCCCGACCAACAAACCCCACAAGAACTTCCTCCCTATTTGGACAAACTCAACCCAGCCCAAAAGGAAGCGGCCATGCAAACGGATGGACCCGTGATGATAATCGCAGGCGCCGGCTCAGGCAAAACCCGAGTCCTCACATTCAGGATGGCCTACCTATTACACAAAGGCGCGGAACCTTTCAACATCCTCGCCCTAACTTTTACGAACAAAGCGGCGAAAGAGATGCGCCATCGAATCGAGCAGGTTGCAGGACCCCAAGCCCGAAATCTATGGATGGGAACCTTCCACTCCGTATTTGCTCGTATACTCAGACAGGAATCAGACCGATTGGGATACCCTGCCAATTTTACCATTTACGATAGCGAAGACAGCAAAAACCTCCTCAAAGGCATCATCAAAGAGATGAACCTTGACGACAAGATGTACAAACCGTCTATGGTTTTGGGAAGAATTAGCATGGCCAAAAACAACCTTATTGAAGCCAAACATTACTTTGAAAAGGAAGATCTGATGAACCAAGACAAGGCCGCCAATCGCGCCAAATTTTCTGAGATCTTCCTCGAATACACCAATCGATGCTTTAAAGCCGGTGCGATGGACTTCGACGATATCCTGCTGAACACCTACAAACTCCTCAACAACCACCTTGATGTGTGCAATAAGTGGCAGCACAAATTCAAATACATCATGGTAGACGAGTATCAAGATACCAACCATGTGCAGTACATGATTACCCGTAAACTCGCAGCTGTGCATCAGAACATCTGCGTTGTGGGTGACGATGCGCAGAGTATTTATGCTTTCCGTGGAGCCAATATCCAAAATATCCTCAATTACGAACGCGACTATCCAGATGTAAAAACCTACAAACTGGAACAGAATTATCGCTCAACACAAAACATCGTTAACGCAGCGAGTTCGGTCATCAAAAACAACCAAAAACAGCTTGAAAAAAACGTTTGGACGGCAAATGATATCGGTGAAAAAATCAAAGTAGTTAGAAACGCAACCGAAGGAGAAGAAGCACGTCGTGTTGCCGATGCCATTTTCGACGACAAAAATCAACTGCACCTCCCCAACAAAGCATTTGCCATACTCTATCGTACCAACAGCCAAAGTCGTGCTTTCGAGGAAGCTTTGCGAAGGCAAGGCATAGATTACAGAATCTATGGAGGGATGAGCTTTTACCAACGAAAAGAAGTCAAAGACCTCATTAGTTACTTGCGCTTGGTTATCAACCCTTCGGACGAAGAGGCACTAAAACGTGTCATTAACTATCCAGGTCGTGGAATTGGCGATACCACCGTAAACCGAATCATCGTAAAATCATCAGAATTGGGAGTGCCGCTTTGGGATGTCGTAAAATCAGCCAGCAGCCTACCCGATTTGGGCGCCAGCGCAGGAAAGGTAGACAATTTCGCCACGATGATCAAAAGTTTCCAAACGATGCTTGAGACACACAATGCCTATGATTTGGCAATGCACGTGGCCAAACAAACCGGACTTCTAAAATTGTTATACGACGACAAATCGGTAGAGGGCGTTTCCAGATATGAAAACATCACTGAACTACTCAATGGTATTCAAGAATTTGTAGAAGACGATGAGAGTGAAAAGGAAAAAAACCTAGCTACCTTCTTAGAAGATGTGGCTTTATACACAGACGATCAAAAGGATAAAGACCCAGACAGAGATTGTGTTTCACTGATGACCATACATGCCAGTAAGGGTTTGGAATACCCTGTAGTTTTTATTGTAGGCATTGAAGAAAATCTATTCCCCAGTCAATTGTCTTTGCATTCCAGGGCCGATCTTGAAGAAGAACGTCGCTTGTTTTACGTCGCTATCACCCGCGCTGAAACCAAATGCTACATGACTTTCGCCACATCGAGATTCAAATATGGCAGCCTGGTCCCCTGCGAACCGAGTCGTTTCATCCAAGAGATTGACCCTCAGTATTTGGACATGAGCACAGCTTCTATGAAATCTGCTTCGCCATTTGGCAGCAATATCGGCAACGGGAATTCATCGGGCGGCTATATGGGCAATCAATATGCGAGTAAAAAGGTGGAAGACAAACCCACCAAAACGGCAAAATTGTTTAATGTAAGCAAACCTGCAGCCCCACCAGTTCCGCCGATCGACCCAA
>DDYM01000035.1:0-366 GCA_002347985.1 Bacteroidetes bacterium UBA2234
GCACTCAATCCATCAGCACGCAATCTAACATCATTCAATCAAAACTGCTTCATCAATGGCAAGTATTCTACCGATTGCATAAATGGATACAAAGGCAGTGAAGCCATCAATTCCCGTGCCTTCGGTTCGTCTATGTCGTTGAAAATGAGCACCGCCCCATTGCGTGTGGGTCTGAGGAATAAGTGAGTCAGTATACCGGCTTCCTTCCACTGCGCAACCGCCGCCTGTTCGTGTTTAATGATTTCTTGAAAATTATCGGGCAATTGATCCGTGTTGATCGTGAAAATGGCCATCAAGTGGTTCGTCATCGTTTTAGTTGCTTAAAAATGGATAGTCAATATAGCCCTGATCTTGTCCGCCATACAT
>DDYM01000035.1:381-1349 GCA_002347985.1 Bacteroidetes bacterium UBA2234
GGATTGGCCAAAAACAAAGTTCCGTAGGAAATGAGCTTTGCGATTCCCTTGTTTAGTTCCCCTTCCCCTGTTTCTTTGGTATATCCGCAGTTGGCGATAATGGGATGAACAGAGCTGTTGCCAAATTCTTCCACCGAATTCAATGGATAGTGGGGTAGTTGGTCCACCGGAAATGGTACATTCATGATGTGCACGTACGACAGGGGTAGCTGATTGAATTCATTCACCAATAAATGAAATTGCTCAATCGGGTTTTCGTGTTTGATGCCATTGTAAGTGCTGCTGGGCGATATCCGAACGGCCACTTTGTTGTCACCAATGGCGCTGACCATCTCTTTGAGGATCTCTACCACAAAACGATTCCTGTTTTCGTGGCTTCCACCGTATTGGTCTGTGCGATGGTTTGCGCTATCCGACAAAAATTGATTGGGCAAATAACCAAAGGCGGCATGCAGTTCAACCCCATCAAATCCGGCTTCAATGGCGTTGATCGCCGCTTGCTTGTAACTCTGAATGATTTGCTCGATTTCCGAAATTTCCAAAGCCCTTGGAATCTCATAGTCTTTCATCCCCTGCATCGTGAAATGTTGCTGTCCTTCTATGGCAATCGCAGAGGGTGCCACCGGCAATTCGCCATCCTTCACCAATGAATGTCCAACCCGACCGGTATGCCATAGTTGAGCGTAGATTACACCATCGTTTTTGTGCACGGCGGCTGTGACTTTTTTCCACGATTCGATTTGTTCTTGGGTGTAAATTCCGGGAGTGAGCGGACTGCCCGCTGCCTGCTTGGAAATGTTGATGGCTTCGCTGATGATTAATCCAGCCGAACATCTCTGGGTGTAATATTGCACCGTGGATTCAACCACATTGCCTTGGTGATCGGCACGTGAACGCGTCATAGGGGCCATCGCCATGCGATTCTTTAACTGAAGCGACCCCAATTTTATAGATTCTAATAATTTCAT
>DDYM01000035.1:1428-14660 GCA_002347985.1 Bacteroidetes bacterium UBA2234
CTTGCTTATGGAAAAGAATAAATTGAAAATTTCTGAAAAGAGTTGCTCCTTGAGAGACGTATTAGACATTATTGGTGGGAAATGGTCTATGCCCATCATTTATATTTTATCCAAAGGCAAAATGCGTTTCATGGAAATTGAGCGAAGTGTGGAGGGTATCAATACCCGCATGTTGGTGAAGGAACTCAAAAACATGGAAGCCAATGGCATCGTTACACGTGAAGTTTTTCCCACCGTGCCTCCCACAGTGGAGTATGCGCTCACCGAAAAGGGTGAGAAATTGCTTCCCAGCATCGTGTCGCTTCATCAATGGGGCGAGGAGTTTGCCAATGGAATGACTTGATTTGTTTTGACTAAATTCATGGGGACACCTAAATGAATGATAAAAGTTTCTGAATCGTGCTCACTTTTTCAGGATAGGCAACAATATTAAAGTATTCGTTGTCAATGTGATGAATTTTCATCACATGAATTTATTCTTGAAATTTAGAAAAAACACTTACGCCATTGTTCTATTCGTTTTGGTTCAATGCGCAGCGCCTTTAAGTGCCTCCAATTACACATACGGAAGTGAAATTTGGGCTACCCACATTACCAAAAATAAATACGAAATCAGTTACCGCGCATATCGTGTTTGTGGGGCTATGACATCTGCGCCGTCATCAGTATTCATAGTCGCTTACGGCGGTAAAAATGCGACTTGTGGCACGGTCTCGTTAACTGCCCCTTTGATATCGAAAAGCTACATCGGACTCAAGTGTTCTACCTCTATTGACTGCGATAAAAGCAATCGTTTCACAGAATTTATTTATAAGTGCACGGTGAATCTCGACAGTTCGATTTTTACGAATATCATGTCCGGCAGCTCTTGTAAAAACATAACCTTTGCTGTGTATGGCTACTTGGTTCCTACCACATTGCCTTGCTTTAATTGGGACGCATGGACATCAACCACGCTTTACCTAGAAAATTTGGCCAATTGTTCGAAAACTACAAACACCCCGCCTGCAAGGATGTTCGACCCGTTGAGAACTATTCAACTGGATCGAAGCATTATCTTTAACCAGGGACTTTCAGATACTACGGACAGAGATGTGTTGCGATACGAACTTTCTCCTTCTAACTATGAGATACCCTACAAAAACAAAATTTGTGTAAATACGCCTACCAAAGATCTCAGCCATCCGTTCACCCCAACTTGCGCAGGGACGACTCTCTGTAGTTCCAATGTCAAAACCAATCCAGTGCGGGGTACTTTTTTCGATACCACCGATGGAGTTTTCATCTTTAGCCCTAGCGTTGATGGTGAAATTGGCGTTGCCTGTGTGAAAGTAAAAGAATATCGAATCAATAAAAATGGCAAATACACCCTCGTTGCGGAACACCAAAGAGAAGTCGCAGCGCTGGTGGTGGATCCCAATGGAAAAAATGAATCGCCAAAGGCCCTGCTCACACAAAAAACAGTGCTTAAGGTTTGCGTGGGTACAACCGTTAAACAAAAATTTGTGGAATTTGAAGACGCCCTAACGCCCTTTCAAACCGTTGCAGATAGTTTACAAGTGATCGTTCCGCCTACCTATCGCGGTGCAAGTATCAAAGTGTACAGCTCCGCCAAAAACAAACGCAGTTTGGAGTTTAATTGGACACCCACAATGGCGGATACGTTTGCAGAAGGCTATGTTTTCCCCATCAAAGTGGTCGATTTGAATTGCGCCGAACCGCTGTCAACCACATACAATCTGATCGTGAAAGTTTATCCCTATTCCTCAGGATCTCCCCAAGTTGTTTATAAAGGATGCAATAAACTTAACTTTTTCATCGATAAATTCAGTGGTGGAAGCGCTCCCAAAGTGAATTGGCAAGTCCAAGATTCTTCCGGGAAATCTTTGGGAACATCGAATCGCGTGAACGACAGTATTCAATTGAATGGTTCTGGAAAATACAAAATCTCCGCGCTGCTGTCCAATGAAGGCGGTTGTTTTAAATACTGGGACACCTCAATAAATATTATTGATACAGTTGTTAGTTTCTCTTTGGGCAATAAAAAACCTTTTGCCGATACCTTCAATTGTCCGAATGGACAAATCCAATTGGGTCCCAAAAATATCGTTGCCAGAAAAGGGTCGTTGACCTATCAATGGTATGGCATGGATGCCTCAATTTCAGTGCTTACCATGAATCCTCGTTATGTGGATTTTACAACCCTAACCAAAATTGGCAACAACAAAGGAATTGTCATCAAAACAGATAAAGACACAGCCGTAGTATTGGTGATAACCGATGTGAAAGGTTGTATCGAAGCGCAGCAGATGAATATCAAGCAAATTTACAGCGACCCCATTCAATGGAAAAAATCACCGCTGTTGCCGCTATGTGCTTCCGATGCGCCGCTCAATCTGATCGAACCCACTAATAAAAATATGCTCAATGGAGGTCCCAAATCAAACATCTATTTTCTAAATGGAAAATCCTTAGATCGATTTGGTCCAAATTATTACAAATTACGGGCGCCTTCGGCCATCAAAGGGGTAGATAAGATTGCGCTTTCAATCGTAGCCGCCTACGACACCCTCGGTTGTATGAGTTACGATACAAATACCATCGATGTGATTTATCGACCGTTGTTTGAATTGGCCAATACCAAAAACATTTGTAGCGGTGATTCGGCCTTTTTTCTTGAGGATGCCGTAGATAAACCAACCCAAAACGCGATGCCCTATGAGTGGAAAATCATCGGAATGCCTCCGAAATCGATCGCCCAATTGATGACACTCACTGTGGGTGGTAGAAGGGGGACGCATTTGGTAACCCATATCGACTCCATAGCGGTGGGAAGTTATAAACTGCAAGCTTGTGCCGTGGATTCCACATTCGGCTGTCGGGCCTGCGATACCACCACCATCATCGCCAAAGCACAAACCAAATATACTTATACGGGCGATACCCTGTTTTGTCCGAACGATGCGCCATTCCACTTCCGAAGTCAATTGAAGATTTCATCGAATGAATCCAGCGATACTACCTACAGCGTGAGACTTTATTCTGTGAATGGGAACACCAATCCATCGGCGAGTATTCAGAAAGTTTTTGATAAAAACAGCAGTGTGGTTACCCCGCGGGCTGCGGTTGGAAGGGTTGCCATTCGCGTAGAATCTTCCAAGTATTGTTATGCCGACGGCAATATCGCCCTGCGCATTCAGGATACTTTGCCTATCTCATTTACAGTAAGTCCCGATACGGTAATTCGTTTGCCTCAGTCATCATTTACTTTCACCGCCAATACCAATTCACCGCGCGTGTGGTGGTATTTCGGCACGGGAAACAAAGCAGATACGTCGCTCTCAGACCCCATCACCTGGTTGTTCGATAACAAAGTCGCCAATTACAAGGTATCAGCCCGAAGTTTTCACAAAAATGGATGCTATGGTGAGTTTACCAAGCGAATATCAATTTGGGATGTTTCAGGAATTACGCGTTTCGATCGCGAAGCAAAAATCACGTCGGATTTGAAACTGATTTCTGGTGATTGGCAGTTCGATGCGTTGGAAGTGTACGACATTCAAGGCAAGTTGATTTATCAATCAAGAGAAAACAATGGAGTTCCCATGTTAAAGATTGCCAAAGGAATTTACACCTACAAGATCAAAGCGCATACAGCCCAAGAAACGGTTGAAAAGGCCGGAAAGTGGTCGAACTTTGGGGAATAGGGGTCGAAAAAATCATTTTATTTTTCTTCGTTTACAGGCGAGAAATAGTGGACATTATTGACGGTTTTTGAAGTTCTGCGGGGCTGTGATTTTTTGGTTGGAAATTTTCCATGCTAAAATAAATTTTCATTTTGGGGGTCTTCAATAGAAGTTGTGTTAAGCGTCTCGTTAAACGTTTAAAAACTCGCTATGAAGAAAAAAATCCCATTTGTAATTCTCTCCCTGATTTTCAATTTTCTACCAGTTCATGCACAATTAATCTCCCAATGGGAAAATACATATTCTGGAATAGGTGATTTTGGGGATCGTTTCAATTCAGTCGTTGCCGATGCAAACAACAATATCTACGTAACGGGTTATTCAGTAAATACAAATTCCGATCGCGATGTGGTTGTTGCAAAATACAATTCCAGTTTTCAATTGCAGTGGCGTAAAACTTTTCTCGGTACAGGTAATGGGCCAGATGAAGGCAAGAAAATTCTCCTTCATCCTAACGGGAACATTCTGGTCATGGCCTATGTCAATAACAAATCCGTGGGAAACGACTTCTTCACGATTATGTTAAAAAGTACGGGCGACACGGTATGGACGAGATCCTACAATAGCCCAACAACCAATTTATATGATGAACCCAATGCGATTACCATAGACGCGCAGGGCAATGTTGTAGTAGTTGGCGATAGCGATAAAGATCCATCTCCCGTAGTCAATAACGATTATTTAATTGTAAAATATAGCAGCGCGGGGTCTTTGTTATTCTCCACTAGATATAATTCTACTGCCAATAACAACGATCGCGCTTTCAGTGTTGTGACCGATGCAACAAACAATATTATTGTAACAGGTAGAGTATTCAATGGTAAAGATGATGATTTTATGACCATTAAATACAACGCTTCTGGGGCACTTCAATGGTTAAAACCTTTTGATAATGGAGGTACAGATCGTGCTACATCTGTGGGAATCGATAAAAATGGAAATATTTATGTTGTTGGTCGGTCAAACAATGGAAACGATGATGATTATCGACTTATTCAATACAATTCGAGTGGGGCAGTCGTTTTTAACGTCTTCTATGATGTTGCGGGCCATGACCGACCCATAGACATGGTTGTGAACCCTTCAGGTGGTTGTGTAATCACAGGTAGATGCGACGGAAATCCTGCTCTGGGTATTGATTACGATATTCATACAGTAGCTTATACTTCTACGGGTACTAAATCATGGGTAAGCATTTTTAAGGGTGCTGCTCTGAACGATGACATTCCCGCAAGTATAAAGTTTGGAGCCAATGGAAATGTAATTGTTGCCGGATATACAGATGCCGACAATTCGGCCAATATAAGCAATGATATACTCCTACTACAGTATTCCAGCACCGGCTCAGAATTAATCAAGCAGACTTTTAATGGTCAAGGGAATAAAAATGATGAAGGAACAGAAGCAGTTGCTTTAACCAACGGGAATGTGGTTGTTGTGGGTTCCGCCTCCAACGCGAGTGATCAGACAGAAGCCATTGGTTTACTATACAAAAGTAACGCGGCCGCAGTATCTCAATTCATCTCAAATGGATTTGGTGATAATGGCGATAACGTGAGAGGGGTTCTCACAGATCAATCCGGCAATATTTATTTCAGTGGGTACACAGTAAACAAAGACCAAAATAGAGATTTTGCCTATGGGAAATTAGACCCCAAAGGAACTTTGTTATGGAAAAAAGATACCACAGGTTCGCTATTCGGCAGTGATGAAGAAGCAAATTCTATGGCCATCGATTCCAGTGGAAATTTACTGGTAGGGGGGTATTTGAAAAATTCAGGTACATCGTCTGATATTTATCTCGAAAAATTGAGTCCTTCAGGTACGAGGATTTGGAATTTTACATTTGACGGCCCAATCAATGAGTCCGATCGCGCTGCCGATATCGTAGTGAATAAATTGGGGGATGTATTTGTTGTGGGGAAAACGGATGTGGATCCCTCATGGCAGGTGAACGATGATATTTTGGTAATGAAAATAAGTAGCGCCGGAAAACTGCTGTTTACCCAAACATTTTCATCAAGTACCCTTGTTGATAAGGGCCAAATCGCAAAATTGAATTCTACAGGTGAACTTGTGGTGGCAGGTGTGTTACAAAATGGAATCAACGACAACCTGATTGTTCTAAAGTATAACACAACCGGAACATTGTTGTGGTCAAAAACGATTGATATTTCCGGTGGGAATGATAAGTTGAATGATATGTTGGTTGACAATTCTGGGAATATCCTCGTTACCGGACAATGTCAAAAAAGTGCTCAATCTGTGAATTATGAAGCGTTTACTTTGTGTTTGAGTGCAGCCGGTCAACAGACTTGGGTTAAATATATTGGAAATTCAGGCAACGGATTGGATGAAGGTGTGAGCCTTACTTTAGACGTAGATAATTCAATTTGGGTGTCTGGTAACATTGATTCAGATACAACAGTAAATAGCAATTTAGATGTTTTTTTGATGCATTACGACAATACTGGAAAAGAGTTGCTTTCCGCTCCTGTCTTTTACGCGGGTCAATATTCTGATGAGGTTGATGATATTGAATTGATAGAAAATGGAATTCCATGCATTGCAATTCACTCAAATACTGCAAGTACATCCAAGATTGATTTTGCTATGAATTTGATAGAGTATAAAAATGGAAAACTTTCAATATCCTACCAACGCAATGTTTCAGACAGCATAGATGTGGCCAATACGATAAAATGGCATTCTCCCAGTNNAATTGTTGTAGGGGGGAGTTCCTACACCAAGTTAGGACAACGCGATATGTTGATAGGTAAATATGTTCGCGGTACAAGTGCCAACAATTCAATACCGGTAAACAAGCTGAAATTATATCCCAATCCATCTGAGGAGTTTTTGGTAATTGAACCATCGATTTCCGGTGAATTGAAGGTCTATACGCTAGCAGGACAAATTGTTCATACTCAGAATTTGGAAAGTAATACTATTTCCTATTCTGTGGATGTATCCAATTGGTTGTCAGGGTTATACCTTGTTGAGATATCCAATGGAAAAGAGATTCAATCTTCATTAATCATTAAAAAATAAATTCCAGTAATTATGAAAATCAAGAAATCATTAGTCACTCAGATCGTTGAACATTTTGTTTTGGACAAAAGTCAAAATCATATTTACCTACCGAAAGCAGGGGATGTTGCACTGTTTGAAATACTAGAAATAGGCAAGCACAAAACCATGCAAGCAGATTCAAAAAGAAACGTCTCCATTTTTGCCGGAGATAAAATTTTGGCAGTATTTGGGGACCGTTATGCTACAGAGCAATTTGAAGGATATGTTCCAACAGAAATCAAATCGGAATACCACATTTTGGGTGCGGGGGGCGTAATCGGGATTTTACATTCTAAAAACGATGCGTTTAAAGACATCGAACCAACCAAAGTGAAATTGTTAGGGTTTGCAGTGGATGAGGAAAATCAAATAATCAATACCAAGTTTTACAAGATGCCCATTCCAGAATTCAATCCATCAAAATTAAGTCCAAAGGTGATTCTATCATTGGGCGCCACAATGGATAGTGGCAAAACAACAACAGCGGCTTTTGTATCTCGTGGGTTGTACTTGGACAATAAAAAAGTGGGCTTTATCAAGTTAACAGGGACTGCCTTCACTAAGGATAAAGATTTCAATTACGATGCAGGTGCCATGAGGGCAATGGATTTCTCTGACGCGGGTTACCCGAGTACTTTTACGGTGCCAATTCCTGAAATCTTGAATATTTATGAGTATTTAAGGACGAAAATTTGTGAGCATAACGACCTAGATTGTATTGTAATGGAAATTGCAGATGGAATTTTGCAGCAAGAAACCTTGGCACTGATTAGCAACAAAGAGTTTATGAGCACAGTTTCTGATGTCGTATTTTCGTGTGGCGATAGTTTAAGCGCAATTCAAGCAATGACGATGTTAGAGAAATTGGGAATAAATCCGCTGTTCTTATGTGGCAAATTCACAATGAGCGAATTGCTGATAAAAGAGGTTCATCAATATTTAAATGTCCCCATTTTTACTTTGTCACAACTTGAAAGTAAACAGGCAAATAAACTATTGAATGTTTAAAACCATCAGATATAGATGCCTGAATCTCAAAGAAAATTATGGATTGATTTTCTTTCATTTTCTTCATTCTACCACCGCAATATTACTCTTGTTGCTAGTAGGTCAAGTTGCGAACAATTCAGACTCCACAAAGGCAAAATTGTTCCAAATGATTATCCCCACCAAATTTAATAATGAAAACATTTGGTATTGGATTATAGGACTACTAGCAACAAAGTTTATTGCTACCTTTCTAAAAAATTATTTCCATCAGATTGTAAATTTTAGAATCCACAACAAAATACTGAGTCAATTACTCATGGGATTCAATTTCCATGAATACAAAAGTATTGATCAAGAAACCTCGCGATACGTAAAATCCTACTCCAAAGGGATTCTGTTGCTCATTTCAGACTTGTTTTTACTGTCGCTACTGTACTTTTTATTGTCAAAATTGAATGTCGCCATATCCAACTATTGGCTAATTTTCTTGTTGTCTGGCCTTGCGCTGAGAATTGTCGTGGTAAAGTACTTTGTTGATTCAAAATATCAATTCAAACGAGCGATAAATTCCATGAATCGAAGATGGAGTTTTATTTTTAATCACCAAATGGCTTTGGTGATGGATCATCAGTTTAACAAAGAATATAATATACTGCTGAAGCGCGAGAAATCTGCGGAGGTGGCAATGAAAAGATATGGCAGTCAACATGCCTGGACAGCGGGTTTTTTTCCTGTGTATTTTTATGTATTTCTGTTTGTGATCGCATGGAATTTCAAGGCGATTGATGCAAATCACTCCAGCTTTTTACAAATAATATTGCTTATTATTTATAGCCAAGGTTCCATGATGCGGATGTTCAAAATTCCCGCACATTGGAAAGAAATGAGCGAAATTGAAACCCGATGGAATCAATTGGAATTTACCCAACGAAAATTATCTGATGCCAACTTAGGGCTGAGAGAAGACTTTAATACCCATCACTGGGATTTGTCTAATTATTCAAAACCAATGCTCCGGCAATTGTTTCTTGATTGCTATGATAAAACAAAACAAGCCCATTTGATTTCTCTTGGGTTTTATCAATCTATTTTTGTTTTAGATAGGGAAAGAAAAATGATTGGCGATACCTACTTGGGAGCGATATTAACAGACAAAGAGAGTCGGCAATTCCCGGTTCTAGGAGAGATTTTTCAACAAGCACCACCATACGATTGGGCAAATTTTCCATGGAAAAATATGCTAGATTTGGATGCGCTGTCGCAAGTTCAGCTGAATTGGATGTATTTTTTTAAGGCAATTCTGCACCCCGGAGAATTGATTCTATTTAAGCGGTCAACTTTGCATGAGATTTCCAATCTCGACATGGATATTTTCTTAAATTTGGCAAAACAGTACAACAAAAAAATATATTTTATCGATGAAGAAGATATTTAACTGCATTATTATCATTGGATTGCTCTTTGCAGGTGGGTGTAAAAAGGAACCAGGTGTTGGAGGCAATGCCAGCATTTCAGGACAGGTCATCACGCGGAAGTTCAATGCAACTTTTACAGGAATACTGGGTACGTATCCGTCTGCTGACCATTATGTTTACATCGTTTATGGCGACAATGTTGGTTACGACGGTCGGACGAAAACAGACAACAATGGGTATTATAAATTCCAGTATTTATATCCGGGAAAATACAAGATATATACCTATTCAAAAGATAGCACAGGACAAATATTGAGTGGAACAGTGGCGGTTACAAACGAAGTGGTGCTCAAGCGCAACGGACATTCAGAGATGCCAAATTTTATCATTTATGAATAAGTTTTATTTAATTGGGGCACTTGTAATTCTGCTGGTTATTGCGGCGGGTAATCCACCGGAAAAAAGAGTTGCTTCGAGAAACTATCGCGAAATAGAAACAGTTTTTATCGATAGTATAAATCCAGAAAAGAACTATCGACGAAAAGAAAAAATCGACGCAGCGGGCAATGTGCTTGAAACCTGGGAATGGAATGCGAACGGCCAACTCCATCAACATGTTGTAGTTGAAGTGACAGCGGATTACGAACTTAAAACGGTATATAACGCGCTGGATACAGTGGTTTTGATTGAGAATACCGTTTATGACAATAGGGGTCGCAAAATCAAATTTACGCAACAAGATAGACGAAAACGCAGGTCTGAAAACATAGTTTACACATACAATAAATGGGGAGAGAAATCGGAAGAACGCATCGTTAAAAATGGTAAGCTCACCCAAATTAAACGTTACGGATACGACAATCAAGGGTTACTTACGAATCTCATCATTACAGATTCTGTTGGTGTAATTAAATCTATGAAAAAGGTAAGTTATTCTAAATGAATCGTTTTGTTGTGACTGTTGGTTTATTTGTTTTGGGTTCCATGAGTGCATTGAAGGCGCAACAGAATGATTTTGCAACTTGGAACTATTGCAATTTGACATACAAGTTGAACGAGAACCTGAATGTTTGTTTGTCGGAACATATGATTCGGAATGAGAATGCAACAGAAGCTTGGCTTTATTTTCACGACTTGTCGGTCAATCAGTGGCTAACAAAAAATATGTCACATGAATTGCATGTGCGTTATGTACAACAAAAAAGACTCGACAACAATTTTGAGGGGAAGGAATTGCTTTATTATGCGTTGAATGGTAAAATGAAACTCGGGGATGTCAACCTGAATGTAAGGAGTCGTTGGCAGGGATTGGTTTATGGTGAACATCTCAACGACAGCTATAAAGGACCCTATTTTTATCACAGATTTAGGGTTTCTGCAGGAAAGAGTATCAATTATCATTGGAATGTATCTTCCAATGTTGAATTTTTTCAACCATTAAATCGGCCCAAAAGATCCTATATTGATCAAATTCGATACGGTGTGATGGTTTCCAATCGGATAAATAAACATGTGTCTATTGACCATTTTTTTCAAATACAACAACAAAAAAATCGATTAAATCCTTACCGGTATTTTGTTTTGGGTATCGGATGTAATTTTGCTTGGTAAAATATGAAAAACATAATCTACATATTCTTTATATTTACGGGAGTCATGGTTTCCTGTAAAGACAATGTAAAATCGAAAAAACCCGAAGCAGGGAATTTTGCATTGGCGATCCACGGTGGAAGTGGGAACATCGATAAGATGAATCTGAGTGACAGTGAGAAGCTGGAGTATCAGCATGTTTTGGACAGTGCACTGCACGTAGGATATGCCATACTTCAGACCGGTGGTACGAGTATGATGGCGGTGGAGAAAGTGATTAAGGTATTGGAGAATTCGCCGTTGTTCAATGCCGGCAAAGGGTCGGTTTTGTGCAATGATGGATCCATTGAGATGGATGCTGCGATTATGGACGGAAAAACTCTTGATGCAGGAGCTGTTGCAGGGGTTCGCAGAATAAAAAATCCAATTTCAGCGGCCAAAATGATCATGTCGAAATCTAAATATGTGTTTTTGTATGGCACAGGCGCTGAGGATTTTGTGGTAGAAAACGGTATGAAACTGGTGGATCCGGAGTATTTTTTTACCAAAAAGCGCAAGGAGCAATTGGAAAAGGCGATAAAGGAGGAGAAAGACGAAATGATATTGGATCACGACGGTAAAACGGAGACCGAGGGCAAATATGGAACCGTGGGATGCGTGGCCCTAGATCAAGCTGGAAATCTTGCCGCAGGTACAAGTACGGGCGGATTGATGAACAAGAAATTTCATAGAATCGGAGACTCGCCATTGATTGGTTCCGGGACCTATGCCGAAAATGATGTATGCGCAGTATCATGCACTGGTAGAGGTGAGGATTTCATCAAAAATGTAATTGCTTACGATATTGCATCGCGCATGAAATATGGACATCTTTCGTTAGAGGATGCCGTGGCACAGTCCATTCAAATAAAATTGCGTGAAGAAAAGGGAAGAGGCGGTTGTATCGCCATTGATGCCTATGGAAATATTGTTTTCAATTTTACCACATCCGGAATGTTCAGGGGCTCAGTAGACAAAAAAGGCAATTTTTACACCGGTATCGGCAGGTAGGAACGGCTCTTTTGTTTTTTATTAAGTCCGAAATTGAATTCGTAAAAAACATTTAATTTTTCAAATAAAAAAAGGGGGGCGTTAGCCCCCCTTTTTTTGTAACACCAATTGATTAAAGGTGTTGATTTTTCAAATACTGTTAAGTTACTTGATGGTAACCGTGAGCGATACTTGACCAATCAAGCCATCACGATTGATAACTGTAGCTTTATATGTCTCCTTGTCGCCACTTTTAGAGCCACCAAAACCGCCGATCTTCAACGCAACATCTTTGCTGTATTTGTCTTGATCCGAACCGGTAAGTGTAGCTGAAAAAATGGTTGAATCTGTCATTCCGTTTTTACTTCTCGACAAAGTATACGACTTCAAGACGTCTTTATCTTCCGATTTTGCCGCATCGATTCCGATGGTTATCGTGGTGTCTTTTTTTAATGTTGCATCCGCAGATACGTAGTTCGCTCCAGTTTTGAAACTGATTTGTGGATTTCTTCCCGCATCAGGTTCGCAGGCTGTAAATATTGTAGCAACGAAACTGATCATTGCCAATAATGTTAGGTTCTTTTTCATGTTTTTTAAATTTAATTGATTGGTTAACAATAGTTTATAACCCTTTTGGGAGGCCCAAAGGATGAGTTGAGAATAAAAATAATTGAGTGATTTATCCCCTCAACTCTGGCGGTGGTGTCTCTATTCCCAAATAGCCAGATGTTGTCGCCATGGAACGCTGAGCTGTAAGACCTCGAACTCCTTGAGCCACAAATTCTGTTAATCCCTGATCTAAATTAATAACGATCAAATGTAATCCGTCAAACTTTCGTTCAACCAAAATCCCACTGTGGCCTGCCTGAGAATTACTGCTCTGAAAAGCCATGTCGATCCCTTTCTCAAAATCATCAATTACCGCAGTGATTTCAACCTTTTGGGATGTGCGATTTACGGAAATCACATCGTAACAATCCCCATTCCAATAAAAATCTTTTCGCTCAAATTGTTCACCCAAGACAGTCGTAGAAGAGGGTAGGGTGATTTTAATTTGATGCGCATTGTTGTTGTTTTGGCTAAGTAAACGATGGACTTCGTTTCTGTGACTATACTTGCCATGAAAGAAGCAGAATGCCGGAATCAAACCCAAAAGTACCCATATTGTCAACAGCCATTTGGCGCTCACTTTTGGAATGATTGCGATATGGCGGCTAGGCTTTTTCACTGATGTTCCACTTCAGAAGAATAACAAAATTACGACCGATATTCATCAATCCAAAGGCCTTAAAACGAGAAAGATTGTCGATGTATCTCTCATTGAACAGGTTGTTTCCCTGCAAGGATAGATTGAATCGTCCGCCGTTACGAGCAACAAAGTTGCCTTGAA
>DDYM01000035.1:14703-15146 GCA_002347985.1 Bacteroidetes bacterium UBA2234
AACAATTGATACGCTTTTGAGCCCACCTCGCCGAGAGCTGTTTTTTGTTGCTGACTCACGAAATCAACCGATGCGGTTGCCTGGTATTTCTTCGGGCGATGGGCCACCGCAGATCCTTGCGTTAATGCATCGTCATTTCCAAACATCCATGTAATACTGGGGCTAATTTTATTGGCTGGGATATAGGGCGTGTAGTTGCCATCGGCTGTTTTGCTATTCATCGCACTGGCCATCAAACCCAATTTCGTACGATTTCTGATCAAATAGTTGATGCCCACTTCGCCGCCGAATTGGGTGGCATTTTGTTGTTGATATCGATAAATGGGATACATTCCCAACCATTTGTCCGTTGTGGGTGCCAAGTAGATATAATTGAAATACCGATTGTAAAAAGGACTAAAAAAAGCATCCAACCCGTTCTGTTTTATTCCCAAAATCAGATT
>DDYM01000035.1:15245-15388 GCA_002347985.1 Bacteroidetes bacterium UBA2234
CGTGGGGAATTCATGTTCAATCCCAATAAGCCGTTGTAGTAGGGCAGTGTTTTTTGAAAGGGCTTAATCATTTTCTCCTCGCTGTTTACACTAGGCGTGTACAAAGTGGTGATGCTCTTTACACCTACACCGAACCCCATTTC
>DDYM01000046.1:0-150 GCA_002347985.1 Bacteroidetes bacterium UBA2234
CACTTTTTGGAAACGACGTTCCAAGGCTTTGTCGGTCTCGATATATTTTTGATACTCCGCAAGGGTAGTGGCACCAATGGCGCGCAGTTCACCTCTTGCCAAAGCGGGTTTTAATATGTTGGCGGCATCCATGGCACCGTCGCTCCGACC
>DDYM01000046.1:176-24375 GCA_002347985.1 Bacteroidetes bacterium UBA2234
CTTTGAGTCGCTCTTCAAATTCCCCTTTGTATTTTGCACCTGCAACCAAGGCTCCCAAGTCCAAGCTGTAAATCACTTTGGATTTTAAGTTTTCGGGGACATCGCCACGAATGATTCGCATCGCCAAACCTTCGGCGATGGCGGTTTTACCTACACCGGGTTCACCAATCAATACGGGGTTGTTTTTGGTGCGTCGGGATAAAATTTGAAGGACTCTTCTGATTTCTTCATCTCTTCCGATTACGGGGTCCAATTTCCCCTCGCGGGCCATTTGGTTGAGATTCAGCGCGAATTTTTTGAGGGAGTTAAATTGATTTTCATCCGTTTGCGAATTCACTTTGTTTCCGCCGCGCAGGGCCAGAATGGCTTTTACCAAGTCGACGCGTTTGATCCCGGCGTCCTTCAAAATATTTGATGCGGCGTCTTTGCCTTCGAGAATTCCCAATAACAAATGTTCGTTGGTTACAAATTCGTCGTTCATTTCACCCATCGCTTTTTCGGCGGCGGTGGTTGCTGAATGTAATGCTTGAGATAAATATACTTGTCCACCCTCAACTTTTGGGAGACTTTGAATAGAAGCATTTACCGCTTGTTCAATGCGCGCAAGGTTTGCGCCGAGTTTTCCAGCGATAAACTGCAGGGTTTCCTCATCGTCCGAAATCATGGCAGACAGCAAGTGAACGGGTTCCATCGCCTGTTGTTTGTTGGCGATTACCAGCTGCTGAGCCTTTGACAATGTGTCCTGTGCTTTGATGGTAAATTGTTGTAAATTCATGGTGACCCAATGCCGTCAAATCGGATTCCATTGTAAAATTTTGTACAATAAACGACAGAATGACACCAAAGGGGAGGGTGATTTACTCCCAAAAAAGACAAATTGACGGATTAATCGTGTTCGTCTTGTTCGATGGCTTCCAATGGCAGTTCCCCTTCCTCAGATATTTCATCTGGGATTTCGGTGGTTTCTCGTTTTTTGGCTGGGCCTTTGAGTCGTGCCCAGGCATCGGGATGAATACACACCTTAAAAATGGCTGTGTCTATTGTTCCTGAGTCTTTGGCCAATAAACGACGCCGTAATGCACTGAAATGGCCATTATTTCCGCGAACGCAACCATTCGAATCCAGGAACCAGCGCACTTTTTTCGGCATGGGAATAATGCTGGCCAAGAATGTACATTCGCCCAAGTTTAGGTCGCTCGGATTTTTATGAAAATAGAATCGCGATGCTTCAGTTACACCAAAAATGCCGGGACCCCATTCGATCACGTTCAAGTAAACTTCCAAAAGACGGGACTTGGAAACCAATCCACGGCGTTCCATCAACCATGTTAAAAGGATTTCTTCTACTTTTCGAGCGATGGTTTTTCTTCGGCCAAGGAATACGTTTTTCACCAGCTGCATGGAAATGGTAGAACCCCCACGTGCAAATCGTTTTTGTTTATAGTTTTGGGCAATACTGGATCGGAAAGCATCCATATAAAATCCTTGGTGATGATAAAAATCTGGGTCTTCACTGCGCATTACGCATCGAGTAAGGTCCGGACTGATATTGTCGATCCGCGTAAAGTTTCCATTCGATTCACCCACTTGGAAACGTGCAACCACTTCGCCTTTTTCCCAATAAGTATAGGTGAACTCACCATTCATGATTCGAGGGTCCACATTTCCCCATTTCACGATTGTGAAATCCTTGCTAGGCCACATATTGCTCTCCAAAATACAATCGCGGGGTTTTTCGTGCTCCATCGCAAACTTGAAACGATATTCCAAAGTCCCAGTAGCTTGGGGGATTCCAATGTTTCTGAAAAGACCAACGGGTAAACTGGCAAAGAAATCATTGGCTTTCAGGCGAGGCATGTAAATATTAAAAGCGTATTTGGGATTGTTTCCGCCTTGGTATTGGGCGAAAATGTTCGCGTTAATTTGGTTTATCTGCACAGAACTTTGACTGTCGAGCTCAAAAAATCCATCTTTGATATCACATACAAATCTTCCATTTGCGGAATCCACTTGAACCAAGGTATCTGAAATGCGTTCGTCGTTTACCTGCAAGCCCACAAATCCACCGCGTAAATCGGCATGAATGGCGCCAAAAGATTCACCCAGTTCGTTTACTTCGAAATCGGCTTTTTGAAATCCCAATCCGTTCAAAACCAATGGTATAGAAACGAATTTCTGGTTGTTGCTTGGTGTAATGCTTACGTGACCTGTTAAATCATCTTTGTCGATATCCCCCTGAAGTACAAATCCAATTGATTTTTTTGTGGTGTTGGGTAGGGTGTCGTTGTCTGATTTTCGGCGTCTGCGATATTCTTTTTTCTCCTTTTCGGTGGTGATTTTTTCGCTAGTTGCCAGCAATTGCATCGACAATTCTTTGTGTTTGAAAAGGGTGTTGGGCAATTGAAGAGAAAATGTACCCGTTGTATCGGTCAAGGCCATTTGAGTTTGGCGCATTTCCAGGTGATTGGGTGCTTTTCCAATATACGATTCCAATTGTCTGAACAGACTTACGATGGGGTCTTTATTGGGTTTGGCCTTTTCTTCGGGTTTATCGTCGCTCCCCATCAATCCGCAGTAATTGCAGTAATCGGGCAGGTTCACAAGGTTGAGTGAAAGTTGATCTGTTTCGAAGCCGGATAAACCGATGTCCCAAAATTTCCACACATTGAGTCCGATAGCCAAATCGTTGCAGGCGAAAACAGGGGCTTTAGATAGGGTTTTATAGATGGCCTTTTGTGCCTTAGGTAGTGTGTCGTTAGGCGTCGGAATCCCTTGCTTGTACTGAAGTTTTAGTCCTTTTAGGTGAACACCAAACAACCATGTAAATCCTTTTTCTTGGCAGGTGAGGTCGTAGCCTTTTTTCTCCAATTTAACCACGGCTTTATTGAAAGCCCAGTTGAGGAGAAATCCTCTGCAAGAGAGCCAAACGATCAAAAAAATGGTAAAGCCAATCCCAGCAAACCAAGAAGTTTTCTTCAGCCATTTGAAACCCCGATTTTTATCGGTGAGCCATTGCCAAAAAAAATCAATCCAAGTTCGGATGCGTTCCAGTATAGTTATACGGGGTGATTTGTCTGAGTTCATTTTTTACAGCGTCTGTAATATCCAGTTCATTGATGAAATCGGCAATGCTTTCGGCCGTGATTTTACTATGGGTTCGGGTTAGTGCTTTCAGCGCCTCATAGGGGTTGGGATAACCCTCACGCCTTAAGATGGTTTGAATGGCTTCGGCCACCACAGCCCAGTTGTTATTCAAGTCAGACTCCAATGCAGCTTCATTTAAAACCAACTTATTCAGGCCCTTGTTTAAACTGTTCAAGGCAATCAAAGTATGGGCAAAAGGAACCCCAATATTGCGTAAAACTGTACTGTCAGTTAAATCTCTCTGTAATCGGGAAACGGGCAATTTTGAAGCAAGATGCTCAAACAATGCATTTGCGATACCCAAGTTGCCTTCGGCATTTTCAAAATCAATAGGATTTACCTTGTGTGGCATTGCACTTGACCCCACTTCGCCTTCCTTGATTTTCTGTTTGAAGTACTCCATGCTCACATAGGTCCACACATCGCGAGAAAAATCAATTAAGATGGTATTGATGCGCTTCCAATTGTCGAACTGTGCCGCCAAGAAATCATAAGGTTCAATTTGTGTAGTGAAAGGCACGCGGTATAAACCCAGATCCTCGCCCACAAATTTATCGCCAAAAGCCAACCAATCGGTATTTGGAAAGGCAACATGATGGGCGTTGTAATTCCCTGTTGCTCCGCCAAATTTCGCGGAATAGGGAAGTTGAGACAATAGGTTAATCTGACCTTCTAAACGGGCTACGAAAACATACCATTCCTTGCCTAAGCGGGTAGGAGAGGCAGGTTGTCCGTGCGTCTTGGCCAACAATGGGATGTCTTTCCATTCTTGGGCTTGTGATTTAATCAACTCAATGACTTGATTCAAGGCAGGCATCATCACTGCAGCACTGGCTTCTTTGAAACTCAATGGAATCGCAGTATTGTTGATATCCTGAGAGGTGAGTCCAAAGTGAACCCATTCCTTGTATGCCTGTAATCCCAGGGCGTCCAATTTCTCCTTGATGCAATATTCAACCGCCTTTACGTCGTGGTTGGTCGTCTTTTCGATGGTTTTAACCCGCTGAATGTCTTCTTCAGGCAGATTTTCACACCAATTGGTAAGGGTGATTTGGTGTTTGAGAAGCTCGCTCCAATCAACATTTGGGATCACTTTTGCCAAGGCAAAAAGGTAAGCCACCTCAACGCGGATGCGGTATTGAATGAGACCGGCTTCTGAATAATATCGTTTTAAATCTTTAGTTCCGCCGGCATATCTACCGTCTACGGGTGAAATTGCATACAGAGGGCTGGCATCCATTCTACAAAAATACAACGCAAGTTGCGTTTTCCCTTATTTTAATTCCAATTTCAAGAATCTACCAGTGTGACTTTCTTTGTGTTTCGCCACTTGTTCGGGTGTTCCAAAGACCAATATTTCTCCGCCACCTGAACCGCCCTCGGGCCCAATGTCTACAACCCAATCCGCCACTTTGATCACGTCCATGTTGTGCTCGATGACAACAATCGTATTGCCTTTGTCAACCAAAATATTCAATACGCCTAGCAATTGCTTGATATCGTTGAAGTGAAGACCGGTTGTTGGTTCGTCCAATATGTACAATGTCTTACCTGTATCACGCTTGCTCAATTCGGTGGAAAGTTTTACGCGTTGGGCTTCTCCGCCACTGATGGTGGTACTCGACTGTCCTAGAGTTAAGTAGCCCAAGCCCACATCCTGCATCGTTTTTACCTTGCGCTGGATCAAAGGGATATGTTCGAAGAAGTCTACTGCGGTGTCAATCGACATCTCAAGGACATCGTTTATGCTTTTGCCTTTGTATCGAACTTCTAAGGTTTCTCGGTTGTATCGCTTGCCCTGACATTCATCGCACAACACCTCTACATCCGGTAGGAAGTTCATTTCGATGACTTTTTTTCCGCCACCGCCACACGCTTCGCAACGACCGCCTTTTACGTTAAAGCTGAATCTGCCGGGTTTATAGCCTCGGATTTTTGCTTCTGGAAGATTGGTGAATAGGTTGCGAATTTCCTGAAAAACACCCACGTAAGTTGCTGGATTGCTTCGAGGCGTTCGTCCAATGGGACTTTGATCGATGCGAATTACTTTGTCGATGTGCTCCAACCCCTCAATGCTTTTGAATGGCAAGGGTTTGTAACTAGAAGCATACACTTTGTTATGTGCCGCCGTGAATAGGGTTTCGTTGATCAAACTGGATTTTCCGCTACCACTCACTCCGGTAATCGCCACGAACAAGCCCAAGGGAATTTCAAGGTCAACATTTTTGAGGTTGTGGCCCGTGCATCCTTTCAATTTGAGTTTTTCTGTCGATGCTTTTCTTCGCTTTTCTGGCACTGGAATGTTATCCTCACCGCGAAGATATTTTCCGGTTATGGCATCGGATTGGATAAAATCTTTGACTTCACCGCTGGCAACAATTTGTCCGCCATGAACACCAGCATTGGGACCGATTTCCACCAACCAATCGCTGGCAAGCATCATGTCTTTGTCGTGCTCAACCACCAAAACCGTATTCCCCATATCTCGAAGGTCTCGCAAACTCTGAATCAGTCGTTCATTGTCGCGCTGATGCAATCCAATACTGGGCTCATCGAGGATATAAAGCACATTCATCAGTTTGCTGCCAATTTGCGTGGCCAATCGAATTCGTTGTGCTTCCCCGCCCGATAAAGTTCTTGCTGGGCTATTTAGGGTGAGGTATCCAAGGCCAACGCCAACCAAGAAGTCGAGACGACTTTTGATTTCTTTGATCAATTCAGTGGCAATAATCACCTGTCTTTCCGTGAGATCGCCGTCTACCGCGTGGAACCAATTTCTGAGCACATCGATGTTCATGTTGCTCAACAGGGCGATGTTTTTTTGTGCGATAAGAAAATGAAGGGATTCCTGCTTTAATCGGGCGCCCTGACAGGTTTCGCAGGGTTTTTGGTGCATGAATTCTTCGGCCCACTGACGAAGTTTGTCGTCCTCGGATTCAAAATAATTCTCGGTGATGTAATGCACCACCCCTTTGTATTGAGATTCGTAGGATTTCTTTTGGCCTTGATGGTTTACATGACTCACCATGATGGGTTCATCGTAGCCGTAAAGAATGCACTGAATTTGCTGCTCGCTGAGTTTTGAAATGGGATCGGCCAAGCTAAAGTCGAGGACTTTGCTCAGTGCTCTCAATTGGCTAAACGTCCAGTTTTCTCTGAGTTCACCAATCGGAACGATACCGCCTCGGTTGATGGATTTGCTGCGATCAGGGATGATGAAATCGATATTGACTTCGGCTGTTTCTCCCATGCCTTCGCAGGATGGACAAGCGCCATAGGGTGAATTGAAAGAGAAGGAATTGGGTTGGGGTTCATCGTAGCTGAGGCCGCTGATCGGGTCCATCAGAAACTTTGAAAAGTGCACGAGGTTGTCGTCTGCGTCCAATACCATCATATTGCCATCGCCCATTTTCATTGCGATTTTCACGCTTTCCGTGAGCCGGCCTGTAGATCCACTTTGTACTTGTAGTCGATCAATTACGACTTCGATGTCGTGTATTTTGTATCGATCCACCTGCATACTCCCGGTGATATCGGTAATTTTGCCGTCTACCCGAACTTTGTTGTAGCCTTTCTTTTTGATTTGCTCAAACAGGTCGCGGTAGTTCCCTTTACGTCCTTTTACAACAGGTGCGAGGATGGCCACTTTTTGGGTGTCGAACTTTTGAACCATGGCATCCATGATCTGTTGTTCGGTGAGTTTTACCATTTTTTCACCGCTGATATAGCTAACGGCTTCACCGGCACGGGCGAAAAGGAGACGCAGGAAATCGTACACTTCAGTAACGGTACCCACAGTACTTCTTGGGTTTTTACTCACGGTTTTTTGTTCGATGCTGATCACGGGACTGAGGCCGCGAACTTTATCAACGTCTGGGCGTTTCATATCGCCGATGAACTGACGTGCATAGGCACTGAAACTCTCTAAGTATCTACGTTGTCCTTCCGCGAAAAGGGTATCAAATGCAAGTGAACTTTTTCCCGATCCAGAAAGTCCAGTAAACACGACGAGTTTATTCCTGGGAATGGTAAGGTCGATGGATTTTAAATTGTGTTCCCGAGCGCCTAGAATCTCGATGCTAGGTTCGTTGGCATCGGGCTGTTGAATGTGCTCAGAAACAGTGTTTTTCATGGAATTTGCAAAGGTACAAAACAATGCATCGCAAAGAAAGATTTATTCAGAAAATTCGCGGGTTATCGATGCTTGGGTTACCAGCTACCACCAGCTCCACCGCCGTTAAATCCACCGCCACCGCCAAATCCGCCCCAATCACTGGATCCACCGCCAAATCCGCTGCCGCTGCCACTGCCAAACCCACCGCCGCCAAAACCTCCCATGAATAGGGGCCAAGCGCCGATTCCGGTATTGTAGCGACCATTTCTGCGATATCCGCCACCACCGCCACCGCGCGACATGATGATGAGTAAAATGATGGCAACAACAATGCTGAACCAACCTCGCGTACCGCTTTTGTGTTTTCGGCTGGCTTTGCCTTTGAATTTGCCCATCAAGGCTTTTTCAAATGCTTCGGTGGTTTGGAGTATTGCCGTGAAATAATCTTGGTTTCTTAAATTGGGTACCAAGTAATCATTTTCGATCTGTCCCAATCTGCTGGCGCCAAGTTTGTCTTGCATCTGATCGGCGGTCACCGTAAAGAATTTTCTATCGTTTACTGCGATATAAAGCAAGATTCCGTTGTTTTTGTTCTTTTGACCAACGCCCCAGCCTCGAGCCAAAAACATCGCCCTGTCAATGGCTGCAAGCCCGTTTGCACTGGGTTCAAGCACCACCGCAATTTGAGATGACGTAGAATCTTCGTAAGCGAAAAGTCGTTCGTTGAGCGCCTTAATTTGATCCGCACTTAACACATTGGCATAATCGTTTACGTGACCTTTGTAAGCGGGAAGGGTTTGTTCTGCTTTTAATGATCCCCAAAAGCTGATGCTTAGGGTAAGTATCGCCAATGGCAATGTTAAAAATCTGCTTAAACCCAACCATGCCCTGTACTGGACAAGGAAACGTCTATTTTTGTTAGGTCTAGCGGTGTCGCGTCCATCGCCAAAAAAACTTGCTTCAATTGCCATTGGAGATCTCATTGCTTAGTTCATTGGGATTGATATCGCCTGGAGAGAAATACTTCGACAACAATTGGGCTGATTCTTGGATTCCTAGGATTACGCCTGTTTTGAACTGTTGCTGCTGAAAATGGCTTTGCATTGCATCGCGCATTTGATCCCATTGACCATCGGCGACTTTGCTATGGATGCCTTCATCGCCAAAAATGGCAAATTGCTTTGTGTGGGGTGCTAAAAAAATCAAAATCCCATTGCGGTCCACGGTCTTGTGCATCCCCAATGTTTTAAACGTTTTTGCTGCGGATTTAACAACATCCGAGGGTTTGTGAGAGTGGCTGATGTGGACGCGGATTTCAGCCGAAGTGAGATTTTCTGCTTCAGCGATCGCCGCAACGATTTCAGTTTCCTCCGTTTGGGAGAACAGATGGATGCGTTTTTTTAGTCCGATGCGATACAGCAACCCATGGACGAAACCGGAGAGGGAATTTGACATTGTTAATCTTTCAGGGCGTCTTTCACGTTTACACGCTTTTCAGAACCCTTGTCTGCCGCAAAACCCGTTTTCTTTTCAAATCCAAACATTCCAGCAAAGATGTTGCTTGGGAATTGACGTACCTTCAAATTATATTGCTGTACTGCTGCATTGTAATCAGTTCTGGCGGTTCGAATCATGTTTTCTGATTCAGAAATTTCAAATTGCAAGTTTTCAAATCCTTTGGTGGCTTTCAAATCGGGGTAGCGCTCCATAACCACCATCAATCGACTCAAAGCAGATTGTTGCGTCATTGCAATTTTGTCAATGCTCTCAGGTGTAAGTTGTTCATTGCCCACTTTGATCTGCCCAACGCTAGCTCTTGCATTGGTAATTTCCGTTAGCGTGTTTTTTTCAAATTTGGCTTCAGCGCTTACGGCCTCTGCAATTTGCACGATTTTATCGGCGCGGGTTTGGTAGGCTACTTCTACATCGCTCCATGCGTTAGTCAGTTTCTCGTCGTTGACTACCAATGAATTGAAACTTCCTTTGATCCACAAAAAGGCGATTAATACTACCCCTACGATGATGAGGGTGCGAATGGTTTTACTGTTCATTTTTTTGTTATTGTTAGGCCAAAGGTACTCTCAAAATGCTTGCCCATTTTTTCTTTTACGGCAAACATGTCAATTTTTCCGCCCAATTCCTTTTCCATACTCGTTACACCTTTGTCTACGATGCCGCACGGTACGATATGATTGAACATTCCAAGGTCGGTATTGACATTCAAGGCAAGGCCATGCATGCTGACAAAACGACTGCATTTGATGCCGATTGCTGCAATTTTTCGCTCTGTAGGCTGATCGATATCAATCCAAACTCCAATTCTATCTTTAATGATTCCTGCTTCGATTCCATAATCGGCTAGGGTTTTGATAATTGTTGTTTCAATTCCTTCTACAAATCGTTTCACCCCCATATTGAGTGATTCCAAATCGAAAATCGGGTAAATTACCAGTTGCCCCGGCCCGTGATAGGTAATGTCGCCCCCGCGCTCTATATCGTAAACCTTTGCCTTCATTTCATCTAAGGCTTCGTCGGTGGCCAACAAATTATCGCGGTCTGCACTTTTTCCGAATGTATACACATGCGGATGCTCGATCATGATTAAATGGAAGGGGTTTGTAGGTTGATGATTGGATTTTTTTTGAATCATTTCATCAAAAAGAGATCGTTGGAAGTCCCAAGTTTCTTCGTACGTCTGATTTTGTAATAAATGCAATTGACAATCCAACATTTTGCAAATTTAGCCAAAACAGAGGGTCGCGATTGAAAATTCAATATCAACGTTTCATTTTTGTAATTGTGATGGAAAGAAATGGAATTGGGATGTCGAGGTTAGTATCAGAATCGACAACAAAACAGTTGGGAGATTGGGGCGAAATCCAAGCTTGCGATTGGTTGAGAAAACAGGGGATAGAAATTCTGCATCGAAATTGGCGAAGCGGTCACAAGGAGATAGATATTATAGGGAAAGACGGAAATCTGTTAATTTTTGTTGAGGTGAAATGCAGAAGTACTTCCAATTTTTCCCCTCCTGAATCGGCGGTGAATTCCAAAAAATGGAAGAACTTGGGAATTGCGGCCACAGATTTTATGATTAAAAATAAATATTTTGGAAAATTTCGGTTTGATGTTTTGGCGGTGACAAAGACCCCTTACTGCAAGCAAATCATGCACTTTAAAGATGCTTTCTATCATTCAAAGGCAACTGTGTGTTGAATTTTGATGTCATTGATTTTACATCTAACTAAGCCAACCCAAGAAACTTTGATTTTAATTTGCGAACGGAAATGAGACTGAGTAAGAATATTTTAACCGCTGCCTTTGCCTTTTTGAGTGTAATGAATCTTGCAAAATCACAACACAAATGTGGGAGTGATTTGCATTATCAACGCATCATCCAAGAGCATCCTGAGGCAAAATTGTTGGAGGATCAAATGAATGCCGAGGCAGATTCTAAGAAAGTAGAATCTAGGGCAGCCATCTATACAATACCTGTTGTTTTTCATGTGATTCATACCAATGGGGCGGAGAATATTAGCAGAGACCAGATTTTGGATCAAATGCGTGTGCTCAATGAAGATTACAACCTGCTTAATAGCAATCGAACAAAATTGAGATCTGCATTTTCGGGATTGGCTGCGGATTGTCAAATCAAATTTGAGTTGGCGAAAATCGACCCAAATGGAAACTGTACTGATGGGATTAATCGCGTGTATTCATCTGCAGGTGTTCAAATGGATATGACATCGGAGCCAGTTAAAAGCTTGATCATTTGGCCTTACACGAAGTATTTAAATATTTGGGTGGTTACATCCATAAGTGGTGGATCTGTAGGCGGGGAAGTGCTAGGATATGCGGTTTTCCCATGGACTGCCAAATTTAGCAAGGATGGAATTGTAGTGAAATCAGATCGAGTTGGTACGATTGGAACCGCAGTAGCATCGGACAGTGGTAGAACGCTTACGCATGAGGTGGGACACTGGTTGGGATTGTATCATACTTTCCAAGATGATTGCGCTAACGGAGACAAAGTGGATGACACCCCTCCGTGCACAGGACCTTTTACGAATGCAAATTGTCCGGCCAATGGTAATAGTTGTAATACCGATTCCCCTGATCAAATGGATTTGTGGGAGGATTATATGGATTATTCAAATGGTTCCTGTCAGTGCTTGTTTACCAAATTGCAAAAAACGAGGATGCATTCGTACTTGACATCTGGAACTAGCCCCAGAACAACCAACGTATCTGCAAGCAATTTGATTGCTACAGGCGTTACACCATCTTCTGTTGCACCAGTGGCGTCGTTTACTTCAAGCTCACAAGTGATTTGCGCAGGTCAATCTGTGAAATTTTATGATTTGAGTTGTAAGTCAGTCCCCACCGCTTGGTCTTGGACATTTACAGGGTCATCACAACCCAGTGCTTCAACCCAGAATCCTACGGTGACCTATCAAACGCCAGGCGTATATCCCGTTTCTTTGACCGTGCAAAATTCGAAAGGAAGTAACTCAGTAACCAAAACCAGTTATATCACCGTTCTGAAAGCGGCGGGTGCCAACAAGCCAAGTTATGAACAAGGTTTTGAGAATGGCGATCCGGCAACATTTACAACCTCCGATAAGTTTGTTCACAGTTCACCTACAACATCAAGGTTTGTCATGGAATCAACGGTAGGTTATACCGGAAGCAATTGCTACAAAGCGCCGATTACCACTGGAAGTGCAGCGGGAAATACTTACAGTATCACACTGCCGAGTTTTGATATTTCTGGAATGGGTGCATCCACACCTAGATTTACATTTTATAGTTCTTATGCTCAACCAGATGCAACGGTTACAGAGACGATGCGTGTATACGTGTCTACGGATTGTGGGGCCTCCTTTAAGCAAATTTTGGAGAGATCTGGTGCAGCTTTGGCATACAACGGTCAGGTGTATACAAACAATTTCAAACCAACCAAAGCGTCAAATTGGAGATTGTCTGGGATAACTTCATTGTCTTCAATTGGATATGGTTTAAATCAGAATTTGACATTCAGAATTGATGTCATTAGCGGCGGAGGAAATCCAGTTTACATCGATAACATAAATATTGGAGCCTTTTACGCAGGTGTAAATACGATAGGAAAAGACCTGATGGGGTTTGAAGTGAGTCCCAACCCTGTAGAGAACAATTCAAAAATCGTAATTCATTCTGCCATCACCGATGAGGAAGTGTCCGTTGAGCTATTAGATTTGCAGGGCAGAAAGGTCGCTGATATTTTTTCGGGTAAAATTTTAGAATCAAACACAACACTTTATATGTCTGATTTGTTACTACCAAGCTCTGGATTGTATGTGATAAGCATGAAATCGAGTAAGGGAAGCATTCAGAAACCAGTCATTTTCGGAAAATAATACATGTCAATCAAGAACTTAGTAATCGTTGAGTCACCAGCCAAAGCCAAAACCATCGAGAAGTATCTCGGCGAGGGCTTTATCGTAAAATCTAGTATGGGTCACATCCGTGATTTGTCGTCTGGCGATTCCGCCATCGACGTTAAAAATGGATTTTTACCCAAGTATGAGGTGCCAGATGAAAAGAAAAAGTTGGTTGCGGAATTAAAGAAATACGCCAAAGATGCTGAAACAATATGGTTGGCATCGGACGAAGACCGAGAAGGGGAAGCCATCAGTTGGCATTTGTTTGAAGTTTTAGGGTTGAAAGCGGAAAATACCAAGCGTATCGTTTTCAATGAAATTACCAAAACTGCCATTTTACATGCCATTGAAAATCCTAGAACCATTGATAAATGTTTGGTGGATGCGCAACAGGCACGACGAGTGTTGGACCGATTGGTGGGTTTTGAATTGTCGCCCATCCTCTGGCGTAAAGTACAACCCAAATTATCTGCCGGACGTGTTCAGTCGGTGGCAGTGAAATTGGTTGTGGAGCGTGAGCGAGAGATCAATGAATTTGATGCAAAATCGGAATTTAAAGTCATCGGTGAATTCAAAACCGAGGAAGGCAAAATACTTACAGCGGAAAATACGCAAAAGCCAAAGAATGCGGACTCTGCAAAAGCGTTCCTAACATCCTTGATGGGTGAAACATTCGGTATAACGGGCTTGGAGGTGAAGCCTACCTTCAGAAATCCGGCACCGCCGTTTACTACATCAACGTTACAGCAGGAAGCATCAAGAAAATTGGGCTATGACGTGACCACAACAATGAGAATCGCACAGAAACTCTACGAACATGGTCATATCACCTACATGCGTACCGATTCGGTGAACTTGAGTAAAATGGCTATGGCTGCTGCGAAGTCGGAAATCGAATCCACATTTGGTGAAAAGTATTCACAGGTAAGAAATTATACAACCAAAAATGAATCGGCTCAGGAGGCACACGAGGCCATCCGTCCGACCAGCTTTGCTGTACAATTTGCGGGCGACGACAACAGAGAGAAAAAGCTGTATAGTTTGATCTGGAAGAGAGCCATCGCATCGCAAATGGCAAAAGCGGAGATGGAAAAAACAGTAATAACCATCGAAGACAAAAGTAAGAAATCGAAATTTCAAGCAGAAGGAGAAGTCATTCGCTTTGACGGATTTTTGAAAGTGTATATGGAGAGCAAAGACGATGAGGAAGAGGATGGTGAACAAGAAGGACTATTGCCGGCAGTAAAAGTAGGAGAGGGAGTGGAGATGAAGAAAATCAAAGCCCAGGAGCGTTTTGCGAGACCTGCGCCAAGATATTCTGAAGCATCGTTGGTTAAAAAATTGGAAGAATTGGGCATCGGCAGACCATCAACCTATGCGCCAACCATCACAACAATCCAAAAGCGTCAATACGTTACAACTGAAACACGCGAAGGCAAACAGCGTAAAATTGCTGAGGTTACCTTAGTGGGTTCTGAGATCACCGAAGAAGTAAAAGTAGAAAACTACGGTGCTGAGAAAAATAAATTGTTTCCCTCTGATATGGGAATGTTGGTGACCGATTTTTTGTCGGCAAACTTTGATGCCATCATGGATTATGGTTTTACCGCATCCGTTGAAAAACAATTTGATGAAATTGCCAATGGAAATCAGGCTTGGCAAGATATGTTGACGGGATTTTATGGACCTTTTCATGCCGCGGTAGATACCACAATGGAGTCGGCTGAAAGAGTCACTGGTGAGCGTATTTTGGGTGTTCACCCTGTGAGCGGTCGACAAATGAGTGTGCGTATGGGCAAATTTGGACCGTTTGTGCAAATTGGAAGTAAGGACGATGAAGAGAAATTGGTTTATGCAAGCTTGCAACAAGGTCAGTCCATTGAAACGGTTACCCTTGAAAATGCATTGAAGTTGTTTGAATTGCCTAGGGAAATCATGATTTATGAAGGCGAGCCAGTGATTGCAGGCATCGGTAGATTTGGACCCTATTTGAAGCGTGGCGATAAGTACTTTAACGTAGAAAAAGGAACGGATTTAACAGCGATGACGGTAGAAGAGTGTGAAGCAATACTGAAGGAAGCGCTTTCTGGTACTCAATTTCCTTTGCATATCACAGATTACAATGGCGTTGCATTGGAAGTGAATAAGGGAAGATTTGGTCCATATATCAAATACCAAGGTCAGTTTATTTCTATTCCCAAAGGTCAAGCCCCAGAAACAGTGACAGCAGAACAAGCGGTGGCTTTGGTTGAAGCCAAAATGGCGGGAGCGGCTGCGGCAGTATTAAAAACTTTCACTGAGGATGCTAACATCCAAATCTTGAACGGTAGATACGGTCCTTACATCAAAAGTGGAAAAGACAATGTCCCAATTCCTAAGGATAAAACATGGGATTCTCTTGTCTACGCTGATGTAGAAGCATTGGTGAAAGGTTTTGTGAAAAAACCCAAAGCTGCCGGCTTTAAGTCAAAGAAAAAATAAATATCGCTTTCAAGCGAAAAAAATTGATTTAGTCTCACTCTGATGATAGATCCTTCAACTCTTAGGGCTATGGTACAACTGCTTGATGATCCAGATTTGGATGTGTCGGTGGCCGTAGAGAATCGTCTGATGGAGGAGGGGGAGTCCGTAATTGATGAATTGGAAGCATTGTGGTTAAACAATGAATTTCCTGACGCTTCTCGATATATTGAGTTGGTTATCAATAAGATACAAAAGAAATTGCTGCACCAACGCTTTGCGAATTGGTTTGCCCAAGATTTACCAGATTTGATTGAAGGTTGGGTCTTGTTAACGCAGTTGCAGTATCCAGGGGTGAAATTGGTGGATGTGAAGCGGCAGCTGAACGACATTAAATTGGATGCTTGGTTGTTGATGGGTAATGTGGAGAACGATCTAGATCGGATTCAGATATTGAATCATGTGTTCTTTGAACAGCACGGTTTTCACGGTGATACAAGTCAGTATCATTATCCGGATAATTCATTCATTAACAGAGTTTTAGAAAGGAAGACTGGCAATCCTATTAGTTTGTCGGCTATTTATTTGTCAGTGGCCCAACAGCTGGGACTTCCAGTGTTTGGAGTGAATTTACCCCAGCATTTTGTGGTGGGATTTTGTAAATTGTCGGAGGCGTTTTCGGGGGTAAAGAATATTAAAACAGTCCCCATCGATGAGGTTGAAAAAGTTGTTTTTTACATCAATCCATACAGTAAGGGTCAGATCTTTACGAAAGAAAATGTAGACAGCTTTTTGAAAGTGGTAAATGTTACGCCATTAAGACAGTTTTACATGCCATGTTCTGTGCAGGATATCATCAAACGAATGCTGAGAAACTTGCATTATTCTTTTGGAGAAACACAGGAAAAATCTAAACAAGCGGAGGTGGCGGATTTGATGAGAATTTGCGGAATGACCGATGAAATTTCCTCGGATTCTGGGGATAAAGACGATAATTTGTAGGGCATTTTTTTTTATTCGGGGGTTGGGTTTGGCGGTGAAATGAAAAAACACGATTTTTGCACTCAATTCTTATGGCAGAAAAACCCATTGTAATGCCCAAAATGGGCGAAAGCATCGCGGAAGCGACAATTATTCGTTGGTTAAAGAACGAGGGAGATCGTGTTGAAAAGGACGAGCCCATCGTTGAAATTGCTACGGATAAAGTGGACAGTGAGATTCCTAGCACGGAAGCCGGTATCTTGGTAAAGCAATTGTATCAGGACGGTGATGTCGTTAAGGTGGGAGATCCGGTGGCTATGATCAACACGGAAGGTGGGGCTTCTGCCTCTGCCCCTGTTGCCTCTGCGGCACCTGTATCTGCGCCAGCGGCTGTTGAAGCGGCTATTCCGGTGGAAGCAGCGGTTGCGGCCATCGAAAAGCAAATAGAAGCAGCACAGCCCGTTTCAGAGCCTTTGAATAACGATGGCGGAAGTCGTTTTTACTCCCCATTGGTATTGAATATCGCCAGAGCAGAAGGAATTTCGATGTCGCAATTGGAATCTCTGCCAGGCACAGGAAAAGATGGAAGAGTTACCAAGGCAGATATTTTGGATTTTGTAGCCAATCGTGGCGCGGCTCCTACGAGTGCACCTGCGGCTGCAGCACCTGCTGTTGCGGCCTCTAGTCCGGCACCCGTATCAAATCAAACACCTGCCAAAGTGGAGGTTAAATCGAGCATCTCCTTGAATCCAGGTGATGAAATCATCGAAATGGATCGCGTGAGAAAAATGATTGCCGATCACATGGTGATGAGTAAGCATACTTCACCCCACGTGACCAGTTTTGTAGAAGCGGATGTCACCAACTTGGTGAATTGGAGGAATCGTGTGAAAGACGGCTTTAAGAAAAGGGAAGGGGAGAACATTACGTTCACACCCATTTTCATCGAAGCGGTTGCCAAGGCCATCAAAGATTTCCCATTGATCAATGTGAGCGTAGACGGAAGCACAATCATCAAAAAGAAAAGCATCAACATCGGAATGGCCGTTGCTCAGCAGAATGGCAATTTGATTGTTCCGGTTATTAAAAATGCAGATAGTATGAATTTGTTGGGACTGACACGCATCGTCAATGATTTGGCGGGAAGAGCACGTATCGGCAAGTTGGTTCCTGATGAAATTCAAGGCGGTACTTATACTCTTACAAACGTTGGAAGTTTTGGAAATGTATTGGGTACGCCCGTGATAAATCAACCCCAAGTAGCAATTATGGCAGTGGGTGCAATTCGCAAGAAGCCGGCGGTTTTGGAAACAGAATTCGGTGATGTAATTGCCATTCGTCATATGATGTACCTATCGCACAGTTACGACCACCGCGTAGTGGATGGCGCTTTGGGAGGTATGTTCGTACGTCGAGTAGCCGATTATCTTGAACAGTGGGATGTAAATCGCGAGATTTAATTCCAAGATTGTTTTTCCATATCACCAGGGGCTTTATCTTTGATTCCCTTGGAGAATAGAATTTTACAGTTTGCCAAATACATGAGTCTCTGCTTTGCAGTTGTAGCTCTTTTTTGTCTAGTGGATTTGTATCTTCAACCGGTGAGCGAAATCCAATATGTGCTTGCCCATGAAAGTGAATCGGGTTATCGCAATCAATCAGGGAGCAAATATGGAGCGTCGTATTTTCGTGATAATTATTTGCATACCATAAAGTTCTGTGCAAATAAACCCTATCGATTGCGACCAAATGAAATCGATACTCTGTTGGTTTATGAGTCAGTTGATAAACGAACCGAGCAAGCGATTCAGGTACAACAAAATTTCAATAGAAACGAAAATGAACTCAAAGTGGAGAAATTGCCCGTGGATTTGAAAACGTACTACAAACTTGAAGATGGGGATTCAATACGATTGTTCTTTTCGCCTTGGCGACATAAATTGATAGAATATGTGACCTATGAAACCGAGGGTTGGGACAAGCTGTCGTTTGAGCGATTACAACGTTATCAACTCGATCACCAAAGTTTGAATCAATGGAATCTTACAACCCAAGTGTTTTGTTTTATTGTATTTGCGCTTACGGCAATGACATGGCTCATTAAGCCCTTCGAATATTCGGTTGGGATTTTTGTTTTCAACGTGGTGATAACCACACTTCTAAACTGGATTTACTGATGAAAATATTGGTTATATCGGACAATCATGGCTATGTGGATGATGGGATTCTGCACCATGCAGCTTGGGCCGATGAAATTTGGCATGCTGGAGATTGGCTCAATACGGCGATGCACGAGGCGATCACAAAGCTCAATAAACCCATTGTAGGTGTATATGGGAACATCGACGGGATGGACGTGAAAGTGGAGTACCCCGATGTTCAACTGTTCGATAGGGAGGGTTTTCGGATATTTATGATTCATATTGGTGGCAAACCAGGTCGATATCCAACCCATGTGAAAGACGTACTCAATAAAACCAAGCCCGATATCTATGTCTGTGGGCATTCCCATATGCTGCAAGTTCAACGAGATCCCAAGTTTAACAATCTGCTTTTTTTGAATCCGGGGGCTTGTGGTGTGCATGGATTTCATAAAGTACGGACCGCACTGCGCTTTCAATTGGAGCCGCAAAAGATTCATTCTATGGAAGTTGTGGAGTGGCCTAAAAATATTGTGAAATAATATTGGAATCATTAGAAATTAATGGTAATTTTGCATCCCGTTCTGAAAAAGAATATGCCCAGGTGGCGGAATTGGTAGACGCGCTGGTCTCAAACACCTGTGGGTTCACCCCCGTACCGGTTCGACTCCGGTCCTGGGCACCAAATTGTGAAAAACAATCAACATTTTCAGATCAAGACAATCGACGGCCAAATGGCCGTCGATTTGTTTTTGCCCCCAACCGAAGGGCCCTTCCCAGTATTGGTTTATTGCCATGGCTTCAAAGGTTTCAAGCAATGGGGGCACGTCCCTTACCTCCATGAGTACTTTGCTACCGGCGACTATGCAGTAATCACCTTCAATCATTCCCATAACGGTGTTATAGGGGATTCAGATCGATTCGATGCATTGGATTTGTTTGCCGTAAATACGGTTTCCAAAGAACTGAACGACCTAGAATCTCTAGGAAAATGGATTCGTGAAAACGGAAAATCCTTGGGTTTGGATGTTGAAAGAGTCTCTTGGTTAGGACACTCTCGCGGTGGAGCCAATGTGATCCTTTTCGCCAGTCGATGTCAAGATTATGTAGAAAAAGTAATCGCGTGGTCACCAATCCCTTCCTATCAGTGGTTGTTCGAATCCTTTGATCCTAAAATTTGGAAGAAAAATCGCATCGTCCATACCACAAATGCTCGAACGCATCAAGAAATGCCACTGGATTACAGTATCTGGGAAAACCTTATGGCCCACGAGGAGGAATTTGATGTTTTGGAGGCCGCGCGAAGCCTTGGAAGACCTCTGTTGATTGTCCACGGAGAAGCAGACGAAGCCGTTCCTTGTGCATTGTCTGAGCCCTTGTTTGATGCTTGTATTCATAGCATTCGAATGACGGTTCCCAAAGCGGATCACACCTTCGGAATGAAACATCCCTGTGCCGGTATTCAAGAATTTACCCAAGAATTATGGCATGCACTCGATAATACATTGAGTTTCCTGGAAGAAATTTAATTATGGCTGAAAAGCCGCACGTTTCAGACGGTCATTGATGGCGCGACCCAAACCTTCATTCGGTGCCCATTCAAAATATACCAATGTCCGATGGTCTTTGTCGAGCTTTCGCAAAGTAGAAAATAAACTCGCCGCCGCCTCGCTCAAATCCCCACTGTTCGATAAATAATAATGCGCAATTTCAACGTCGGTATTCACTGGCATCTGAACCACTTCGCGTTTCGAAAAAAACATGAATGACGCATTTGGGTCCATAGTCTCCGCTGCGATTTGATCCAAGGCAATCAGTTTGCATCGAGGGCTATAATGTTGATCTAGTTGACCTGGTGCTTGGGGGTTGCTGTTTTGATTTAATTGTTCTTGTACAGGAATTCCCAAGACTTCCGATATTCTCTCCAGGGATAAACCACCCAGTCGGAGCACCTTTGGTATGTTGTTTTCAATGGCGATGATGGTGCTTTCTATTCCCACGGAGCAATCGCCATCGTCTAGAATATATTGGATTCGTTCTCCCAATTGATCATCCACATGCTGGGCGTTTGTGGGACTCACATATCCAAAGGGATTTGCACTGGGCGCAGCCAAAGGGAAGGGGAGCTCGCGCAGTAGTTCAAGTGTGAGTTGGTTGTTTGGTATTCGAATGCCAACGGTGGGCTGACCCGAAGTGGTTAAATCAGGAACATGCGAAGCTTTGGGTAAAATCAAGGTTAACGGTCCGGGCCAGAAGGCACGTGCCAATTTATCCGCCATTTCCGGCCATTCAGTGCAAAGTGATTTTGCTTGGTCGATGGAGGCAACGTGTAAAATTAGGGGGTCAAAAGTGGGTCGGTTTTTCGCCGCAAAAATCCCAGCAACCGCCGTTTCATTCAGTCCGTTGGCCGCCAGTCCATATACCGTTTCGGTGGGGATGGCTACCAGTTTGCCCTCAGATAGCAGTTTGTTGGCAAGTAAAAGATCGGTGCCGCGATGCTGCATCGTAATATCGATTAACGACGTTTGAGGCTGTATTTCTCAATTTTGTTGTACAAGTGACTTCGCTGAATGTCGATTTCTTGCGCCGTTTTAGCCACATTCCATCCATTCTGAACCAGTTTTCGTTCGATGAAGACTTTTTCGGCCCAATCTCTGAAATCTTGAAGGGTTTTGTAATCGTCTACCACGCCGAAAGGATCCGCGCCGCGCTGGGCTGGGTTCGAGAACATATAAACATCTTCGCCGGTGATTTTATCGCCACAAAGAATAACCAAACGCTCTACCACGTTGCGAAGCTCACGAATATTTCCTGTCCAATTCACGTCTTGTAGGGCTTGATATCCATCCGGAGTGAAGCCTTTCAACGGAATGCTATTTTCATCACAAATGTCTTTCAAGAAATTGTTGGCGATCAACGGAATGTCTTCCACACGTTCATTTAGCGTTGGAACATGAATCAGAATTACGCTAAGGCGATGGTACAAGTCCATTCTAAACTGCCCTTTTTCGATTTCCTCAAGCAGGTTCTTGTTGGTTGCCGCAACGATGCGTACGTCCACTTTTATTTCTTTGTCGCCCCCCACACGCGTGATTTTGCCTTCTTGAATGGCCCGAAGTACCTTGGCTTGGGCGGAAAGACTCATATCGCCGATTTCATCGAGGAAAAGGGTGCCTCCGTGCGCTTGTTCAAATTTGCCAATGCGTTGTTTGATGGCGGAGGTGAAACTGCCTTTTTCGTGTCCAAACAATTCACTTTCAATCAATTCTGATGGGATAGAGGCGCAGTTTACTTCTACCAAAGCCATGGACGCACGATTGCTTTTTTCATGCAGCCATCTCGCCACCAATTCTTTGCCTGTTCCGTTTTCTCCCGTTATCAAAACCCGAGCCTCCGTTGGCGCCACTTTTTCAATGGTTTCTTTGATTTTTCCAATGGCAGGTGTCTCTCCGATAATGTCGAAGGTTTTAGAAACTTTCCTCTTAAGGTATTTGGTTTCCGTAACCAGATTGTTTTTATCGATCGCGTTGCGGATGGAAATCAACAACCGATTTAAATCTGGTGGTTTGGTAATAAAGTCGTAGGCTCCTTTTTTGGTTGCATCGATAGCCATTTCCACGTTTCCATGACCTGAAATCATGATAAACGGCAGGTCTGGCCTCAGCGCTTGGGCGCGGTCTAGTAACTCCATACCATCGATGCCTGGCATTTTAACATCGCAGAGAACCACGTCGTATTCATTTTTCTGAATAAGTAACAGTCCTTTGTTGCCGTCATCAGCGGTGGTAACGGAGTAATTCTCGTATTCTAGAATTTCTTTGAGGGTTTCACGGATCGGCGCTTCATCGTCGATGACCAATATTTCAGCCATAATAAGTGTATAGATTAGGATACAATGATACAAATACAGAATAGGAGAACAATGTTGACTTTTCCACTACTTATACTCTTTTTTATGGGATTGAGGATTGCGCGAAAGGGATATTTCAGTTGGTTTGTATCATTTGGGAGGTGGACCGACGAATAGAGTGGACATATGGTTGCCTGATTTGTCATTATTTGAAAAAATGTTTGGCAATGTGAGGATTTTACATCATTTTTGTTTTTGAGAGATACTCCAAAATAGGTATGAATAAACAATTACTGGGAAGATGGGTGGCTTTGATTGCTTTGGTAGCGCCGGTGGCGTTGTCTGCGCAAACGGATCCGCTTTTCACGCATTTCACATTTAACAAATTGTTCTACAACCCGGCATATGCGGGCGCTTCAGGTCAATATTGTTTGAATGCAATTAATCACCAACAGTGGTTAGGTTATGACGACGAGTCTCCATACATCAAGGCGCAGGACAAGCAATTTGGTATTGAGAATACGTTGGATGCGGCTCGTAAGAACATCGCACCAGTAACTCGTGGTTTGGGATTCTCAGCGCCCATTATGGTGAAAGGGAATAATGTTGGGGGTGCTTTTTTCTCATTTGTCTCTGATCAAGTGGGATATGAAACGGCGACTTACATGAAAGGTGGCGGTTCCTATGCATATACTTTGGGTGATGGTTCAAATATTCGTTTGGGAGTAGATGTCACCAATTTAACCAAAACTTTAGATGCTACTAAGTTGAGATACCATGATCCCAATGATCCAATGATTCCAACGGGTACGCCATCGGATCAGCACATGACTTTTGGTGCTGGTTTGTATTATTCGAATCCCAATATCCAAGACGGAGCTTATTTGGGTGTATCTTCTACGCACTTGAATCCTCAAACATTTAATTATGGTGGTGGAATTGGTGGTGGAACTGTTCAGGTGACAACGAACCGACATTTATATATAGTAGGGGGTTACAAGAAGAACAATTTCTTGGGAAATCCTTCTTTGTCTTTGGATCCTGCATTCTTAGTTAAGACTGTTATGGGTAAAGGCGGGATGATTAAGCCTGAATTGGACCTTCAAGGATTGGTTACTTGGAATGGATTGTTTGCCGGCGGTGCAAATCTTCGTGTTTATGGCTTGGGTGCAGAATCTGTTTCTTTTATTTTGGGGTACTATCCTCCGTTGTTGGGCAATGGTCCAATGAGTGATCAAAAACTTAGAGTGGGTTATTCTTATGATTTAACTGTAAACCATATCTTACGCAACTCAGCGGGTACCCATGAATTGCAAGTGAATTACTGCTTTATGTTTACGGTGCCAGAAAGGCCTGTTCGCGTATTCCGTCACCCACGTTATATGGAGCGTTCTCCAGAGTGGGATTAATTAAAAAAATATTTATCCACACAAAATAAACATTCGATTCTGTCGTTTCATAGTTACCGAAAATAAATAAAATGTTGATTTATTCAAATAGAACTTTATTTTTGCAATCTTAGAAACAATACGCAAAATCAAAACTGCATAATGAAAAATACAGTGATGAGTCTCTTCACAAACAACGAGTTCGCTAAGAAAGCTTTGAATTTCTTGGGCAATCGAACCTTACGCAGGGCTGCGATCGTAGCTTCTGTCATGGTCTATGCTTGCGGACCAGCCGATACCGGTGATTTGACCGGTGTTTTAGGCAGACGACCTTGGTTTCACCCCCAGCCTCCGGGAATGGTGTACGTGAAATCAGGAACTTTTCACACAGGACAAGGAGGTCAGGATGTATTCAATTCCTACCTAGAGCCAAACAAACAGATGACCATTACGGGTTTCTGGATGGACGAAACTGAAATCACAAACAACGAATACCGTCAGTTTGTGAATTATGTGATCGATTCATTGGCGAGAATTATGTGTGACGACGATGAGTATTACTTCCCAGAGGATGAGGAAGGAAATCGTTTGATCAATCCTTACCGTGAGGTGGATTGGATTAAGCATAAGGAAGAATTGGCTGATATGTGGTATCAAGGAGATGAGCGTTTCCAAGGAAAGCATCAAATCGATACGCG
>DDYM01000046.1:24422-34907 GCA_002347985.1 Bacteroidetes bacterium UBA2234
TTGTGTTGGGTACGTGATTTCACCTATTCATACAATGAGCCAATGGCTCAGGTATATTTCCATCATCCCAAATATGATGAATATCCAGTAGTGGGAGTTTCTTGGCACCAAGCTTATGCTTTCTGTCGTTGGAGAACCGATCGTAAGACCGCTTACTGGGAAATGAATGGTTATTTGCCAAATACACATGATTTCCGTTTGCCAACTGAGTATGAGTGGGAATATGCTGCTCGTGGCGGTCGCATCGGTAACAAATATCCTTGGGGTGGACCTTATGCCAGAAACAGCAAGGGTTGTATGTTGGCTAACTTCAAGCCATTGCGTGGTAACTATGGTGTAGACGGTGGTGTATATCCAGTTCGGGTTGACAGTTACTTCCCAAATGACTTTGGATTGTATAACATGTCTGGTAACGTGGCTGAATGGACTCGNNATTAAGGAAAGAGGTAAAGAAGGCAATCGCCAGGTGAAAGATATTCCAATCAACGAGAAGCGCAAAGTGATTCGTGGTGGATCTTGGAAGGATGTCGCTTACTTCATCGAGAATGGTGCTAGAACCTATGAATACCAAGACACAAGTAAGTCTTATGTTGGGTTCCGCTGTGTTCAGACTTACATCGGACGTTCAAATACAGATCGCAAATAATTTTTGATAGAATAATTTTTCTTAAGTATCGTTAACTATTCAACTAACTATAACAAAAAATAAATATGAGCAACAAAAGTTTCTTTGAGACAAAAAAGTTTAAAACTACTATGAACTTCGTTTATGGTATGGGTGCTGCGGTGGTAATCGTGGGAGCATTGTTTAAAATTTTGCACTTGAAAGGTGCGGACATTATGTTGTCGGTGGGTCTATTGACTGAAGCCGGTATCTTCGTAATTTCTTCATTTGAACCTGTTCACATGGATCCAGATTGGTCTTTGGTTTATCCTGAATTAGCCGGTGGTGATCCAACAGACAACAAAAAGAAATCTTCTGGTGGTTCAGTATCTCAGCAGTTAGATAGCATGTTGTCTCAAGCGAAAATTGGTCCAGAATTGATTGAAAGTTTGGGTAATGGTTTGACCTCTTTGAGCAATAACGTAAAGGATATGGGTACTTTGTCGAACGCAGCGGTTGCTACCACTGAGTACGCTGAAAGTGCATCAAAAGCTGCTAAAAATATGAATTCTATTGCAGATAGTACTGCAATGGTTTCTGATTCAATGGGTAACTTCTCTGCGGGTTTGCAGGGTGCATTGACAAACATCAACTCTACTGAAGCGGCTGCTGCTGAGTTTGCTGGTGAATTGTCTAAGTTGAATCGCAATTTGAGCAATTTGAATTCTATTTACGGTAATATGTTGAGCGCTATGGGCGCTAGCAAAGCCTAATCCATTTATCTAACCCAATTTAAAAAGGAGATATAGATAATGGCAGGTGGTAAAGTATCCGCACGTCAGAAGATGATCAACATGATGTATCTCGTGTTGACAGCCCTTTTGGCACTTAACGTATCTAAAGAAATCATCAAGGCATTTAACTTGATTGAAAACTCTTTGGATAATTCTACAAAAAACATCGTTCAAAAGAACACTGCAGTATTGGGTTCATTGGTAAAAACTGCCGCTGAAAATAAGGCCGCTGCTGCTGCTGTAGCATATTGCAATCAAGTTCAAGGTTTGAGTAAAGCTTTGATTGATCGTTTGAATGGTATAAAAAATGAATTATTGATTCGTTCTGGCGACCAAAAAGATCCTAAGATGGGTCGTAAGCAAGAGCCTGAAGCCATGTTGGTAAAGGGTGGAGTTGCTGAATTGGCGCAGGGCGATAATATGGAAGTTCATGGAAACTATTTCATGGTTGAGAATGGTGGTAAAAACGGGGTAGACCTTCAAGATGCAATCAACAAGGCTCGTATCGAGATGTTGAACGTGATGAAGAAGGCTTCAAATGATCCAGTTTTGGCTGCTTCTCCTGAGACCAAGAAAATGTTGTTGGATCGTATGAAAGCCATTGAAGAGAAAACCTCTTTGTATGCAAACAACGCAATCAACTCTAGCGGAACCGAGCAAACATGGGTATCAATGTATCTTGAGCATTCTCCATTGGCTGGTGTTTTTGCGATGTTGAGTAAAGTTGAAAACGATTCTCGTTCAATGGAAGCAGAAGTTATGCAAGCCTTGGCAGAATCTGTGAACGCCGCTGACTACAAATTCGACAAATTGATTCCAGTTGTTTCTGCATCTACTTCAGCTGTATTGACAAACCAAACGTATGAAGCCAATATCTTGTTGGCGGCTTATAATTCAAAAGCTCAAATGATTGTGACTGTTAATGGTCGTCCAATTGAAGTTGTTGATGGTGTGGGTAAATACAAAGTAACAAGTGCTTCTCCTGGTTCTCAGAAATACAAAGTAGGCATTCAAGTTCCAAAGCCAAACGGTGGCGGTTCTGATAACTACGAAACCGAAGCTGAGTATAGCGTTTTTGCTCCTCAGGCTGCGATTTCTGCCGATGAGTTGAATGTATTGTATGTTGGATTGCCTAACCCAATTTCAGTTTCGGTGGGTGGCGTTGATCCTAAGAATGTCACTGTATCAGTTGTAGGCGGCGGTGTGAATTTGCGTCCAGCAAAGCCAGGTCAGTACAATGCTTTGGTTCCAGTTCGTAACGGCAATGAGTGTTTGATCAAAGTAACTGCAAAGTTGCCTGATGGTCGTACCGTATCTATGGGAGATAAGAAGTTCAAAATTCGTAACGTGCCTCGTCCAGTATTCAAAGCGGGTAGCGTAGGATTTAGCGGACCGATATCTTTGTCTGCATTGAAAGTTCAAGCGAACGCAGTTGCGGCTTTGGATAACTTTGTATATGATGGTGTTAAGTACGATGTTTTGTCGTATCGTTTTACATGTATCGGACGTCGTACAAACGGACCAAAAATCATGACGGCAAACGGTGCCTCATTGTCACCAATTCAAACATACTTGAAAATGTTAGGACCTGGTGATTTGATTCAGTTCGACCAAATTAAAGTAATAGGACCAGACAAAACCCCGAAATTCTTGGATAACGTGGGTGGCGCAGTTCAATAATAGATATAACTATGAAACGCATTTTATTCACACTCGCATTATTCACTGCAGCCGGTTTGCAAGCGCAAGACTGGGGTGGTGGTTGGGGTTCTACACCGGAACCTGCGGCTAAAGGTGGTAAGACACCCGCTTCACCATCTGCACCTGCGCCTTCAGAAGCTACTGGTGAGCCTAAAAAGGATGTTGAAATAGTGATTCCAACCATTGGTACTCACTACGACGATCCAACTGTGCCTCACTACGAGCCTGAATATGTGAATCAGGATACCAATATTCGCAACTTGCAAGGTATTGTGATGCCTCGTCCATATTTACGTAACGCGGATGTTAAATTCCGTAAGCGCGTATGGCGTGTGATTGACTTGCGTCAAAAGATGAATCGTTCTTGGACATGGCCTAAGAATCCTATTTCTCAGGTGTTCTGGGAATTTGGAACCAAAGGTTTGTTGCGTGCTTATGCTACCGATTCATTTAATCGTATCATGACACCAGAAGACATTATTCGTTCTACTTCTGAAATCATTACAACATCAAAACAACGTCCAGGATCTGATGATCCTACGGATTTGGTTGATACTTCATTCCCAGAATATTTTAGTTGGGATTTAATTCAGAAGTTTGAGATTATGGAAGACTGGGTTTTTGACTATAAGCACGGTGAGTTAAAGCCAATCATCATTGGTATCGCTCCAATCCAGCCTAAAATGATCATGGGTCAATCGTATGATGTGAAGCCCTTTTGGTTGAAGATGGATGACTGTCGTCCTACCTTGGCTAAATCAGAGGTCTTCAACAGATACAATGATGCAATGCGTTTGAACTGGGATCAACATATCAACCACCATCGCTTGTTCGATAGTTATATCGTAAAAACATCTGAGTGGGACGATAGATACATCAATCAAAAGCCTGAATTTAAACAAGATGGATTGGCTTCTTTGCTACGTGCAGAGGAGATCAAGAACGACTTGTTCATTTTCGAGCACGATTTGTGGGAGTATTAATCCTATATATTATAGAAATTCAAAAATCCCGAAGGAAACTTTGGGATTTTTTTTGTGGTTATATTTCTTACTCATTTCAATTAAATCATGGGATTCCTTTGATTTTCCTTTAAAAATGCCTATTTTTGCCGTTCGTTTTAGTAACGATGTTCGACAAGGCGGAAGATTTAATCATTGAGTTTGTCAAATTAAAAGATGGCAAACATACGTTGAGCTTCCGGGTTGACGAGGCGTTCTTTGAGGAATTGGGGAGTAGTGAGGTATACAAAGCCGATGTGGATGTGCAGGTACTAGTTGATAAAAATGTCAATTGGATGCATTGTCACCTCGACATACGTGGAACCATGACTGTTGATTGTCATCGATGTCTTGTGAACATTCCTTTGGGAATTGAAACGAAATATCTTTTGATTGTTAAGTTAGATAGTCATGAAACTGTGGATGTGGATCATGAAGACGAAGGTGTAGAGTTAATATACTTACGTCCGCATGATTTTGAATTGAATATCGCTCGTCCCGTTTATGAATCAAGTCTGTTGGCTTTACCTATGATTAGGAATTGCGACGATTTGGAGATTAAACCCTGTGACCAGGCAATGATCCAAAAACTAAATACGCTCAGCGGAGAAGCAACAGATGAAGTTGTAGATGCTCGCTGGGAGAAATTGAAACAACTAAAAAACAAATAACCAAGGAAATGGCACATCCTAAACGAAAAATATCCAAAACCCGTCGCGACAAACGTCGTACTCATGACAAAATTGAAGTCCGTCCAATGATCGCTGATCCAGTAACAGGTGATGTATCATTGTACCATCGTGTAAATCTCGAAACAGGAATGTACCGCGGCCAGAAGGTAATGAAGGGTCGCAACGACAGTTAAAATGAGAATCGGTATTGACGCCATGGGTGGGGATTACGCCCCATTAGAAGCCGTCAAGGGTGCCTCATTGGCCGCAAAGGCGTTGAACGGCGTAGAACTAGTTCTTTTTGGTTCTAATACCGAAGTTTTGCGCGTATGTGAAAGTGAAGGTATCGATTCAAGTTTATTTACTATTGTTGATACACCGGACGTCATTGAGATGGCGGAACACCCGGTGAAAGCCTTGGTTTCAAAACCGAATTCAAGTATCGCTCAAGGTTTTTTGCAACTTGCGCACGGTAAGATTGATGCATTTTTAAGTGCTGGAAATACCGGTGCCATGTTGGTGGGATCTATCCAATACCTCAAATTGGTTGAGGGTTGTGATCGTCCTTGCCTAACTGCTGCAATTCCTCGTGTGAATATGCACCCTGGTTTATTGCTGGATGTAGGTGCAAACGCGGATTGTAAACCGGAACATTTGGAAAAATTTGCCCTTCTCGGTAACTTGCTTTATTCCATGTTGTACAAAGTAGAATCACCTAAAGTGGGTCTATTAAATATTGGAGAGGAAAGTGAAAAGGGAAATCTACTAACCAAAGCTACGCATCAACTGTTGGCACAGACCCAAGGAATCAATTTCGTGGGTAATGTGGAAGGTCGTGATATTTTTGGCGACCTTGCTGATGTTGTTGTTTGTGATGGATTTAGTGGTAATATTATCATTAAGGTCTGTGAGGGAATGTACTACCGTTTGGTAAAACGTGGTGTACAGGATGATTATCTAGACCAATTTAATTTCAAACATTACGGAGGAAGTTTGGTATTGGGTGTCAATGCGCCTGTTATTGTAGGTCATGGTATCACCAAAGCTGAAACTTTCGTAAAAATGATCGAGTTGGCTCAAGATGCCATTGAAACTCAGTTGACAAGTAAAATTCAAAAGGCGATGAGCCGTTTTAATGCTGAGCAATCAGAAACAACCAATTAATTCATGAAAATTACAGCTGCCATCACTGCGGTGGGTGGATATGTTCCCCCGAAGATACTTACCAATGCGGATTTAGAGAAAATGGTTGATACCAACGATGAATGGATTCGTTCACGTACGGGTATTTCTGAGCGTCATATTTTGGATGAGCCCGGAAAAGCGACCTCTGATTTAGCTGTAGGTGCAATTTTGCCGATGTTGGCTAAAAAGGGTGTGGATCCAGCGGAAATTGACATGGTGATTTGTGGTACAGTTACAGGAGATTACGTATTTCCTGCCACTGCCAATGTAATTGCAGATAAAATAGGTGCAGTAAATGCTTGGGGTTATGATGTGAATGCTGCTTGTAGTGGCTTTTTGTTCGCATTGGTAACTGGATCAAAATTTATTGAATCGGGTTCTCACAAGAAAGTCCTTGTTGTGGGTGCTGACAAAATGAGTGCAATCATCGACTATACAGATCGAAATACTTGCGTTCTTTTTGGTGATGGCGCTGGATGTGTATTGTTGGAGCCTTCTACCGATGGTTTGGGTCTTCAGGATTCAATTACGCGCGTTGATGGTAGTGGTCGTGATTTTCTCATTCAAAAGGCAGGTGGTTCTATGTTGCCACCAAGTCATGAAACCATTGATCAACGACTTCATTATGCGTATCAGGAAGGTAAAACTGTTTTTAAGTTTGCGGTAACCCGGATGGCTGATGTGAGTTATGAGATCATGGAGCGAAATAATCTCACTGCGGATGATATCGCTTGGTTGGTTCCTCATCAGGCAAATTTGCGAATCATCGATGCTACGGCAGATAGAATGGGTTTGGATAAGAACAAGGTGATGATTAACATTCAGAAGTACGGAAATACTACGTCTGGAACTTTGCCTTTGTGCCTTTGGGAGTGGGAAAAGCAATTGAAAAAAGGCGATAACTTGATACTTAGTAGTTTTGGTGGGGGCTTTACTTGGGGTAGTATTTACCTCAAATGGGCTTACGATTCCAATTAACTCAATCTCTGAATTACGCAGCGATAAATAAAATCGCCCTGGAGTTCAATTCCTCCACAAAATTCTTCTGAAACTTTCTGTAGATTTGGGTTCGAATCAAGAATTCGTTGAACATTGTTTTCGTTTTCGGCAGAAAATATCGAGCAGGTTAGGTATACCAAATACCCACCAATGGCCAAGCAGGGAAGTACATTTTCAACGATACTGAGTTGTTTGTTGGCAAATGCGTCAATTGTTTGCGGATCGAAATAATGTAAATTTTCTGGATTTCTGCGCCATGTGCCGCTACCAGAGCAGGGGACATCGGCGAGAATTACATTGTATGTTAGGTTGGTATTTTGATTTGCCAGATTCTCACTGTATCCGTTTAATGAAGCAGTAAATACCTTGGGTTGTTTGAGTCCCAGCAATTGAAATCTCTGTTTAAGATTGTCTAGGATATTGGATCTCACATCGGAGCAAGTGAGATTGGTGGTAGGGAATTGTTTGAGCAGGGAAATCGATTTTCCTCCTGCACCGGAGCAGCAATCCCATACGGCACTGTTGGCATGACAATACGCAGCCATGGGCTGATTTGTCCAATCCATCGCTGATTGCGAGGAAATGTCTTGAATATACGCGTTTCCATTTTCCACCCACGGGTTGAGGTTGGCTTGGGCTGAGACGGCAATAGCGTTCAAATGGCTCAGTTCGATGGAGATCCCGGCTTTGGTGATTTGTGATTGAAGGCCTTTGAGTGATATGTTACCATTAGACAACCAAACGAGGGGTTCTGTGACAAACCATTTTGTGAGGGTTTCTAGGGTGATGTTTTCGCTAAGATTGGAAGCCAGCGATTTGTAAGGGCTATATTCATTGTTGATTTCGGGTTGACTCATTTGGGGCGTGAAATGTGTCTGCAACCAGTTGAGAATGATATCCGGGGATTGGCGCGAAACGCCGAAGGCGTTTCGCCAGAAGTAATAACAGGCACTCCTGTAACGCTTTCTGTCCTTACTGCCCCAATTTTTATTTTCCTTAAAACACGACTTCAAATACAAATGAAATGGCGTGCCTCCATCGTACTCAAATATCAAAGTTGCACAGTTTTGATAAAAAATGTAAGGATATGTTGTTGCGATTGATAGGGTAGTCATGATGTAATCTAATGCCTTGCTAAATAGGGAGCCAACCAGTTATTTTCCAAATGGAGTTTCCCAATTTTTGAATGGAAAATGCACGGAAATACTACTGATTAAACAAATGCGGGGTGTCTTCATAAATTACAACAAAGCGAATCCCGTCGTTATAAGGCGCCGAGCCGCCACCGCGAATGTGAATGGAATTGATCAGGCCCTCATAAGTTGCATCGGGTAAGGAAGAAACAAAATTGGGTCCAAATGCCATAGAACTGAATCCCAAATAACTGCCCTGGTCATATCCAATGAAGGCGAAACGACTGGGTTCTGTGCCATAGGTAGAGAAGAACTTCTTTGAAAAATGCAAAGTCGCTGTGTCGTGAAAATCTGTAAAATTCACCGTTGGGTAAATGCAAATTTCATCGTTCAAACCACTGTAATATCGCTTGTCTTCAAACCAACTTAAATCGCCGATGATCCAACATTGCTGTCGTTTCTCAATGAGTTTCTCTAGGGGAATTCTCACGGCAACGTCATCGGTGCATGCAACCAAAATAATACTGTCGCGTTTTGGCAATGCTGGGGTTAAAACCCCGTCCTTGATTGTATGAATTGTAACTAGTTTGCCATTGGGTTTGAACATCGATGCTTTGTATATGAGGGCCTTGGGCTTGCTGGTTTTTGCTGCGTCTATGATGAGGCAAATGCGATGCTTAGGAAACATGCGGACCACATTTTTAGCCACAGATTTGTATCGTAAAGTATCGTTAATGAAAAAGTTGATATTTGGAAAGGGGCCGGTTGATAAACCCTTTTGAGCCTTGGGTTTGATGTAAGTGAGCGGTGATATCCAAAGCTGAGGATTCCCTGAAATATTTTCAGAAGTTGTACTTCCGTTCGGTACGCTCGCTAGGGTTGGTTTGTTGGCTGAGTTTATCCAGCTTCCATTTGGTGATGAAATCAAATCCTTGAAATTCTGCTCATACACTGGCCCAATGATGATATTGTTATCGATGAAATTCTTGTTCGATGCAATATTTTTTAATGCCAATTGGTTGAGGGGAAGACTGTCCGTTGGTTCGGTATCGTAAACCGTAACATTGGCCTTGAATCCTTCTGCTTCCAACTCTTGAAACGCGAGTTTCAATCCCAAGTAATAATCTAGCATCGCATCGCTTAGGGCATTTTGCTTAGTTCCACTGGCGTGAAACGGTAGTGCGATGCCAATTCTCAATGGGCCTTGGGTGGGTTGTGGTGTAATTCCTTCGATGGGTCGACCCATATTTGAGTCTTGTGATTGAATCCCAGCATGGAAAAACATCAACCCGATACACAGACACAAACCTCTCACACTGAGATGACTGATTGATGTGAAAAGGCCTGATCTTGGAGTCATGTATTTTATTGTAAGTTAATCAATTATTCCCATTCAATTGTTGCGGGTGGCTTGGAACTGATATCGTAAACCACGCGATTGATTCCTCTTACACGATTGATGATGCTATTGCTGATGTCGGCCAAAATATCGTAAGGCAAATGAACCCAGTCGGCCGTCATGCCATCTGTGCTCGTAACAGCTCTCAATGCAACCACTTGCTCGTAGGTTCTTTCATCGCCCATAACACCTACACTTTGAATGGGTAACAAAATTGCGCCCGCTTGCCAGATTTTCTCATACCAACCATATTCACGCAATTTTTCCATGTAAACCCAATCCGCCTCCTGCAACAATCTCACCTTCGCTTCAGTGATATCGCCCAAAATACGGATACCCAATCCAGGTCCTGGGAATGGATGTCGATGTAATATTTCGTGCGGCAAACCCATCGTATCGCCAACTCTGCGCACTTCGTCTTTGAATAGACTACGCAGTGGTTCGATGATTTTCAAACTCATTTTTTCTGGAAGTCCACCTACGTTGTGGTGACTTTTGATGGTAGCGCTTGGACCTTTTACACTCACACTTTCAATAACGTCAGGGTAAATTGTGCCTTGGGCCAACCATTTCGCGTCTTTGATTTTGAGACTTTCTTCTTGGAATACTTCTACGAAAACGCGACCTATTGCTTTTCGTTTCGCTTCAGGATCGGTTAAACCAGCCAGGGCATCGTAGAATTGCTGCGAGGCATCCACTGCAATTACGTTCAAGTCCAACTGTTTATATGCATCTTGAACCAAGGCGAATTCATTTTTGCGCAGTAAGCCGTTATCGATAAAGATACAATGAAGCTGCTTTCCAATCGCTTTGTGAAGCAATAATGCTGCAACCGAGCTGTCTACACCGCCTGATAATCCCAAAATAACTTGGTCGTTTCCTACTGTTTCACGAATGTTGGAAACGGTTTCGTCGATAAAGTGACCTGGGGTCCAATCGCCGGCGCATCCACAAATTCCGTAGGCAAAGTTCTTCAACAAAGCCAAGCCCTCGGTGCT